>NZ_JBJZOK010000019.1:0-171890 GCF_047200615.1 Nocardia sichangensis
CGCGGGCGGTGGGTCCGATGCAGTTCTTGCCGGGGACGTGGGGGGTGTATGCGGCGGATGGTAATGGGGACGGGGTGGCCGATCCGCACAATGTGTTCGATGCGGCGTTGGCGGCGGGGAAGTATTTGTGTTCGGGGGGTTTGGATCTGCGGGATCCGGCGCAGGAGTTGCGGGCGGTGTTGCGGTACAACAACTCGATGGCGTACGCGGCGAATGTGTTGAGCTGGGCTCGGGCGTATCGGTCGGGTGGTTCGCCGACGCAGGTGCGGGTGTCGCCGGATCTGGTGGCGCCGGGGTCGTTGCCGCCGGTGGGGCCGGGCACGGACATGACCGCGGTGCGCACCACCACCCCGACCACGGATCCGGCCGGACAGTATCGAGCGCCCCGGCCGCGACCGCAGCCGACGCAGGTGATGATCACGCTTCCCGGTCTGCCGCCGATCCCGTGCGGGATCTTCTGCCCGGCTCCAGCGCCGGTGAATCCCTGTGTCGGGCAATCGGTTCCCGCTCCGATGCCGTTCCCGGACCTACCCGGAACCGCCCGCGTACCGCTCGCACCGCAGCAGCCTTACAGCGCCACACCGGCCGAGCCGCGCAACCCGGGTTCCACCGATCCCGCCGGGGCGGACAAACCCGCGGAGGCCGCTACAGCGGGACAACCCGGCACCGCAGGACAGCCTGCTCCCGCAGGACAACCCGGCACACAGGACCAGCTCGCCGCCGGATGCGGACAGCCGGACACCACGCTCGCCACCGCCGAACCTGCCCCCATCCCGGGTGACCTACCCGCCCGCGACAACGAGTCTCGCCGCGAATCCGAACCCGCCGCCACCACCACACCACCCGCACCGGAACCCGAATCGGCGACCGCCGCCGAACCCACACCCACGCCGCCGCCCGGAATCACCCTGCCGTTCGGCATCGTCATCCCCCTTCCCGCGCCACCCGCGCCCCAGCAGTGATTCAAACCTGGCATCAGATCACGAAGCAGTAACAAAAAGATCTCGGATGCGGTACCCTTCCCCTTGGTTCCGTAACAAAGGGCTCACAGCGAGCCATGGGAGGGTCACCACACCGTGGGGCGTCATCGAAAACAACCGCCTGCCACCGTTCGACGGAGTTCCGTCATCGCGTTGACCGGATTGGTTCCCGCAGGGCTCGTATCCGTCACGGCCGCCTCCGAGGTAGGCGAGGCAGCGCCGCTCGCGACCGCCGTCCATACGCCGGAGGGCCAGGACGTTCAGGGCGCCGCGCAATCGATGGTCGAGCCCGTCGCCGGGACCGAATTCCTCGCTCACGCAATGGCCAAGGCCGCGCCCACGGCGACGCCCGTGGTGAAAACCGTTGCGCTGCCCAGTGGTCGGCAGGCCGCCGCCATGCAGGCCGGGCCGCTTGGTGTCCCCGGCATCGCCGTCGCCGCCTATCAGAACGCGGAACGGGTCCTGGCCGCCGAGAACCCGGTGTGCGGCATGCCGTGGTCGCTGCTGGCCGGTATCGGCCGGGTCGAGTCCACCCACGCGTACGGCGGCAAAGCCGACGCCGACGGCAACCCGCTCAGCCCCGTCTACGGGCCCGTGCTGGACGGTTCGCTCAACGGCAACCACGTCGTCCGGGATTCCGACGACGGCGCGCTGGACGGCTTGGACAGCTACGACCGCGCGATCGGCCCGATGCAGTTCCTGCCCGACACCTGGAAGCGCTACGGGGCCGACGGCAACGGCGACGGCATCGCCGATCCGCAGAACCTCTTCGACGCCGCGCTGACGGCGGGGAGGTACCTCTGCGACGGCGGCCTGAACATGCGCGACCTGGCGCAACAGTCCAAGGCGATCCTGCGCTACAACCACTCCATGGCCTATGTCGCGAACGTCATGGCATGGGAGACCTCCTACAGCACGGGGGTCGCACCCCGGGCCGGAGACCTGCCCAAAATTTGACACGCCTAAAATTCCGGCCATGCCAGTGGTTACGGAATCGGATGTGCGGGGTGCCCTCGCGAAGGTCGACGACCCGGAGATCCGCAAGCCGATCACCGAACTGGGCATGGTGAAAAGCGTCGTCATCGGCGCTGATAGCGATGTCCACGTGGAGATCTATCTGACGACGGCGGGCTGCCCCCTGCGCACCGAGATCACGCAGCGGGTGAGCAAGGCCATCGCCGACGTGCCTGGTGTGGGCGCCGTCAGCGTCGACCTCGACGTGATGGACGACGAGCAGCGCACCGCACTGCGCAAGCAGCTGCGCGGCGACTCCGCCGATCCGGTCATCCCCTTCGCCCAGCCCGGCTCGCTGACCCGCGTCTACGCCGTCGCCTCCGGAAAGGGCGGCGTCGGCAAGTCCAGCGTGACGGTCAACCTTGCCGCGGCCATGGCCGCGCGTGGCCTGTCGGTCGGCGTGCTGGACGCCGACATCTACGGTCATTCCATCCCGCGCATGCTCGGCACCGACGCCAGGCCGACGCAGGTGGAGCGGATGATCATGCCGCCGGTCGCGCACGACGTGAAGATGATCTCGATCGCGCAGTTCACCCAGGGAAACACCCCCGTGGTCTGGCGCGGCCCGATGCTGCACCGGGCGTTGCAGCAGTTCCTCGCCGACGTGTTCTGGGGCGACCTCGACATCCTTTTGCTGGATCTGCCGCCGGGCACCGGCGACGTCGCGATCTCCATCGCACAGCTGATCCCGAACGCCGAGATCCTGGTCGTCACCACCCCGCAGCCCGCCGCCGCGGAGGTGGCCGAGCGGGCGGGCGCGATCGCGTTGCAGACCCGGCAGCGCATCGCGGGCGTGGTGGAGAACATGTCCTGGCTGGACCTGCCGGACGGCACCCGGATGGACCTGTACGGCTCCGGCGGCGGGCAGGCCGTCGCCGACCGGCTCACCCGCGCCGTCGGTGCGAGCGTGCCGCTGCTCGGCCAGATCCCCATCGAACAGGCGCTGCGCGAAGCGGGCGACGAAGGTACTCCGATCGTGCTGCGCGATCCGGAGAACTCGGCCGCCAAGGCCCTGCTGGAGGTCGCCGACAAGCTCGCCGTCCGACGTCGCGGCCTCGCGGGCATGTCGCTCGGCATCGACACCACCCGGCATTTGTAGGGCCACGCGCGAGCCCGACTGTCGGTGCTCGCTAATAAGCTCGGTCCCATGCTCACCATGCTGTTGTACGTGCTGATCGTCGGCTTGGTCGCCGCGGTGCTGTTCCTACTGGCCAGTGCGGTGTTCGGGCGGGCGGAGGAACTCGGGCCGCTGCCGGAGGGTACGACGGCCACCGTGCTGCCGGTGGAAGGGATCACCGGGGCGGACGTGCGCGCGTTGCGATTCCAGCAGGTGGTGCGCGGCTACAAAGCCGGAGAGGTGGATTGGGCGCTGGCCCGGCTGGCCGCGCGGATCGATGAGCTCCAGCACCAACTGGCCGAGGCGCAGGCCGCGCGATGGCAGACGCCGATCGCGCCGGAGTCGAAATGAGCGCCCTCGCCGACGACGGACTGATCCGCTGCGCGTGGCCGTTGGATTCCCAGCTCTACCGGGACTATCACGACTACGAGTGGGGCAAGCCCCTGCACGGCGACGACGCGTTGTTCGAACGGCTCTGCTTGGAGGCGTTCCAATCCGGGTTGTCCTGGCTGACCATCCTGCGCAAACGCCCGGCCTTCCGCGCGGCGTTCGCAGATTTCTCGATCGCGCGAGTCGCGGAGTTCGGTGCCGACGACGTCGCCCGGCTGATGGCCGACGCCGGCATCGTCCGCAACCGCCTCAAGATCGACGCGGCCATCGCCAACGCACGCGTCGCGCGTGACCTCGACGTCAGCTTGGACGAGTTGCTCTGGTCGTTCGCCCCGCGGCCGCGCCCGCGCCCGCGCTCCGGCGCCGAGGTGCCCGCCACCACGCCCGAATCCACCGCCATGGCAAAAGAATTGAAACGGCGTGGATTCCGGTTTGTCGGACCGACCACGGCGTACGCCCTGATGCAGGCGACCGGAATGGTCGATGATCATGTGGCCGACTGCTGGGTGGGCAGCGCCCGGCCCGAGACAGGCCGACCGGTCACTTTTTGAACTCAGCTATCCGTCCCTATCGGCGATAGGGAAGAATGGGACGGGTGTAGCTCGCCAAACGCCGGCGAGCTCGCTGGTTGGTGACAACTGGAGTTCCAAAAAGTGCGCAAGGACCGCGCAGATCTGGAGGGAGCAGAGGATGGCGGCCATGAAGCCCCGTACCGGGGACGGTCCCCTCGAGGCAACCAAAGAAGGGCGTGGAATCGTCATGCGGGTTCCACTCGAGGGTGGCGGGCGTCTGGTCGTCGAGCTCACGCCGGACGAAGCAGCGGCGCTCGGTGACGAACTGAAGAGCGTCACGAGCTGAGTGGCCCCGGCTGAGCACTCGGCCCTCGCCGACGCGGCCGACGTCCTGGCCTGCCCGGAATGCCTGCGGGCGCACCGGGATGCCGCGTCGCTCGCGCTCGAACCGCGGGATCGAGCACTGCGCTGCGGTCGCGGCCACAGTTTCGACGTCGCCAGGCAGGGCTACGTCAGCCTGCTGACCGGTGCGTCGACCAAGATGACCGGGGACACCGCGGCCATGCTCGACGCCCGCGCCGCCTTCCAGAGCGAGGGCCACTTCAGGCCGATCGCGGACGCTGTGGCGCGCGCCGCCACGGCGCGCCGGACGGACGGTCCGGTGCTGGAGGTCGGCGCGGGCACCGGCTACTACCTCGCCCGGGCACTCGACGCCGCTCCCCCGGCTGTCGGCATCGGGCTGGACGTGGCCAAACCCGCCGTCCGGCGATGCGCCCGCGCGCACCCGCGCGCCGCGGCGGTGCTGGCCGACGCGTGGCGCGGGTTACCGATCCGCGACGGCGCGCTCGCCTGCGTACTCTCCGTCTTCGCCCCGCGCAATCCCGGCGAGATCGCCAGGGTGCTCACCGAGGACGGTCGCTTCGTTGTCGCCACACCCACCGAGCGCCACTTGGGCGAACTGATCGAGCCGCTGGACATGGTGCGGGTCGACCCCGACAAGAACAGCAGGCTCGACGCCGCGATGACGGGACATCTCGAACCCGTGGACCGGACATTGATCGAGTATCCGATGACGCTCGCCAGAACCG
The DNA here is from genome assembly GCF_047200615.1 of Nocardia sichangensis. Classification (NCBI taxonomy): domain Bacteria; kingdom Bacillati; phylum Actinomycetota; class Actinomycetes; order Mycobacteriales; family Nocardiaceae; genus Nocardia; species Nocardia sichangensis. The sequence goes on from NZ_JBJZOK010000019.1 coordinate 5,102, forward strand.
ATGTCGTACATGTGGTCGGCATGGGTCCGTCCGCGCATCACGCGGCCGCCGGAGCGGAGCGTCTCGCGCGGCTGCCGGAGACCGTCGAGGTCACCGCGTCGGTCGTCGTCGGCACCTACCGCCGGGCGGCATGATCGCCCGGCTCAGCCTTTTCTGACCTCGTCGTAGACCGCGACCGTGCGCGCCGCGATGCGTGACCAGTCGAATTCGGAGATCGCGCGCTCGCGCCCCGCGGCGCCCAGCCGAGCGGACAGCTCCGGATCACCGGCCACTTCGTTCACGGCGGCGGCGAGTCCGTGCTCGTAGTCCTCGGCTGCGCCCGCGTCGTAGTGCACCAGTCGGCCGTTGCGGTCGTCGACCACCTCGGGGATGCCGCCCACGTCGGAGGCGACCACCGCGGTCGCGCAGGCCATCGCCTCCAGATTGACGATGCCCAGCGGCTCGTACACCGACGGGCACACGAACAGTGCCGACGCGGCGAGAATCTGCCGGATCCGCTCGGTCGGCAGCATCTCGCGCACCCAGAACACCCCACCGCGCCGCTGTCGCAGCTCCTGGACGGCCGTGGCGACCTCGTGCTCCAGCTCCGGCGTGTCCGGCGCGCCCGCGCACAGCACGAGCTGGATGTCGGGGTCGAAGTCGCGGGCGGCCGCCAGCAGGTGGCCGACGCCCTTCTGGCGCGTGATGCGGCCGACGAAGGCGACGAGGGGAAGGTCGGCCCGCACGCCGAGTTCGGTGAGCACCGACGGCTCGCCGCCCGCCGGGGGGCCGGGATGCCAGACCGCCCCGTCGATGCCGTTGTGCACCACATGTACACGGTCCGGGTCCACCGCAGGGTAGGCGTCGAGCACGTCGTGGCGCATGCCCTCGCTCACCGCGATGACGGCGTCGGCGTGCTCGACGGCGTTGCGCTCCGACCAGGACGACAGCCGGTAGCCGCCGCCGAGCTGCTCGGCCTTCCACGGCCTGCGCGGCTCCAGGGAATGGGCGGTCAGCACGTGCGGGACGCCGTAGAGGGCCGCGGCCAGATGGCCGGCCAAGCCGCTGTACCAGGTATGCGAGTGCACCACGTCCACATCGCCCACCGCGTCGGCCATCCGCAACTGGGCGGACATCATCTGCAGCGCGGCGTTGGCGGCGTAGAGCGACGGATCCGGTTGGTGGACCACGGCATCGGCGCGGTCGACACCCATGCAATGCACGGTCACCTCGCACAGTTGACGCAAATGCGCCGTCAACTGCGTGACGTGCACCCCGGCCCCCCCGTACACCTCGGGCGGATACTCGCGGGTCAGCATCGCGACGCGAAGCCGGTCCCGTTCGCCGGAATCCACCGGCGAACGTCCGCCATCCGTGCCGAAACTCACCGATCCAAACTAAACGTTCGCGTCCGCGGCGGCCACTCACGGGCGCTTCACCCGGTAGTTTGGCAGGTGTGAGGAGCCAGCCGCACGTACTCGGAATCGTGCTCGCCGGTGGTGAGGGCAAGCGACTCTTTCCACTCACGGCCGACCGCGCCAAGCCCGCCGTCCCGTTCGGCGGCGCCTACCGTCTCATCGATTTCGTACTCAGCAATCTGGTCAACGCGGGTTTCCTGCGGCTGTGCGTGCTCACCCAGTACAAGTCGCATTCGCTCGACCGGCACATCTCGCAGACCTGGCGGTTGTCCGGTTTCGCGGGCGAGTACATCACCCCCGTGCCCGCCCAGCAGCGGCTGGGACCGCGCTGGTACACCGGCAGCGCGGACGCGATCCTGCAATCACTGAACCTGATCTACGACGAGGACCCGGAATACATCGCGGTTTTCGGCGCCGATCACGTCTACCGGATGGACCCGGAGCAGATGGTGCGCCATCACATCGATTCCGGTGCCGGTGTAACCGTGGCCGGCATCCGGGTGCCGCGCAGCCAGGCGAGCGCGTTCGGCTGCATCGATAGCGACGAGTCCGGCCGCATCACGCAGTTCCTGGAGAAGCCCGCGCATCCGCCCGGCACCCCGGACGACCCGAACGTCACCTTCGCGTCCATGGGCAACTACGTCTTCACCACCAAGGTGCTGGTGGACTCGATCCGGGCGGACGCGGACAACTCCGACTCCGACCACGACATGGGCGGCGACATCATCCCGGCCCTCGTCGCGGCGGGGCAGGCCGGTGTCTACGACTTCGCCGACAACGACGTGCCGGGCGCCACCGACCGCGACCGCGGCTACTGGCGCGATGTCGGGACCATCGACGCGTTCTACGACGCGCACATGGACCTGGTCTCGGTGCATCCGGTGTTCAATCTCTACAACCGTCACTGGCCGATCCGCGGGGCGACCGAGAACCTTCCGCCCGCCAAGTTCGCCCAGGGCGGCCTGGCGCAGGAATGCATCGTGGGCGCGGGCAGCATCCTGTCGGCCGCCACCGTCCGCAATTCGGTGCTCAGCGGCAACGTCATGGTCGACGACGGCGCCACTGTCGAGGGGTGCGTGCTCATGCCCGGCGTGCGGATCGGGCGCGGCGCGGTGGTACGGCACGCCATTCTGGACAAGAACGTCGTCGTCGGCGAGGGCGAGATCATCGGAGTGGACCTGGCGCGCGACCGCAGCCGCTTCGCCGTGAGCAACGGCGGTGTCGTCACGGTCGGCAAGGGCGTCTGGGTGTAGTACCGCCTGGATCGGGCTAGGGCGCGCCCGGCTCGGGCGCGGGCGAATTGATGCAGAACGGCGCGCAAGGGCCCGGGGTGCGTGGCACGGTGGATTTCGAGGCGCCGCCGAAATCGGCGGTACTCACCAAATAGACCACCAGCACGGCGAACAACAGCACCGCGGCGAAAGCGATCATGGTCCGGCCCCAATGAATCGGCTTCGGACGACGCTCGTCTTCGTCCCAGAGAAACATCATCATCACCATGCCGCACCCGCCTCCGGATCCACTCGGAACATGACTTCCACCAGTATCGGGGATCTTCGGTCTTTCGCGGCATCATGCGCCGAACCGTGCTCGTTCGGTGGCTGTTTCGCGAACGCCGGCGGGTGGTGCGGCTGCGATGAAGAAACGGCACGGCGGCCAGGAATTCCGGAAAAACTTCGGCGGCAGGCCTATTCGGCCGGAGTACGCGCGCGGTCGACAGCGGGATTACGGGGCGGGCGGGGCGACGTTCTGGGTGCAGAACGGCTCACAGGGACCGGGGGTAGGCGTGGTTTTCGCCGGGCCGGTGTCGAAATCGGTGTTGCTCACCACCACCATCACCAGCACCGCTCCCAGAATCACGAGCAGCAGGGCCATCATCGTCGGCCGCAACCAACTCGTGCGCCGTTCGGTCACGACTTCCCCCATAGCCGCTACTTCGAGGGGTGTTAGTTCACGCATAACTGTTTTCCTCACTGAGTTCTTTCTCAGCGCATACCCCGGATTCCGGGGTGGAATCAGACTGCTCCGCGAATCGCTAACCGCGTGAGGCGCAAAGCAATCCGTCGCCGACCGGAATCAGCACGCAGGTGAGTTCCGGATTCTCCGCGACGGCGCGGGTGGCGGCGCGCACCGCCTGCGTGGCCGGATCACGTTGCGCCGGATCGGGTACGCGCCCGCCCAGCAGCGCGTTGTGCAGCAGGATGGCGCCGCCGTCGCGCAGCAGCCGCACGGCCTGAGCGACGTACTCCGGGTGCTCCAGCGGCGCGGCGTCGATGAAGACCAGGTCGTAGGCGCCGTCGGCCAGCCGGGGCAGCACGTCCAGCGCCCGCCCGTTGATCAGGCGGGTGCGCGCGGGCGGGATGTCGGCGGCGCGGAACGCCTCCTTGGCCGCGCGCTGGTGTTCCGGCTCCGAATCGATGGTGGTGAGCGTGCCGTCCTCGCGCATGCCGTCGAGCAGCCACAGGCCGCTGATGCCCGCGCCGGTGCCGACCTCGACCACCGCGCGCGCACCGAGCAACTGCGCGTACATGCTCAGCAGCGCACCCACCGAGGGCGGCACGGGTATCGCGCCGAGTTCGGTGGCCCGTTCCCGCGCGCTGACGAGGATTTCGTCTTCCACGACGGATTCCTCCACATAGGCGAGATTCCGCTCCAGATTCGATGCCACGGGTATGAGGCTAACGCCGGGCGGGTGATCTCGGCGTTCCGGACAACACGCGCCGCCCGCCATTTCCGCCGCCGGTTTTCTCAGGTGACCCTCAGCATCTCCATAACCCGGCCATATCAGGACCAGAAAGAGTATGGGCATCGCAAGACCACCGACCGTGCATTAACACGGGACGCGGGAACAACGACATACCGGTTGTCGGTTGTATCCGTACGTGACGGACCGTAGACCCGGCCCCGAGCGAGTTCCCGACGTTTGCGGTCCCTAGTAGGAGGTAGCCCCATCCACATGGTCGATGCGGCGCGCGAATACGCCACCCTGCCCGAGCAGATCCTGCCGGTCGAGGCCGAGTCCGCCGAGGACGCGGTCGAGCTGACCGGGACTGCTGCCTTCGATGCCACCGGCGACCGGTCGGCGATGCCCACGTGGGACGAACTCGTCCGCGAGCACGCGGACCGGGTCTATCGCCTGGCCTACCGACTCTCCGGCGACGCACAGGACGCGGAGGACCTCACCCAGGAGACGTTCATCCGGGTGTTCCGTTCGCTGTCGAATTACCAACCGGGCACCTTCGAGGGATGGCTGCACCGCATCACTACCAACCTGTTCCTGGACATGGTGCGCCGCCGCAACCGGATCAGGATGGAAGCGCTGCCCGAGGACTACGACCGGGTGCCCGCCGAGGGCCCGGGGCCGGAGCAGGCCTACCACGACGCCCGGCTGGATCCCGACCTGCAATCGGCTCTGGATTCGCTCGCGCCGGAGTTCCGCGCGGCCGTGGTCCTGTGCGATATCGAGGGGCTGTCCTACGAGGAGATCGGCGCTACGCTCGGCGTGAAACTGGGCACTGTGCGCAGTCGGATCCACCGTGGACGCCAAGCCCTGCGCGACTACCTTGCGCATAATGGAAGTGAGCAGCGGTTCGCCGCTGACGCGAACATAGGGTGATTCGTCGGAAGCCGGCATCGCCCGAACATCGGTCGATGTCGGTTGGAAGGGTGAGCACCGAATGAGTGGCGACTTCAGCACGTCCGGTCGTCGTCCGCCCCGTTTTCGCCCCACCGAGCATTTGGCGAGCGAGGCGATCGCGGCGTACGTGGACGGTGAGTTGCGGATGAACGCCTACCTGCGTGCCGCTCAGCACCTCTCGCTGTGTCCCGAATGCGCGGCCGAGGTCGATGCCCAGCAACAGGCGCGCATCGCACTGCGGCACGCAGGCCAGGTCGCGATTCCGACCGGGCTGCACGACAGCCTGACCAAAATTCCCCTCGCGGAGTTGCCCGGCGGCGCGTCCAGTGGCCGGACGCCCGCCCCGACCTCCGGTCAGTCCGGGCGTAACGACGCGGTTTTCGGGTTTCTGACCGATTCGTTCACCGCGACCCGGTGGACCACGTGGTGGCGCAAGTAGAGTTTCCCGAGTGACCACCGAATCGACGAATTCCGGATCGGCCGACACCTCGGATTCGGCGGCCAACCGCGGGAATCTCCGTCCTCCGGACGCACCCGTGCTCGGTCCGCGCCCGGTCTACCGGCCCCATGTCGACACGCACACGGCGCGGGCCTTCCGCAGACCGTCCGGCCTGTCCGGTTCGTTCGCCGAGCCGCTGCCGCTCCGTAAGGCGGGCGCGGCGCCGCAATCCGGTCCCGAACTGCAGAACCGTCCGCCCGACGCGGTGCTGGCCGAGGCTTTCGGCCGTCCAGAAGGCTCCAGCGAACTCCTGCAGCGCGATCCCGACGCGGCCGGTGGCCAGGCTCCCGCTGCCGGACCGGCCGATCCATGGCGCGACCCGGAGGCGGTCGCCCGCCTCGGAGCCCCCGCGGTGCCCACACCCAAACCGCAGGCGCTGCCGCAGGCCGAGAAGCTCAGCGCCCGCGAAGTGCTGTTCGGCTCCCGAGTCGCGCCCAAGGCGCTGGCCCTACTCGCGCTCGTCGCACTCGTCATCGGCCTGCTCGGCGGGCTGGTCGGCCGCCTGACCGCGGAAACCGCCTCGACGCTGACCTCCCGCAAGGTGGCCCTCGAACAGGGCGGCGACGGAAACCGCCCGCACGGCCTGATCGCAAAGGTCGCCAACGCCGTGTTGCCCTCGGTCGTCTCCATCCGCGTGACCGTCGGTGAGAACGGCGCCACCGGCTCCGGCGTGGTGATCGACGGCGGCGGCTACGTCGTCACCAACAACCACGTCGTCTCGATGGCCGCCCAGGACAAGACCAACCGATCCGCGATCCAGGTGCAGTTCTCCGACGGCACCAGGGTGCCCGCCCAGATCGTCGGCCGCGACCCGAAGACCGACCTGGCCGTCCTGAAGGTCGATGTGAAGAATCTCACCGTCGCTCAGCTCGGCAAATCCGGCAACGTACAGGTCGGCGACGACGTGCTGGCCATCGGATCGCCGCTCGGCCTGAGCAAGACCGTCACCTCCGGCATCGTCAGCGCCTTGCACCGCCCGGTGAAACTGGAGGGCGAGGGCAGCGACACGAAGGCCGTGATCGACGCCGTGCAGACCGACGCGTCGATCAACCCCGGTAACTCCGGTGGCGCTCTGGTGGACATGGACGGCCGGGTCATCGGCATCAACACCGCCATCCGCAGCGAGACCGGCGGCTCGGTCGGCCTCGGCTTCGCCATCCCGGTGGACAAGATGACCGAGGTCGCGCAGACCTTGATCCGTGACGGTGTGGTGCACCATCCGACCATGGGTCTGTCCCTCCGCACCAAGACGGTCGCCAATGACGTCATGAGCGGAGCCGCGGTGGCCGACGTGTCGCCGAACGGCCCGGCCGCGCGGGCGGGCATCGTCGAAGGCGATGTCATCGTGCGCGTCGGCGATCGGGAGGTCACCAGCTCCGACGAGTTCACGGTGGCCGAACAGTCCAGCAAGATCGGCCAGACCGTGGTCGTCCAGCTCATCCGCGACGGCCGCCGAGTCGACGTCCCGGTGACCCTGGAATCCGACTAGCAGTTCCCCGCGCCAACTAATAACGCAGAACCCCAATTATTTTCGCTAGACGCCGCAAAACCGCGGCGGATAGAGTCACGCTGTCGAAATCCAGCAGCACGGGGAGGGCTGTGATGCGTCATCTCGCCATTTTCATTCTCGGATCCACTATGGCGGCGGTCGCCACCGTGGGGCTGTCCGCGGCACCGGCCGGCGCTACCACGAACGACACTTACGTCGACTGGTTCGACTGCCGCCCGGGTGGAGGGCACACCGCGGTCGCGACGGACGGCGTGGAGTACTGCTACGGCGGCATACACAACGGCAAGACTGTGATCTACCCCACATAGATTCCTTTTCTTGTACGTGCGGTGGGTGCTGTACGGCCTGGAAAAGCCCGGACAACACCCACCGTTCATTTCCCGGTCGGCTATCAATGGACGACCCGCTGACCGGGCCAGGTAGCCTGGTTACGTGTTCAGCAACATCGGCTGGAGCGAGATGGTCATCCTGCTCGTCGCCGCCCTCGTGATTCTCGGCCCGGAGCGCTTGCCCGGTGCCGTGCGCTGGACCACGCGCAGCCTGCGGCAGGTGCGTGATTACGCGAGTGGCGCCACGTCTCAGCTGAAAGAGGAATTGGGGCCGGAGTTCGAGGATCTGCGTAAACCGCTGGCCGACCTGAACCAACTGCGCGGTATGACGCCGCGGGCGATGGTGACCAAACATCTTCTCAACGGCGATGATTCGCTGTTCCGGGATTTCGACAGCGCGCTGCCCGATCCCAAGGACCTGTACAGCACGAACAGCGGGATGCCGGACTATCCGATGCCCAAGTTGGATAAGCCGTTGGAGCGCAACGAACGTCCTCCGATCGACACCGACGCCACCTGAACGTCAAGAAGACTAGACACATTGAGCTGTTCAGCTGTCTAGACTTCGCACATGTCGGCCGATGACGTGGCGCGCGTGTTCGCGATCGAGGACAAGGTCGAGCGACTGAAGGCGGCCACCGACGGGGTGGCGGCGGCCCAGCAGACCATCAACGAACTGACCAGGATTCGGCGTGCCGTGATCCGGGAGCTCCATGCCGAAGGCTGGACGTTCGCCAGAATCGGTGCGGCGGCCGGGCTTTCCCGGGCCCGTATCCACCAGGTGAGTACGCAGGGACCCGCGCCGGAAGGACTGTTCTTCGGGCACGGCTCGCTCACCGTGCTCGTCCCGGAGGTGCGCGCAGGGCGGGTGATCGGCGCGCCGGATCCCGCGGCGCCGCAACGATTGGCCGAGCTGCTACGCGAACTCGGTTTCAGCGTGGCGGTCGAGCATTTCCTACCGGGCCGTCCGGTCGATTTGCGGCGGGACGGCTTGATCGTGCTGGGCGGGCCGGAACTGTCCCCGAGCTTGCGTCAGTTGGTCGCCGCGGACCCACGATTGCGCCGCGCCGTAGCCATAATGGGTGACGCGCGCCGGGGCATCGAGGACCGGGCGGCCCGACGGGTCTACCGGCCGGGCGGACCCGAACCGCACGACATCGCCTACCTGGGCAGGCTTCCCAGGCCCGACGGGCGGGGCAGCGTATTGATGATCGACGGCATGCATCCGCCGGGCTCGCTCGGCGCGATCCGGCTGCTCGCCACCCGGCTGGCCACCCTGCACGAACGAGCGAGCAATCACCTGTTCTCCGTGCTGATCGCCTGTCGCTTCGACCGTGCCACCGGCGAACCGCTGGAGGCCGAGCTGCTCACGCCGGTCTACCGCCACGATCCCGAGAACAGATCGCCCGCAACGGGTCTGCGCCGCTGAGCCGCGACCCGGGTGAAGGCGCTGCGGATCCGCCCCGAGATGCCCGGCGCGTCGGACATACTGAGACAACGGATTTCAGCAAATATCTGGTCATCATGACCGAGCGCAGAACGCGCGCAATCAGCGCAGCAGAAAATGACTCGAGCCGCCGAACGGGCACCACTAGCTCTGCTGATCACCTGTTCACAGCGACTCTCTCGACTTAAAAAGCAGCCGCACATTATGTGCCCCAGGTCACCACCCCTCCCCCGAGTGCGTTCATACGCGGATGATTGAATAGCTGGACGATAACCGCTCTCCGAGAAACGGCCGCGTGAGGCGTCCGGCAAGGAGGAAATCGTGAATCCGCTATTGCTGATCGGCGGGGCCGTCCTGGCGGTGGGCCTGGTCGGCCTGATCATCAGTGTGCTGCTGCGGCCGACCGGGTCGAAGGCTCATGTGACCGTCGCCGATCTCCAGGCCCGGCTCGCGCGGGAGCAGTCGGCTCCGTCACCCGAGGCGGACGGCCCGGTGGACGGTGAACCGGAATCCGGCTCGCCGAATACCGACGCCGAGTCGGTCGATCCCGGGCGCGAGGAACGCGAGCAATCCGGCACCGAGGCCGACGAGCCCCGTGACGCTGCCGCGGATTCGGCGACCGAGGACGATGCGAACCAGGTACTGCTGCCGGATCATCGTCGCCGCAACCAATAGCCTTCGGTTAACCAGCGGCCGGCACAGCGGAAATTCACCGATTTCTCGGGCTCAACGCGCTGCGGCCGGACCCGATGCGCGAAGCGCCGGCGCCAAGCGCGCGGCACTCGGGTAATTGCTCACCCTGCTGTCACACGAGTCGGTCACGTCGGCACACGTGGTGGAACGATCAGCCCCGGACCCCGGGAGTTCGAAGCCGCGTTGACCGGTCCAGCGTCCACGGCCACAGGCCGTCGGATACGCCGAGGCAGTCGTCCTGACGTCGGGGCATACAGTGCGGAACAGCGACGGGGACTCGGCGCGCGGACGAGACGGCCACCTCCCTCGTCGCCCAGGTTCCGGCCGAGCGCGGCGGCACTCCACTTCCCCGATGCAGCGCATCGAGGGGACCCATTCGCCGGCTGATCAGCTCGAAGTTCGTACGTGTGGCGGATTGGACCGCCGGTCGGCGGGAATACCGGCCCCAGAGCCGCACATACCGGTCGGCGGCGCGTCCAATCCCACTTGCACGACGCGCTCACTCGGCCCACACTTGATTTGCTGAAAATTAACTGCACGTTGGTGACGGTGCGTTGCGCTTCGGCCCCGCCACGTTCTGCCCGGCCCGCCCCACCGAGAGGAGAAATGCGCCGTGACCGCCACCCAGATCGCCGTCCTCTGCTCGCTCGTCGGCGCGGCGAGCCTGCTCGCCACCATCGGGTTGCTGCACGGACCGGCGAACCGGCGGCGCCGGGTCGGCGTCACCGAGCACGTGATCGCGGAACAACTGCCCGCCCCCGCGCTCCCGGTCTGTCCGATCGGCAGGCCGCAGCGACTACCCGTCGAGCCCTTGACGGTGGCGGAGGCGCACGAACTCATGCAGCGCCACCGGATCTGTGAACCCTCCGAGTGCGTCTACAAGTACGCGGCCTTCCGGACTCTGATCGAGGCGGGATACATGCGCGACCCGCATGCGGAAGGGGCCTGACCGCATCCGCATGCGGCGCGAGAACGGATCAGGCCGCGGCGCAGGCCGGCCGGAGGGTGTTCATCGGCGGGCGGTCCAGCAGGGAGACCTCGGTGCGGTGCGCGGTGAACTCGTCGCCGATCAGCGGGAACTGGGTCAGCGCGGCGCCGGAGTCCTGGATACCGCTGCGACCGAGCACGGTGCCGAGGATCTGGCGGCTCATCACCCCCAGGTCGGCCAGCGGACGGTTGCGATGTGTGCGCACACCCAGGTTGACCTGGCCGATCGCGGACATGCCGAGCCGGTCGTAGGTGTCGAGCAACAGCCCGATCTCCACCCCGTAGCCCGGGGCGAACGGCACCGAGGTGAGCAGTTCGCGGGTGCCCGCGTACTCGCCGCCGAGCGGCTGCAACACCTGCGACAGCTCCGGTCGCAGCGCGGCCAGGAGGGGCCGGGCGACCAGTTCGGTGACGCGGCCGCCGCCATGCGCGTCCACCGCGCCGCCTTGCCGCAACGGCCTGCGGTAATACGCTTTGGCCAGGTGCATGTCGTCCACCGTGAGCAGCGGACCGAGCAGCTTCGGCACGAAGGCGGGATCCGGGTCGATGAGGTCGGAGTCGACGAAGGCGATCAGATCGCCGCTGGTCACCGCCAGCGAGCGCCACAGCACTTCGCCCTTGCCCGCAACCGGCTCCAGCTCCGGAACCGCCTGCTCGCGGCTGATCACCTCGGCGCCCGCGGCGCGGGCCCGCTCCGCGGTGGCGTCGGTCGAGCCGGAGTCCAGCACGATCAGCTCGTCCACCAGTGTGCCGAGCAGCGGCCGGATGCTGGCCACCACGTCGGCCACGGTCCGTTCTTCGTTCAGCGCGGGCAGCACCACCGACACGGTGCGCCCGGCTTTAGCGGAGACGAGTTCGTCCACGCGCCAGTTCGGGGTGTCCCAGGTATTGGTCGTCGCCCAGGCGGGCTCACGGTGTTGAAATGTCATGCCAGACCTCGCAAGGTTCGTGCGGGGGGCCGGATGCCCTGGATAGCGGCGATCATGTCCACGACCCGCCGGGTCGCTGCGACTTCGTGGACACGAAAAACTCTGGCGCCTGCCGCCGCCGACCACGCTGTCGCCGCCAAAGTGCCCTCCAGCCGTTCGGAAAGACCGACACCTAGAGTCTCCCCGATGAAATCCTTGTTGCTCAGCGCCATCAAGACTGGCCATCCGGTTTTTACAAGAACGTCGACTCGGCGCAACAGTTCGAGACCGTGATAAGTGTTTTTGCCGAAATCATGCGTCGGATCGATCAGGATCGAATCCCGGCGCACTCCCGCGGCGAGCGCTTCCTCGGCGGCCCGCACCACGGTTCCGGTGACCTCCTCCACCACGTCGGTGTATCGGACGCGGTGCGGCCTGGTGCGCGGCACCGCGCCACCGGTATGGCTGCACACCACACCCGCACCGTGCGCGGCGGCCACCGGAACGAGATCGGGGTCGGCGCCGGCCCAGGTGTCGTTGATCAGATCCGCCCCCTCGCCCACCGCCGCCAACGCAACATCGGCGCGCCAGGTGTCGACGCTGATCAGTAGCTCCGGGTACTTCGCGCGAATGGCCGCGACGAACGGCACCACCCGGCGCGTCTCCTCGGCCGCGTCCACCGAATCACCCGGCCCGGCTTTCACCCCGCCGATGTCGACGAGATCGGCGCCCTCGTCCACCGCGCGCGCCACGGCATCCATGGCCGCCGCATCGGTGAACGTGGCGCCGCGGTCGTAGAACGAGTCCGGGGTGCGGTTCACGATCGCCATCACGAGCGCCCGATCCGTCGCCACCGGCCGCCCGCACAGCGTGGGAAGCGGGGCCGCGGTCGAGCTGAACATGTCGCTCTCCCGCCTCTCCGCGAATCAGGCCGTACAAATCAGGAGACAGGGATCGCGGACAGGTCGTGTCGCCGGGGCTTGGGCGTACCCCACGAGTGACCCGTGTGCTCACGAAACCAGTGGTCTCCTAATTCTCAGACCGTACCAGTCGAGTGCCACAAGATCAGCCAGCAGTCCTCTGGCGGAGGTGGGGGAACCACCGCCACCAGCTCTTTTCCGCAGATGGCCGTCAGTTCTTCGGGGCGCGGCCCGCGGCTACGTCGGCGGCGTAATCGGCGTAGGCGGGGATGTATCCCTCGGTGCGGCCCGCGAGCACGTACAGCGTGCTGTCGGGATCGTCGGCGTAGCCCTGCTTGCGCAGGTCCACCTTGCGGCTCTTGAACGTCGAAGTCTGTTCCAGCTCGTGCACGATGCGAATGAACAGCGGCACGGCGTAACCCGGCAATTGGTCGTAGGCCAGCTTCGCCACCGCCGCACCGTCGAATTCCGCGCCCGGATGCAGCGTCACCGCGGCCATTCCCGCCTTGCCGTCGGTTCCGGGGATGTCCACGCCGTAGACCACCGCCTGCTCGATCGACTCCGCCTTGCTCAGCGCGCCCTCCACTTCGGTGGTCGCCACGTTCTCCCCCTTCCAGCGGAACGTGTCGCCGAGCCGGTCCACGAACGCGATGTGGTGCCAGCCCTGGTCGCGCACCAGGTCGCCGGTGTCGAACCAGACGTCCCCGGATTCGAAGCCGTCGCGCACCAGCTTGGCCTCGGAGGCGGCCTTGTCGGTGTAACCATCGAACGGGGAGCGGTCGGTGACCTTGGCCAACAGCAGGCCGACGCCACCGGTGCCGACCCGGCGCAGGCGGCCGTTCTTGTCGCGCTTCGCCTTTCCGGTCTCCTCGTCGTACTCCACGACGGCATACGGCAGCGGACCGAAACCCGCCGTCCGGTCCACGCCGAATGCGTTGACGAAGGCGATGTTCGCCTCGCTCGCACCGTAGAACTCCACGATGCGCTCGATGCCGAACCGGGACTTGAACTCGTCCCACAATTCCGGACGCAATCCGTTGCCGACGGCGAGCCGGATCAGGTGCTGCCGGTCGGTCGGCTCGGCCGGCTGGTTGATCAGGTAGCGGCACAGTTCGCCGATGTAGATGAACGCCGTGGCCTGTTCGCGAATGACCTCGTTCCAGAACCGGGACGCGGAGAAACTCCGGCCGAGGGCGAACGTGCCGCCCGCGGCCAGGACCGCGGACAACGCGACCGTGAGCGCGTTGTTGTGGTACAGCGGCAGGCAGCAGTACAGGGTGTCGTTGCCGCGCAAGCGGATTCCCAGGCCACCGAGTCCGCCCATGCTCTTGGTCCAGCGCAGGTGGGTCATCACGCTGGCCTTCGGCAGTCCGGTGGTGCCGGAGGTGAAGATGAGGAACGCCCGCTCGCGCGCGGTGACCTCCGCACAGCTCGGCGGGTCGCCGTCGTCGGCGTCGCGGGCCGCGTCGCGGAGTTCGTCGGCCGCGAGCACGTTGGCGGGCGGTTCGGGCAGCGAGTCGATCGCCTCGGCACACTCCGCGCCCACCACGTTCAGCACGCTGTCGAGCAGGCCGAGGCTGTGCGCCAGCACCTGGTCGCGCTGATGATGGTTGAGCAATCCGACGGTGGCCCCGAGCTTGACCGTCGCCAGCACGACGAACAGGGTTTCCGGCCGGTTGGTCATCAGCACGCCCACCACGTCGCCGCGCCGCACCCCGCGCGCGGCGAGCACGCTCGCGTACCGGTTCACCTCCGCGTTGGCCTCGCCGTAGGTGTAGCTCGCGCCCTCGAACCGCAGGAACAAGCGGTCCGGATGCCGGTGGGCGTTGCGCTGGAAATACAGCCCGACCGACGACTTGGATTCCGGCGTCACGAGCATGTTCAACGCGTTGCGGAGCATGCCGGGCGCGTCAAGCGCCATCGCGGGGAGATGCCGGGCGAGGTCGACCAAACTCACCGTCGAGCGGGCATCGGTGCTCACGTCTTCAGCTCTCCTCACGGGGTAGGCGCGCCTCCAACGCCGCGAAAGCGGACGGGAGATCGGTCACCACGGTAATCCGGGACAACGCTGTCTGGGGCACGAACTTCCGCTCGTACAACTCGTCCAGCCAGGAGAACAACCCGCGGAAGAATCCATTGGGATCCAGCACAACAACGGGTTTCTCGTGCTGTCCCAGATATCCGCCGGTCCAGGTTTCGAAGAACTCCTCGAGTGTGCCGATGCCGCCGGGCAGGGTGAGGAAGGCGTCGGCGCGGTCCTCCATCACCTGCTTGCGCTGGCGCATGGTGTCGGTGACGACCAGTTCGTCGGCGTCGACGTCGGCGACCTCCCGGTGCACCAGGTGCTTGGGGATCACACCGATGGTGTTCGCGCCGCCGGCGCGCGCCGCGGTGGCGATCGCGCCCATCATCGAGACGTGACCGCCGCCGGACACCAGTTGCCAACCGCGCCGGGCGATCTCGGTGCCCACCCGGGCGGCCAGCGAAAGATAGTCCTGGTCGGTCGTGCTCGCCGAACAGTAGACACAGACGGCGAAAGGCCGCTCGCTCACCACTGATCCTCCGTCCCGATCGCGTCCTCGGCGCCGCCCGCTATCGCGGCCGCCTGAATGATGTTCACGACCTCCTCGACGCTGTCGGTCACGTGCAGCAGTCCGAGGTCGCCCGGAGAGATCTTGCCGGACCCGCCCAGCGAATCGCGCAACCAATCGACCAGCCCGGACCAATACCTGGTGCCGAACAGGATGATCGGGAACCGGGTGATCTTGTGGGTCTGCACGAGCGTCAGCGCCTCGAACAACTCGTCGAGCGTGCCGAAGCCGCCGGGCAGGCAGATGAACGCCTGCGAGTACTTCACGAACATCGTCTTGCGGACGAAGAAGTACCGGAAATTGATGCCCAGGTCGACCCAGTCGTTGAGGCTCTGCTCGAACGGCAGCTCGATGCCGAGACCGATGGAGTAGCCGCCCGCCTCGCATGCTCCTCGGTTGGCCGCCTCCATCGCGCCGGGACCGCCGCCGGTGATCACCGCGAAACCCGCCCGCGCCAGCGCGGCGCCGATGGCGAGTCCGGCCTGGTACTCCGGGTGGTCGGCGGAGGTGCGCGCCGAACCGAAGACCGTCACCGCTCGGGGCACCTCGGCGAGAGCGCCGAAGCCCTCGACGAACTCGGCCTGGATGCGCAGCACGCGCCACGGATCGGTGTGCACCCAGTCCGTGTCGCCGCGCTTGTCCAGCAGATTCCGGTCGGCGGTGCTGACGCCGTCGGCACGGTCGCGGCGGAACATGATCGGCCCGCGGAACTTCGGTCTCGACTTCGGTTCGGGGGCGACCTCACGGTCCGCGGCGTCGGTGGACATGCGTTCCACGCTACCGCCCGGCAAGAGGGACTCACGGGCCGGACGAGAGAAGTCGTCCGACGTTCAGCCGGACGCAGGCAGGGCGAGACACCATCGCAATCTCGGCGCTCGAGGCGCACGTCACCGTGCGAATCAGGCGGGCGGCGAGTCGGAGTCGGGCACCCGCGATCGCGGCCATCAGCGGGAATCGGGCCGCGTGGCCGGGTCGGCAGCAGCCGAACCTCCAGCCGCGCCGCTGCGCGCCCGAAGCCATCCAGGTGCACTCGGACGGGCTCGCCGGACCTCTTCGACCTCTGATCGACGCCGTCGCGGAGATCGCCACGAACGAGATCACGCGGACGGACGGGCGCGGGAAGTTCGTGCCCGGTCGATCACGCGCGCGGCGGCAGTACGGCGGTCGCGACGATCCCGGGCCGGATGCGGCGGCACCCGCGGGTCCGCACCCGCCGTTCAGTCCGGAGTGCCGCTCAGGTAGCCGCGCAGCATGGCGGTGACCGCGCTGATCTGGTCGACGGGAACGTGTTCGTCGCGCTTGTGCGCGAGGTTTGGATCGCCCGGACCGAAGTTGACGGCGGGGATGCCGCGGGCCGCGAAACGCGAGACGTCGGTCCAGCCGTACTTCGCGCGCACACCGCCGCCGCCGTGGCGCTGTACCGACGCGATCAGGTCCTTGGCCGCCGGAGCCGTCAGCCCCGGCAGCGCGCCCGGCGCCGAGTCGGTCACTTCGAAGGACAACTCGAGCCCGGCGAAGACCTCGCGCACGTGCTCGACGGCCTGGTCGACGGTGCGGTCGGGCGCGAAACGGAAGTTGACGTCCAGTTCGGCGGCGTCCGGCACCACGTTGCCCGCCACGCCGCCGGCGACCCGGACCGCGGACAGTCCCTCGCGATAGACGCAGCCGTCGATGTCCACTTCCCGGGCGCGGTAGTCGGCGAGCCGCTGCAAGACCGGGGCCAAGCGGTGAATCGCGTTGTCCCCCAGCCATGCTCGCGCCGAGTGCGCGCGCACGCCCGAGGCGCTCAGCCGCACGCGCAGCGTGCCCTGGCAACCGGCCTCGATCCAGCCGCCGGACGGTTCGCCGAGCACCGCGAGGTCGCCGCTGAGCCAGTCGGGCAGGTCGCGTTCGA
Organism: Nocardia sichangensis; assembly: GCF_047200615.1. Classification (NCBI taxonomy): domain Bacteria; kingdom Bacillati; phylum Actinomycetota; class Actinomycetes; order Mycobacteriales; family Nocardiaceae; genus Nocardia; species Nocardia sichangensis. The sequence continues at coordinate 21,914 of NZ_JBJZOK010000019.1, forward strand.
TGTGCCCGAGGCCGTTGAACTCGGCGGCGATCTCCTCGCCGTCGTAGAAGATCAGGGTCAGGTCGTGCACCGGATCGGCGACGGTGGCGGCCAGATGCAGGAAGACCGCGTCGCCGGATTTCATGTCCACCGAGCCACAGCCGTAGAAGACCTGTTCGCCTGTCGGGCCCACCGCGAACCGGCCGGGCACGTTGTCGGCGATCGGCACGGTGTCCAAGTGCCCGGCCAGGATCACCCGGGTCGGCAACCCGCGGTGGGTGCGTGCCAGCACCACGTTCCCGTGCCGGAGGATCTCGAAGCCCGTCGTCTGCTCCACCAGTGCCCGCTCCACCGCGTCGGTGATGGCGGCCTCGTCGCGCGAGACGCTCGGGATGTCGACGAGGGCGGCGGTCAGTGTGATCGGGTCCGCATGCAGGTCGATGGTCACGCGCTTCACCCTACGACCGGTCACCCGCGAGGCCCGCCGGTACCGGTCGGTGTGCCGCCGCATCGTCCGGGACCGTCATCGTGCGCCGGCATCTCGCCGGAGTCGTCCAGGCGATGGTGCGGTCATTCTCGGCCCAGACACTGTTCGGCGTGCGACAGTGCGGCCACCGTCGCGCGTATCTCCGGTCGGCGCAGTGGTCTCGTTGATCGGGCGATCGAGCGTCGGCGCGACTGCTGACCAGGGCACTCGGCCGACCGGTCCTGGAGCTGGACGCGTATCGAGCCTGGTGATCGCGGGTCTCCGGAGCAGCCGCACCATTGCCGGTCGCGGGTCGGTAACCTCTAGGCCGTGAGTATCCAGGGAGCAGCAGCAATCGGTATCGCCAACGTGACCGCGGACGGGACCGTGCTGGACACGTGGTACCCGAACCCGCAGCTGGGCGAGTTCGCCGAGACCGGCAGCAAGCGGCTGGACGAGGCGCCCGCGGAGTACGCGGCTCTGCTCGGCTTCGACGACGCCCGCGGGGTCGACGTGATCGCGGTGCACACCACGATCGCCGACCTGTCCGCCGCCCCGGTGGACGCGCACGACGTCTACCTGCGCCTGCACCTGCTCTCGCACCGCCTGGTCAAGCCGCACGAGGTGAGCCTGGACGGCCAGTTCGGCCTGCTCACCAACGTGGTGTGGACCAACCACGGCCCCGCCGCGGTGGATGGCTTCGAGGCCACCCGCGCCAAGCTGCGCGCCCGCGGCCCCGTCACGGTGTACAGCGTGGACAAGTTCCCGCGCATGGTCGACTACGTGCTGCCCTCCGGCGTCCGCATCGGCGACGCCGACCGGGTCCGCCTCGGCGCGCACCTGGCCTCCGGCACCACCGTCATGCACGAGGGCTTCGTGAACTTCAACGCGGGCACCCTCGGCGCGTCCATGATCGAGGGCCGCGTCTCCGCGGGCGTCGTGGTCGGCGACGGCTCCGACATCGGCGGCGGCGCGTCCACCATGGGCACCCTCTCCGGCGGCGGCACCACGGTCATCTCCATCGGCGAACGGTCCCTGCTCGGCGCGAACTCCGGGCTCGGCATCCCCCTCGGCAACGACTGCGTCCTGGAGGCCGGCCTCTACCTCACCGCGGGCACGAAGGTCACCACACCCGACGGCACTCTGGTCAAGGCCGCCGAACTCGCAGGCCGCGACAACCTCCTCTTCCGCCGCAACTCCACCACCGGCGCCGTCGAAGTAGTCCCCCGCAAGGGCACCGGCATCGAACTCAACGCCGACCTCCACGCCAACGACTGAACGTTCCGCGAGTGGCACATGGTTGTGCCACTCGCGAAGTTCGGATCAGGCCGAAGGCGCTTCCGAGAGCCCGAAGGCGATGACTCGGTGGGGATGGATGCGGATCATTTCGCGGGAGACGCCGGGGATGTACGGGTCGACGTCGGTGAGTGCTTCGGCGGTGCCGCGGATCTCGAGGCAGCGGACGCGCCACGGTTGGACCGACGCGACGTCGTCGACGACGAAGGCGACGTGGTCGTTGGTGGCGAGGTTGCGGAATTTCCACGAGTCGCCCATGTTCCAGCCCGCGATGTCGATGGTGCCCAGGTCGGCGTTGTAGCGGAAGCCGACGGGGTTGTTCTGCGGGGTGCCGTCGGGCCGGACGGTGGCCAGCCGGCCCAGCCGCTGGGTGTGCAGGTAGTCGATGTGTTCGGTGGTCAGAGTCGCAGTCATGCGCCGACCGTAGAACCTCTACCTAACTCGAGGTCAACCCCGCGGTCAGCCCAGCTTCTTCTTCTGCACCTTGCCCATGGCGTTGCGCGGCAGCGCGTCGACCACGCGGATCTCGCGCGGGCGTTTGTGCACCGAAAGTTCTTCGGCCACATGGTCGATCAACTCACGCTCGGTCGCGGCGCCGCGCAGCACGACGAAGGCGGTGATGCGCTGGCCGAGATCGTCGTCGGGCAGGCCGACCACCGCGGCTTCCGCGACCGCGGGGTGACCGAGCAGCACCGTCTCGACCTCGCCCGCGCCGACCCGGTAACCACCGGACTTGATCAGATCCACCGATTCCCGGCCGACGATGCGATGAAAGCCTTCCGGGTCGATGGCGGCGACGTCGCCGGTCCGGAACCACCCGTCCTCGGTCCAGGTCCGCGCGGTCGCCTCCGGGCGATTCAGGTAACCGTCGAAGAGCATCGGTCCGGACACTTCCAAGCCCCCGATGCTCTCGCCGTCATGCGGCACCGGAGCACCGGACTCGTCCCGGATCCGGGTGCGCACACCGCGCACCGGCAACCCGACCCAGCCCGGCCTGCGCTCACCATCGGCCCGGGTGGACAGTGTGATCATGGTTTCGCTCATGCCGTAGCGCTCGACCGGCGCGTGCCCGGTCAACTCGCGCAATCGCTCGAAGACCGGCACCGGCAGCGGCGCGCTACCGGAAACCAGCAGCCGCGCGTCGGCCAATTGCTTCGCCGCGTCGGGGTCGTCGACCACACGCGACCACACGGTGGGCACGCCGAAGTACAGCGAACCCTTGGCCGCCGCGTACGCCTGTGGCGTCGGCTTACCGGTGTGGATCAACGGACTGCCCACCCGCAGCGGACCGAGCAGGCCGAGGATCAGCCCGTGCACATGGAACAACGGAAGCCCGTGCACCAGCGTGTCACTCGCGGTCCAAGCCCATGCCTCGGCCAGGGCGTCCAGACCCGCGGCGATCGCGCCGCGACTGAGTAGCACGCCTTTGGGCAGGCCGGTGGTTCCCGAGGTGTACAGCACGAAAGCCGTGGTGGCCGGGTCGGGTTCGGGGTAGGTGTGCCATGACCTGGCGTGCCGCCGCACCGGCACCACGGGTAGGTCGGCGTCCTCCGGCGCTTTCCCCAGCCACGCCTGAGCGCTCGAATCGGCGAGGATGTGCGCCCGTTCCGCGGTTCCGGAGTCCGGGGGCACCGGAACCACCGTGACGCCCGCGATCAGGCAGCCGACCACCGCGAGCACGGTTTCCACGGTCGGCTCGGCGAACACCGCCACTCGTTCCGCGCGCGCGACGCGTTCGGCCACCGAAGTGGCGGCGCCCAGCAGATCGCTGCGGGAGAGGGTGGCGCCGTCGATGGTGACGGCGTCGGGGATGTCCGCTCCGCCTGCGACGGCGAGCGGGTTCAGGGAGCTGAGCAGCAGCGGCGGACCGAACGGCATTCGCTCACGCTACTTCGCCGGATCAGCGGCGGTGTCGCGGCATCCCGCGCCGACCGGCGTCGAATGTGACGGTTGACACTCCCGCTGACGTGGTGAGAACGTTGGTGCATAGCTTTCTCGGCACTGCGAGGTCGACGATGACGAGGCCACTTTCCGCGACGCATCGTCCCGAATCGCCGGACTCCTTCGACATCGGGCGACACCTCGACGGCGTGGCCGGCCTGTTCGGCGGCGTCGCGAACGTCATCATGCAGCTGAGCGCCCCTCCGGTCGGTTACGGCGTGCTGGAGAGCACCGTCGACAGCGGAAACGTCATGTTGCATCCGGTCAAACGGCTGCGCACCACGTTGACCTACCTTTCCGTAGCGATGCTCGGCACCGACGAGGAACGCGCCGCCTACCGAGAAGCGATCAACGTCTCGCATCGCCCGGTCCACTCCACCGACTCGAGCCCGGTGCACTACAACGCCTTCGATCCCACCTTGCAACTCTGGGTCGCGGCCTGCCTGCATTGGGGAGCGCGGGATCTGTACGAGCGCATGCACGGCCCGATGGACGAAGCGACGGCCGACGCGTTCTACCGTCTCGGCGCCAGGCTCGGCACCACCCTCCAGATGCCCGCAGCGATGTGGCCTCCCGACCGCCGCGCCTTCGCCGAGTACTGGAGCGCGAATCTCGCGGCGACCAGCATCGATCCGACGGTCCGTGCCTACTTCGACGACCTCATCGACCTACGCATGCTGCCGCGACCCGCGCAGCTGGCTTTCGGGCGCCTGCACCGCTTCTTCGTGACCGGATTGCTGCCCCGGCACCTGCGCGACGAGATGGGTATGACCTGGACCGACCGCGACGAACGCGTACTCGGCCACCTTCTGCGCGCCGTCGGGGCCGCCGAATCCCGGCTACCGCGAACGATCCGCGCTTTCCCGCTGAACGCCTATCTCCTGGATATGCGCATCCGGCGTCGACTCGGCCTTCGTCTCGTCTGAGCCAACCCTCGTTTCATTCCAGTTACTGGTGGGCAATCGCATCTCGTATTGCTGATCGTGCCTGCACAGCGCCGTCCGACGCGACGTGACGCCACCAGCCAGGAGGAAACGATGGGCTACCGAACGACGTTGACCGCGCTGATCGCCTGCGGGTTCCTGGCGCTGGCCGCGCCGGTCGCCCGTGCCGATGAATCCGCCGAAACGGAAGTGGCCGCGGTGCCGCCGCGCACGGCGATCTCCGTACGCACCTCGGTCGGCATCGGCTGGGGAACACCGAACGAACACGAGTCGCGCTCCAGCCTGTCGCTCTCCAAGCTCTTCCTGGCCGACTACGCCCTGCGCCACGGCGACGGCTCGGCCGAGGACCGCATGCTGGGCGAGCAAATGATCCGCTACTCAGACGATGGAGCCGCGACCGTGATGGAGGCCAAGTATCCACAGGCCATCGCGGCCATCGCCGCCGAATACGGCCTCGCCCAGACGGTGCCAGGACCCAGTTGGGGCGCGGGGGCGACCAGCACGGCGAACGTGTCCGACTTCCTCGCCACCAAATTGCGCACCGATCCCGGATCACCGATCTTCGGATGGATGGCCGGAGCGGGATCGACGGCCCGAGACGGCACCGAGCAGAACTGGGGCACGGCACGATGGCCCTTCGTCCAGGGCAGCAAATGGGGCTGGTCGGATTTCGGCGAGCCGGAGGTCGCCTCGACGTCCTACGGCCCCGGTTTCGCGGTGACCGCGCACACCCACGGCACCGCGGCCGAGCAGACCGCGGATGTCATGGCCGCGCTCGGGGCGATGCTCTTCGGCCTTCCGCAGCACCGCTGAAGTCAGCGCACCCGGAAGGACACCACGACGTGGTCGCGGGCGAACTGCCGGATCGATGCGTCGTCGCCGAGCGGGATCACGGTCTGCGGGGTCAGCGCCAGTGACAGCGCGGTGCGAGCGATCATCTCGGCCAGCGGCTCCGGATCGTATTCCGGCAACTTGCCTTCCCGCTGCAACCGCGTGACGAACTCGGCCAGGTAATCCCGGCCGAGTTCGATGACCGGCGCGCCCTGGGTGGTGAGGTACGGCAGCACGAGTTCGGGCTCGGTGGCCAGCAGCCGGTGGATCAGCTGGTTTCCTCGTAGGCCGTTGATGAACGCGGCGAAAAGTTCGACGATCTGGTCCTCGGCGCTCGCGTCGCGATCGACCTGACGCTGGAGCGCGGCGTCGACCTCCTGGATGAAGTCGCGCGTCTGCCGCAGTCCGACGGCCCGGATCAGATCGGATTTGCTCGCGAAGCGGCGGTAGAGCGTGGCCAGCGACAATCCGCCGCGACGCGCCACTTCCACCATGCTGGTGCGCTTGATACCGAAGTCGAGGAACGCCAGCAGCGCCGCGTCCAGTACCCGCGCCTGGTTGCGATCCTCCGGGGCGGCGCTGCGCACCAGCGGCAGCAGCCTGGTCAGCCTGGCCATACCTCAACCCTATCCGCGACAGCGACACGATGACACTTTCAGCATTGCACACCATCACCGCCTACCCGCGGCGATTGACAGCTCACCGAGTCGATGAGAAAGTTAGGGCATTATCTTCTCATCGACCGATTCTCTGGGATCGGGCGGACACGAAAGACGAGGTCGACGATGACCGCGCCGCTGCGCACCGCCGAGCACGAACCGGATCCGAGCCAGACCCTCACCCCCGAGACGGTCGCGCAGTACGTCGACGGCGTCGCCGCGTTCCTCGGCGGCGCGGCGAACGTCATCATGCAGTTGAGCCTGCGCCCGGTCGGCCGCGGCGTGCTGGAGAGCACCGTCGACAGCGGCAAGGTCACACTGCACCCGATCAAGCGGCTGCGCACCACCCTCACCTACATCGCCGTGGCGCTGCTCGGGTCGGATGACGAACGCGACGCCTACCGGGAGGCCGTCAACGTATCGCACCGGTCGGTGCGCTCCACCGCCGCGAGCCCGGTCAAGTACAACGCCTTCGACCCGAATCTCCAGCTGTGGGTCGCCGCGTGCCTGTACTGGGGCATCGATGACCTCTACACGCGGATGCACGGCCCGATGGACGACGCGACCGCCGACGCCTTCTACACCTACGCCGCCCGCCTGGGCACCACCCTGCAGATGCGGCCGGAGATGTGGCCGGTGAATCGCACGGAGTTCCAGCGGTACTGGGACGAGAACCTGAAGCAGCGCGGCATCGAGCCGGAGCTTCGGGACTACTTCAACGGTCTGATCGACCTGAAGATGATGCCGCGACCGGTGCAGGTGGTCTTCGCCGGATTGCAGCGCTTTATCGTCACCGGCTTGCTTCCGCAGCACCTGCGCGACGAGATGGGCATGACCTGGACCGACCGCGACCAGCGGCGGTTGGACCGGCTGCTGCGGATCCTCGGAGCCGTGCACGGTCGGCTGCCCGCGGCGGCACGCATGTTCCCGCTCAACGCCTATCTGTTCGACCTGCGCAGGCGCCTGCGGCAGGGAAAGCCGCTGGTCTGATCACCTCTCCATGTGCGGGTAGCGGAAGTCGACGGGCGGCACGAAGGTCTCCTTGATCGTCCGCGGCGCGACCCAGCGCAGCAGGTTCAACGGCGAGCCCGCCTTGTCGTCGGTGCCGGAGGCGCGTGCGCCGCCGAACGGCTGCTGCCCCACCACCGCACCCGTGGGCTTGTCGTTGACGTAGAAGTTGCCCGCCGCGAAACGCAGTGCGGCGTCGGCCTCTTCGATCGCGTACCGGTCCTGCGCGAACACCGCTCCGGTCAGCGCGTAAGGCGCAGCCGACTCGACTTCGGCGAGTATCGCACTGTAGGAGCCGGGTTCGGCGTCGTCGTAGACGTACACCGAAAGGATCGGGCCGAAGTACTCGGTGGCGAACGATTCGTCGTGCGGATTGTCGGTCAGGAATACGGTCGGCCGGACGAACCAGCCTTCGCTGTCGTCGTAGGTTCCGCCGACCGGGATGGTGACGCCCGCGTCCGCGGCGCGCCGGATGGCCGCCGCATTCTTGTCGTACGCGCGCCGATCGATCAGCGCTCCACCGAAATTCGACAGATCCGCGACGTCGCCGTAGCTCAGCCGGTCGGCGTCGTGCAGGAACTCGTCGCCCATCGCGCGCCAGACCGACCGCGCGATGTAGGCACGTGAGGCCGCCGAGCACTTCTGACCCTGATACTCGTAGGCGCCGCGAATCAGGGCGGTGCGCAGCGCGCCGGGGTCGGCCGAGGAGTGCGCGACGATGAAGTCCTTGCCGCCGGTCTCCCCCACCAGGCGCGGATAGCCCTGATACCGACCGATATTCGCGCCCACTTGCTGCCAGAGGTACTGGAACGTCTCGGTGGAACCGGTGAAATGGATACCGGCCAGCCGCGGATCGGCCAAGGCCACCTCCGACAGTTGCACCCCGTCGCCGGTGACCATGTTGATCACGCCGGGCGGCAAGCCCGCCGCCTCCAGCAGCCGCATCGTGTGGAACGCCGACAACGTCTGCGTCGGCGACGGCTTCCACACCACCGTGTTGCCCATCAGCGCGGGCGCGGTCGGCAGATTCCCGGCGATGGCGGTGAAGTTGAACGGTGTGATGGCGTAGACGAACCCTTCCAGCGGCCGATAGTCCATCCGGTTCCACACCCCGGCGCTGGAGCCGGGCTGTTGCTCCAAGATCTGCCGCGCGAACGCGACGTTGAACCGCCAGAAGTCGACCAGCTCGCACGGCGCATCGATCTCGGCTTGCTGGGCCGACTTCGACTGCCCGAGCATGGTGGCCGCGGCGATCGTCTCCCGCCACGGCCCGGCCAGCAGGTCCGCGGCGCGCAGCAGCACCGCGGCGCGCTCCTCGAACGGCAGCGCCCGCCACCCCGGGGCGGCGGCCATCGCGGCGTCGATGGCTCCGTGCGCTTCCGAATGGGTGGTGTCGGTGTAGGTCCCCAGCACGTGCCGATGCCGATGCGGTGTGACGATGTCGTGCCGTTCGCCGAGGCCGGGTCGATGCTTGCCGCCGATGACCAGCGGCACGTCGACGGGTTCCGCGGACAGCTCGGCCAGCTTGCCGAGGAGTAACTCCCGTTCGGGGCTTCCCTGCGCGTAGGAGTGCACCGGCTCGTTGCCGGGCGTGGGGACAACCGTGACAGCGTCCATACCTCAGGCTAGCTCGCCGGGCAGGGCGAGCGCGGGCGCCGACACGCCTCGCTGTGCCCGTTGCGCGACCGCGGCCTCGAGCGATGGCCGCGCCCGCGCGCAGCGACGACGAAGGTGTCAGCCCGCGGCGAGCCGTTCGGCCGCCGCCGCGATCCGCTCGTCGGTCGCGGTCAGCGCGATCCGCACGTGCTCGCTCGCGCCGGGGCCGTAGAAGTCGCCGGGCGCGGCGAGGATGCCGCGATCGGCCAGCCATTCCAACGTGGTCCGGCACGGCTCACCACGCGTCGACCACAGATACAGGCCGGCCTCGGAGTCATCGATCCGGAAACCCGCGGCCTCCAGAGCCTTTCGCAACACGTCGCGCCGGGCGCGGTACCGCTCGCGCTGGCGCGCCTCGTGCGCGTCGTCGCTGAGCGCGGCGGTCATCGCGGCCTGGATCGGCAACGGCACCATCATGCCCGCGTGCTTGCGCACTTCGAGCAGTTCCGCGACCAGCTCCGGGTCGCCCGTCACGAATCCGGCGCGATAGCTGGCCAGGTTGGAGGTCTTGGACAACGAATGCACGGCCAGCAGGTTGGTGTGGTCGCCGTCGCATACCTCGGGGTCGAGCAAGGAGACGCCGCGACCCTCCCAGGTCAGTCCCAGGTAGCACTCGTCGGAGGCGACGATCACGCCGCGCTCCCGCGCGAAGGCGACCACCTTGCGCAGATGTTCGACGCCGAGTATCCGGCCGGTCGGGTTGGACGGCGAGTTCACGTAGATCAGCGCGGGCGTCTGCGGACCGAGCCGGGTCAGTCCGTCCGCGCGCAGCACCTGCGCGCCCGCCAGCAGCGCGCCGACCTCGTAGGTGGGGTAGGCGACCTCGGGGATGACGACCAGGTCGCCCGAGCCGAGCCCGAGCAGCCGGGGCAGCCCCGCGATCAGTTCTTTGGTGCCGATCGCGGGCAGCACCGCCGCTGGCTCGAGTCCGGTGATCCCGTAGCGCCGCTTCAGCGCGTCGACCGCGGCCGCGCGGAGCTCGGGGGTGCCATGCGTGGTCGGGTAACCGGGGACCGCCGCGACGGAGTTCAGCGCCGTCCGGATCAGCGGGTCGACCGGGTCGACCGGAGTGCCGACGGACAGGTCGACGATCCCGCCGGGGTGGGCGGCCGCCTTCACCTTCACCGAAGCGATGGTGTCCCAGGGGAAATCGGGCAGCAGACTGCTGACCCGGCCACGCGGTGACACGTCAGGTCTCACTCACTCGCCATCGGGGGCAGTTCCTTGATGAACGGCGGGTCGTAGTCGACCTTGCCGACCTTGGTCGCGCCGCCGGGCGAGCCCAGCTCGTCGAAGAAATCGACGTTGGCGTTGACGTATCCGCTCCACTGGTCCGGGGTGTCGTCTTCGTAGAAGATCGCCTCCACCGGGCACACCGGCTCACATGCACCACAGTCCACGCATTCGTCGGGATGGATGTACAGCATGCGACCACCCTCGTAGATGCAGTCCACGGGGCATTCCTCGATGCATGCCTTGTCCTTCACGTCAACGCACGGTTCAGCGATGATGTACGGCACTGCCGCTCTCCTAGTCTGTCCTCGCCTGCGGGATAGTCCGCCCGGCGAAACCCTATCCCGGCAACCACACGTTACTACTGGTCAGCCTGCCCTAACTTCGGGGATCGCGCACGCCGACGCGAGGCCCGATTCGACTCCGCCACCCGAGGTACGCGCTGGGGGCCGCGTTGTGGGAGGTAGCGCCGGAGCGTGCCACGGCGGGTCCGGTATTGCGCCGGTCCCGGCTGCCCGCGGCCGACCGGAAATCCGATCGCACCGCGGGCTGGAACCTATCGCCGTCGCCGCGCCGCCCGGCGCAGCTCCCTCGTCAGTCGACCAATACCGCCTGAAGCCCCGGAGCGGCCGACAACCGCTTGTGCTTCGGGACGCCGTAGGTCGTCGTCCGTTCCCGGGCCGGTCGTCCGATGCCGGAGGCGATCTCCACCAACTCGGCGACCGTCTTGGCCGAGCCGTGCTGCGAGCCCGCCATCCGGGAGATGGTCTCCTCCATCAACGTGCCGCCCAGATCGTTGGCGCCACTGTTGAGCATCACCCGCGTTCCGGTGGTGCCCAGCTTGACCCAGCTGGTCTGGATGTTGTGGATCCGGCCGTGCAGCATGATCCTGGCCAGGGCGTGCGCGGCGCGGTTGTCCCGGTTGGTCGGCCCGGGCCGCGCGGCGCCCGCCAAGTACAGCGGCGCGCTCTGGTGCACGAACGGCAGCAGCACGAACTCGGTGAAACCGCCGGTCTCGTCCTGGATTCCACGCAGCACCCGCAGATGCCCGACCCAGTGCTTCGGGTTGTCCACGTGGCCGTACATCATGGTCGAACTGGACCGGATGCCCACCTGGTGCGCCGTGGTGATCACCTCGATCCACGCCGAGGTGGGCAGTTTGCCCTTGGTGAGCACCCAGCGCACCTCGTCGTCCAGGATCTCCGCGGCGGTGCCTGGGATGGTGTCCAGGCCCGCCTCCTTCAGGGCGACCAGCCACTCCCGGACGCTCTGGCCGCCGCGCGAGGCGCCGTTCACGATCTCCATCGGGCTGAAGGCGTGCACATGCATCGACGGCACCCGCTGCTTGACCGCCCGCACCAGATCCGCGTACCCGGTGACCGGCAGGTCGGGGTCGATGCCGCCCTGCATGCACACCTCGGTGGCGCCGTCGACATGCGCCTCCCAGGCCCGGTCGGCCACCTCGTGCGTGCTCAGGGTGAACGCGTCCGCGTCGCCCTTACGCTGGGCGAACGCGCAGAACCGGCACCCGGTGTAGCAGATGTTGGTGAAGTTGATGTTCCGGTTCACCACGTAGGTGACGTCGTCGCCGACGGTGTCGCGGCGCAGTTGATCGGCCAGCGCGGCGACCGCGTCCAGCTCCGCGCCGTCCGCCGTGGCCAGCGCCAGATACTCGGCGTCGCCGAGCCCGGCCGGATCGCGTTCGGCGGCGCGCAGCGCGGCGAGCACGTCGGAGTCCAGCCGCTGCGGAACGGCGACGGCGAGATCGCGGGCCTGTTCACGAATGGTGTCCCAGTCGCCGAAGGCGCCCACGATGTCCTGCCCGAGGGCAGCGTCGCTGCGGGCCTCGGTGTTGCGGCCCTCGGTGTCGATGGCGGTGTTGAGGTCGACGCGTCCGGCCGACTCCCAGGACTCGTCCGGCTCCTGCCAGGGCAGGCCGACCGGGATCGCGTCCGGATTCGCCAGCCCCGTCACCGGGTCGGTGAGCGCGGCGACGTGCGCGCCGATCCGCGGATCGACCCACGGATTACCCGCTCGCACGTACTTCGGGTGCGCGGAAGTCCGCTCGACCAGCTGATAGCCCGCCGCCTCGGTGATCTCCCGCAACGTGTCCAGGTTCGGCCACGGCCGCTCCGGGTTCACGTGGTCGGGCGTCACCGGCGAGACGCCGCCCCAGTCGTCGATGCCCGCGTCGATCAGCGCGCGGCACTCGGCGTGCGAGACCAGGTTCGGCGGCGCCTGCACCGGCACGTCCGGCCCGAGCAGCACGCGGGTGACCGCGATGGTGGCGAGGAATTCGTCCAGGCCCGCGTCCGGCACGTCCCGCATGGCGGTGTCGTCCTTGGCGCGGAAGTTCTGCACGATGACTTCCTGGATGTGCCCGAAAGCCTTGTGCTGCTTGCGAATCGCCATGATCGACTCGGCCCGCTCCGCCATCGTCTCACCGATGCCGACCAGGATCCCGGTGGTATAGGGCACCGAGAGCCGTCCCGCGTCGGTGATCGCCCGCAGCCGCACGGCCGGGTCCTTGTCGGGGCTGCCGTAATGGCAGTTGCCCTTCTCGGTGAACAACCGGGCCGAGGTGGTCTCCAGCATCATGCCCATGGACTGCGCCACCGGCTTGAGCCGCGCGATCTCCTCCCACGACATCACGCCCGGGTTCAGGTGCGGCAGCAGGCCGGTCTCCTCCAGCACCATGATCGACACGGCGCGCAGGTAGTCCAGCGTGGAGTCGTAGCCGCGCTCGTCGAGCCACTGCGCGGCCTCCGGCCAGCGATCCTCGGGCCGGTCACCCAGCGTGAACAGCGCCTCTTTGCAGCCGAGGGCAGCGCCCCTGCGTGCGATGTCGAGCACCTCGTCGGGTTCGAGGAACATGCCCTTGCCCTCGGCGCGCAACTTGCCGGGCACCGTGACGAAGGTGCAGTAGTGGCACTTGTCCCGGCACAGCCTGGTCAACGGGATGAAGACGTTGCGGGAATAGCTGATCGTCTTCGGACGCCCCGCGGACGCCAGCCCGGCGTCGCGCACCCGCGCGGCGCTGCGACAGAGGTCGGCCAGGTCGTCGCCGGTCGCGTGCAGCAGCACCGCGGCCTCGTCCACGTTCAACGTGACACCGTCGCGGGCCCTGCGCAGCGCCCGGCGCATGGCCGATGGACTGGGCGGCGCGGATGGGACGCTCGGGTTCGGTAGGTCGGTCACGCCCTCGATCATGCGCTACACATCCGGAACTGTCTCCCTCCAGTGCTGGTTGCGACGAAGCGGACGAGTCACGGCTCCGCTCGCCACGGAGCCCACACGGGGACGTGGAGCACCGTTGAGCGTTGACAACTGTGCGGTACCCGAGGCTATTCCGGGGCACCCGCGCCGCGCGGCCCGCGTTCGGTCGTCGAGCGTGGCCTCGGTGAGCGCCGCCGATTCGACCGTTCCGGCACACCAGACCCTCGCAGGTGAGGCCGGGGGCCAACTCCTCGGCGACCGCCCGATGCGCCCGAAACGGTTGTCACACAACGAGGCTCATTCCCGGTAGAAAGCCCTCTGCGACCCTCGCGCTCACCCGTCCGCCGGGTCCGCGCCGTCGCGGTAGGCCGCTCACCATCGACCGCGACGGCGACCGCGTGATCGTGCAACGATTGGCGGCATGTCGCAGCCGCGCACGATCATGGCCGATCCGGCCTGGCGCCCCAGTCCGAAGGCGAAGCTTCTGTGGACTGTGCAGGCCGTCCTGACGTGGGTGATCCCGTTCGCGGCCCTGCTGGTGTGGGCGGTGGTCGACTCCGCGCATCGCGGGTGGCAGCTGGGATTCTTCCTGGTCGCGCTCGTGCCCGCCGCGCTGAACATCGGTGTCGCGCCGTGGTGGCGGTACGCGGTGCACCGCTGGGAGGTCACCGACGATGCGGTCTACACCCGGGTCGGCTGGCTCACCCAGGAGAGCCGGGTCGCGCCGATCTCCCGCGTGCAGACCGTCGACACCGAACGCGGTCCGCTCGAACGCCTGCTCGGATTGGCGACCGTCACCGTGACCACCGCGTCCTCCGCGGGCGCGGTGCAGATCGGCGCGCTCGACCTTCCGGTCGCCGAGGAAACCGTGGCCCGGCTCACCCGGATCGCCGCCCAGCACCGCGGAGACGCGACATGAGCCCCGAGACGACCGGCGCCGAGCAGGACGGGCCGCCCTGGCAGCGGCTGGACAAGCGGATGCTGCTGGTCCATCCGATCACCGAAGTGGTGAAGTTCATCCCGGTGCTGATCGGTTCGGTGATCCTCGGGACCAGCAGCGGCAACCACGTGTGGAGCGTCATCCCGCTCGCGTTGATCGTCGGGTTCGCGCTGACCCGCTGGTTCACCACGACGTATCGGGTCGGGCCCACACACGTGGAATTGCGCACCGGGCTGCTGGAACGCAAGAAACTGTCGGTGCCGCGGTCGCGGATCCGATCGGTGGACATCGAAGCGGACCTGCTGCATCGGGCTCTCGGCCTGGCGGTGCTGGCGATCGGGACCGGCCAGCATGCCGAATCGGGCGAGAAGTTCAAGCTCGACGCCCTGGATGCCCGCGTCGTCCCGCCGTTGCGCGCCGCGCTGCTCGCCCATACGGCGGCCAGGGTGGGTCCGGACGAAGAACGAAAAGAGCCGCAGCAGAACAGCTCCGGTGGTTTCACGGCCCCGCGTACCCGGGCGGGAGAGATCGGGCACTGGAGTCCGGCGTGGGTGCGCTACGCCCCGTTGTCGCTGACCGGGTTCGCGATCATCGCGCCGATCGTCGGCTTCGCGCTGCAATACGGGCTCGGTGAGATCGTTTTCCGGTCCGACGCGGTGCACGACGTGGAAGACGGCGGCGTGCTCGTCCTCGCGCTCGCCGCGGCCGCGCTGCTGGGCGTCATCGTCGTCGTGGTCAGCGCTGCCGCGTGCGCGCACTATCTGACCACCTATTTCGGGTTGCGCGTCCGCGACGACGGCAAGACCTTGCAGCTGCGCCACGGCCTGTTCACCACCCGCCAGATCACCCTCGATCGAGCCCGGCTGCGCGGAGCGACGGTCTCCGAACCGCTGCTGCTGCGCCTTGCGGGCGGCGCCGAACTCGAGGCGATCATGACCGGGCAGAACCCGCGGCAGCGAATCCTTCCGCAGGCCCCGCGTAGCGCCGTGGAGCACACCCTCGGCCATCTGCTCGCCCCAGAGGAAGTGCGAGACAACGAGTTTCCTGTCCAGCCGGAGGCGAGGCCCACCGGTTCGGGCGCGGCGGACGCGCACACCGTCCCGGCGCCGGGCAGCGCCCCGCTGATCGCACACGGTCCGGCCGCACGGCGACGCAGGCATACCCGCGCGCTCGCGCCGGTCGTGCTCATCGCCGCCGCGCTGGTCGTCATCTCCCTTGCTGGACAGCACTATTCGCCGTGGTGGTGGCTACTGCCGGGCCTCACGCTCGCCCTCGCGCTCGCCCTCGCCGAGGACCGCTATCGCGGCCTCGGACACGCGGTACTGCCCCGCACAACCACCAGCCCAACCTGGCTGATCACCCGGTCCGGATCACTCGACCGCGACCGCGACTGCCTCGAGGCCCCCGGCATCATCGGCTGGACAGTGCGTCGAACCTTCTTCCAACGGCGTGCCGGGGTCGCTACGGTCGTCGCGGCCACCGCGGCGGGCAAGAAGCACTACTCCGTGGTCGACCTCCCCGCCGACCGAGCATGGGAACTCATCCAAGCCGTCACACCAGGGCTGCCCGGCACCCGCTGAACCCGCCCCCAGTGTCGCTGATCGGTTGCCGAGCGGCGGCGGAGTTCAATGGACGCTGTGGTGACCAAGACCGAGCCGCACCATACGGAGCCGCGGATCGCCGACCGCCGGGTTCGGCAGATGCAGCGAGCGGACAAGTTCCGTTTGACCGCGGTGGGCGGGCTCGCCGCGCTCTCCCTGGACGCGTTGTCCAGCGTGGCCTACGGACCAGAGGCGATCGTGCTGGTGCTGGTCGCGGCGGGCGCGGCGGCCGTCTCCTGGACGCTGCCGGTTGCCTGCGCGATCGCCGCGCTGTTGCTGGTACTGGTGCTCTCCTACCGGCAAGTGATCGCCGTGCACCCGGACGGCGGCGGCGCGTACGCGGTCGCCAAGAAGCAGCTCGGCAGGCCCGCCGCGCTGCTCGCGGCCGCCAGCCTGGTCGTGGACTACGTGCTGACCGTCGCGGTGAGCCTCGCCGCCGGCGCGGCCAGCCTGGCCAGCGCCTTTCCCGCCCTGGCCCACGAACTGCTACCGATGACGCTGATCGGCCTCGCGGCGCTGACCGTGATCAACCTGATCGGAGTGGCGGAATCCGCGCGGGTGCTGATGGGGCCGACGATCCTGTTCGTCGTCCTGATCGGCGGTGTGATCGTTGTCGGGCTGCTTCGGCCGGAGCCGGTCGCGATGATCGGCGGCGACCCGGGTCCGATCGAGCCGGTCGAGGCGCTCGGAATCGTCCTGCTGCTCAAGGCCTTCGCGGCGGGATGCTCGTCGCTGACCGGTGTGGAAGCGATCGCCAACGCCGTGCCCGCTTTCCGCACCCCCGCGGTGCGCCGCGCGCAGCACACCGAGGTGGCGCTGGGCATCCTGCTCGGCGCGATGCTGCTCGGCCTGGCCGTGCTGATCCGCGAGCACCACGTCACGCCGCGCCCGGATGTGACCATCTTGGCCCAGCTGGCGGCGGCCGCGTTCGGCACCGGCTGGCTGTTCTACCTCACCAATCTCGCGGTCACCGCGGTGCTGCTGCTCGCGGCGAACACCAGTTTCGGCGGGCTCCCGGTGCTGCTGGCGCTGCTGGCCAAGGACCACAGGGCGCCGTCGCTGTTCGCGCTGCGGTCGGAGCGTCCGGTCTTCCGGTACGGGGTCACGGCACTCGCCTTGCTGGCCGGGCTGGTGCTGCTGGCGGTCGACGCCGAAACCCACCGGCTGCTGCCGGTTTTCGCGATCGGCGTCTTCATCGGGTTCACCATCAGCCAGACCGGTCTGGTGCTGCACTGGTGGCGAGTGCGCGACCGCGGGTGGTTGCCGCGCGCACTGCTGAACGGATTCGGCGCGACGCTCACCGCCGTCGCGGGCGTCGTCTTGCTCGCGGAGAAGTTCACCGAGGGCGCGTGGCTGCTGCTGCTCATCATTCCCGCGCTGGTTGGCCTCTTCTTCCGGATCGAGAACTACTACGCCGGCGTCGCGCGTCAGCTGCGACTGCGTGAAATCCCGCCGCCGCCGAGACCCGCGCCGGAGGCCAAGGAGTTGGTGGTCGTCCCGGTGGTCACCATGAGCGAGGTGACCTATCGCGCCTTGGAAGCCGCGCTGCGCATGCGGGGCGAGATCGTCGCGGTGGCCGCGGACATCGATCCGGCCACGACCAAACGGCTCAGCGCCCAATGGAAGGAGTGGGATCCCGGTGTGCCGCTCGCGGTGCTCCCCTGCCCGCATCGCAGCCTGGTGTCGACGCTCGTCGGCTACGTCCGCAAGCAGACCGCCGCCGGGCTGGGTGTCACCGTGCTGCTGGCGCATGTCGAAGCCCGGCACTGGTGGCAACGCCCGCTGCACAATCCGCGCGGACCGGTGCTCACAGCCGCGCTGCGCGTTCGCACCGAGGCCGTGATCGCGACCCTGGCGGTCCGGCTCGCGTGAGTCAGCGGCGGCCGAAGACGTGCGCGTTCGCCTGGATGTAGAGGTAGGCCAGCGGCGGCAGCAGCCCGGCGAACAGCAACAGCGCCGTCCGCCAATCACTGCCGAGCAGAATGTCACCGCCGGGCCCGGCGCTCGCGCAGACCAGGAAGCCGAACGCCCATGCGACCAGCGGAAGGCCCAGCAGCGCGGGACGCCGGGTCACTGTTCGCGCACCCGCGACGAGCAGCACGTTCACCACTCCCGCCACCGCGGCGGAGACCGGGAAAACGACCGAGCCCAGATAGGTCGGCAGGTAGAGCACCTCGAGCGCAAGGGTGAGCAGAGCGTCCACGATCAGGATCGCGAGGATCACCGAGCCGAGGAGGCCTACGGGGATACGGGTGGCGCCGGATGCCACGGGAGCGCGATCGCCTGCGTGGTCGTCGATCTTCGTCGTCACGGCACCGGCGGGTAGCCGAGGAGGGTCAACAAGTGGCTCTGCATGTCGGCGAACGCGTACAGCACCGTCATATACAGGTCGTGCTGCTCCTGCCAGTGCGGCCGCATGCTGTCGACGAACGCCGCGATCGCGTTCTGGACCTCCCAGTTGTACATACTGCCGAGTCTATTCCGGCGCGATCGGGCGCACGATCAGTTCTCCCGGTCGGCAGGCAGGGCGGCGACCACCGGAGGTTCGCCGGTCGGGTCGCCACGCTGCGCCGCTATGGCCAGCACTCGTTTACGCGCGGCGAACCAGCCGACGATCAGCGCGGGGACGATCAGGGCGATGGTCGCGACGGTCCAGGTCCCCACCGGATAGTCGAACCCCGTCAGCACGACGACGAAGAACAGGAACACCAGCGTGAGCAAACCGGTGTAGGGCGCGCCGAACATGCGGAAGGCGGGCCGCTGGATGCGTCCCCGGGTGGACCAGCGCCACAACTGCAGCTGGCACAACACGATGGTGGCCCAGGAGGCGACGATGCCGAGCGACGCCATGTTCAGCACGATCTCGAACGCCTGATCCGGGACGATGCCGTTGAGCGCGATGCCGACCAGCGCGATCAGGCTGGTGAGCAGGATGCCGCCGTAGGGAACGCCGTTGCTGCCCATCACCCCGGTGAATTTCGGCGCGCTGCCGTTGATCGACATCGACCGCAGGATGCGGCCGGTCGAGTAGAGGCCGGCGTTCAGGCTGGAGAACGCCGCGGTCAGCACCACGAGATTCATCACGCTGCCGATGCCAGGGACGCCGAGCATGGTGAAGAAGGTGACGAACGGACTCTCGTCGGCCGTGTACCGCGTGTACGGCAGCAGCAATCCGAGCAGGACCAGCGAACCGACGTAGAAGACGGCGATCCGGACGATCACCGAATTGATCGCCCGTGGCATGACCTGCTCCGGATGCTCCGTCTCCCCCGCCGCGGTGCCGACCAATTCAACAGCGGCATAAGCGAATACGACACCGGACACCACCACGACCAGCGGCATGACGCCGGTCGGGAACAGGCCGCCGTGATCGGCGATCACGCTGGTCCCGGTCGCGGCGCCCTGCACCGTGAAGCGGCCGAGCAAGAAGATCGTGCCGACGATCAGGAACGCGCTGAGCGCGAATACCTTCACCAGCGCGGCCCAGAACTCCATCTCACCGAACCACTTCACCGAGATCAGGTTGACGCCCAGCACGAGGACCAGCGCGATCAGCGCGAGCAACCATTGCGGAACGGCGGAGAACCCGGACCAATAGTGGAAGTACTGCGCGATCGCGGTGGTGTCGGCGATGCCGGTCATCGACCAGTTCAGGAAGTACATCCAGCCCGCGACGAACGCCGCCTTCTCACCGAAGAACTCGCGCGCGTAGGAGACGAACGACCCGGACGACGGCCGGTGCAGGACCAATTCGCCGAGCGCGCGCAGGATGAGGAACGCGAAGAACCCGCACACGCCGTAGACCAGGAACAACCCGGGTCCGGCACTGGCCAGCCGCCCACCGGCGCCGAGGAACAGGCCGGTGCCGATGGCGCCGCCGATCGCGATCATCTGTAGCTGGCGCGGCTTCAGACTCTTGTGGTATCCGTGGTCCTCGATGCTGAGGTGGGCGTTGTCGCCGCGCGCTGTCATGAACCGACGGATCCTCCGTTTCGATGTGCCGAGATCACGCCGAACCGTACCCGCCGCGCCGATACCGCCAACTGCCAGCCCTGGGGGTACAGGAGCTCGCTGCCCGGACAAGTTCCGAAAACGGCGGGCGAATTATGTGAAATGTCCGGAAATCGCGGGTAGCGGCCGCACCGCCGCCGGCGGGATCCGTCACTCCGGGGCGGCGAACAAATCGTGCTCCCGCCCGTCCGGACCGAGCGGACCGCGCCGACCCCGCACCAGGATGAAGTGCTCCTCGGGCAACACCGGCTGAGCGATACCGTTCGACAAGGCGAATTCCCGGCCGGACGGCGCGACCGTGACCTGTGTGGCGTGCGCCCGCAGCGCGGCGCGCTTGGCCGAAAGCACCTCGGAGACGTCGATCGTGGTGGTCACCGCGTCGCTGGGCACGCTCGCCAGTTCGCCCTCGGCGGGCAGTCGCCAACCGGGCGGCAGCGCGCCGGGCAGGCCCGCGGCCGTGCGCCGGGCCAGCGCCGCGGTGTGCAGACGCAGCATGTCGGCGTCGGTGACGGTCCAGTAGTACTTCGGGACATCCCAGCCTTCGCCGGCGGCGGCGTGCACGGCGGCCGTGGTGATCTCGTGCGCCCGGATGTGGTCCGGATGGCCGTAGCCGCCGTTCGGGTCGTAACCGACGACCACGCGCGGCCGCAGACGAAGGACGACGTCCGTGAGAGCCCGCACCGCCTCGTCTCCGGAGCGCACGAAGACGCGCGGCTTGTTCGCGGCGGGTGTGCCCGCCATTCCGGAGTCACGCCAGCGTCCCGCGCCCCCGAGCAAGTGCGGCGGACCCGCGCCCAGCGCGTCCAGCGCGCGGGTCAGCTCCAGAATGCGATAGCCGCCGAGCTGGTCGGCGTGATCCGCCGCGAGCAGCGCCCAGTCGTCGCCGATCACCTCGCCCTCCTCACCGAGGGTGCAGGTGATCACGGTGACCGGCACGCCGCGACGGCGGTAGTGCGCGATCGTGCCGCCGGTGGTGATGGACTCGTCGTCCGGGTGGGCGTGTACCAGAAGCAGCCCACCGGTCTCCGCGGTCACGGGATCCTGCGCCACATGGACGCGTCGCCGAAGATCCCGACCTGGATCGCGCCGCTGAGCGAGGCGCCGTCCAGCCGAGGACCGGACGCGGCGACGGCGTTGTCCTGCACGATCGGCAGCACGGTCGCCATGGCCCACAGTTTGGGTTCGGCCTCGGCGAGCACCCGTCCCACGTCGCCGCCCCGCAGGGCGTCGTCGATCGCGGGTTGCAGGGTCGGATCGCACACGCCGGACAGGTTGCTCGGCGCCCGCTGCGCCGCCTCGGCGATGGCCTGCGCCGGGCCGGTGACTCCTGGCAGCGCGGGCGGCGGGCAGCCATACCTGGAAGCCAGCACGGTCGCCGGATCGGAACCGGCCACCTCCCAGCCGACGATCGCGTCGACCGTGCCCTCGAGCAGTTCCTTGCCGTACAACTCGTCGGCGGCGACACTGCGCACCGTGGCGTCGATGCCCGCGCTGCGCAGCTGGTCGGCGGCGGTATTGGCCACGGCCAACGCGGTGGCGTCCCGGTCGACCGCGCCGATGCGCACGGCCAGCGGCTTGCCGTCCTTGCCGACGGTGCGCGGCTGCGGGGCGGGCGAGGTCGGGGAGGTCGCCGGCGGCGGCTCCGGCGCCCGGCCGTACCCCGCGGCGGCGAGCAGCGCGAACGCCTCCTCCGCCGATGGACGCGGCGGAGCGGTCGGGGCGTATCCGGGATCGGATGGTGCGAGCACCTGCGCGCGCGCCGGTTCCACCCAGTTGCCGGTCTGCGCGCCGACCGTGGCCAGCAGGGCAGGGTCCAGCAGGGCCAGCACGCCCGAGCGGACCCGGGGATCGCTCAAGTCGCCTTTGCGTCCGTTGAGCGCCATCTGCAGCACTCGCGACTGCGGCATGATCGTGGTGCGCACGGAGGGAATCGCCCCCAGTTGCGCCTGGGTCGCCACGCCCCCGTGGACCAGCGCCATCTGTACGTCGCCGGTGCGCAGCGAGCCCGCCAGCTGCGCGGTGGTGCCGCCGCGGCGGAGCAGGATCTGGCCCGGCATCGCCGGTGTGCCCCAGAAGCGGTCGTTGCGTTCCAGCAGCATCTCGTCACGGCCCGGGTCCGCCGAGCGGATCCCGAACGGCCCCCCGGACACCCGGACACCGCTGACCTGACCGTTCATCCCCCTGGCGAATCCGCCGGGCGCGTCCTTGAGCAGATGAGACGGCAGCAGATCGGTGAACAGCTCCCGCCAGCCGGGGTAGGGCTGCGTCATCACGACGGTGACCGTCTTGCCGCCCGCCGACGAATTGACGTCCGAGATCATCCGGTAGCCGGCCGGGTCGACGACGCCCGGCTCGGAGATCATCTCCTGCCACAGGTAGCGGAAGTCCTCGGCCGCGATCGGCGCGCCATCCGACCAGGACGCTTCGTTGCGCAATTTGTAGGTGATCGTGAACGGTTCCTGCGCGGTGACTTCGGCGGAGACCAGCAGCGACGAATCCGGCACCCAGGCCGTCGTCCCCGGCCGCGCCGGATCGAGCACCGGCCGGAACGGACTCGGCAGGACCAGGGAGGCGATCGCCGAGGTCGCGGCGGATTGGTCCGAGCGCAGATGCGGGTTGAACGCGGTGCCGATGGTGTCCAAAGCGACGACGACGGTCGTCTCCGCGGGCTTGACCGGTGTGGTCTTCGGACTGTCGGTGCTCTCGATGGGCGGCGGCGGATTCGCCGCACAGCTGCTGATCAAGGTCAGCACTGCCACGGCCGGCAACAACGTGCGCCACGCTGCGCGTTTTCCTGCGCCCACTTTCACGCTCGGGAACTCTACCGTACGGTCGAGTCCGTTCCCAGATTCCTGCTGACCAGCGCGGAAACAACGCGGTCGAACGGATATGCGTAGCGCGGAAACACAGCAGCGTCGCAGGGGCGTGACATCACCCATACAAACCGTGTCGAACCTCGGCAAATATTCGGCGTACCGTCGCGGCACAATAGCCCGACGCACCGCAATCCGTATGCGCATCGGTGTCGTTTACGCAACCACACGCGCTGCCGACTCGGACATGAAGTGAACATTTGCGCCGACACGCCGAACGAGAGACGAATTCTTTTCGTCGACCATCCGGCCGACACGGCCGAAAACCCACACAGGTGCTGGCCCAACCACGCGTCGAGGCCCCTCGGTAGCATCAGAAAGCTCATTGCGCGCACAGCTCTGGATGACCACGGGTGCCGACAATATAAAACAGGCGAACGGCACAGCCAATTATTTCCCCCGGCACCACTACCCTCATGACGGGTAGTGGTCGACAATTACCACTTTTTCAAATAGCCGTCGCCTCGGAAACTTATTCCACGAGAACGAACCGATTTCGGACCCGCATACCAAGGGCCGAGACGATCACAAATCGAAATTACCGACAACGAAACCGATCAGCCCTCGAATATGTGGCACCGGACTTCACCAGCGCACGCATCACGGGGCCGTCTCGAATTTCTCCCGATTGCCACCATGCCTGGTGATGCGAGGAATTGCGATCACACCCGAGGAGCCCGAGTCGAACGCGAGGCTGGCGGTACACCCGCACGATGCGAGCGCCCGCGACTGCCCGACCAGCGGTTCTGCCCGGTATTCGGCGCCACCCGCGGTGACACCGAATACCGTGGCACACAAGTTGTTACAGCGCCGCGCGGTCGCGCGCCTTGCGCCGGGACAGTTCCCGTGCGCGCTCGTTCTGCCCGAGGACCACCTTGCGCACCCGGACCACCTCCGGGGTGACCTCAACGCACTCGTCGGCGGCGCAGAACTCCATGGCGCCTTCGAGATCCAGCTGCAACGGCTTGGCCAAGGTCTCGATCACGTCGGCGGTGGAGCTGCGCATGTTGGTCAGCTTCTTCTCGCGCGTGACGTTGATGTCCAGATCCTCCGCGCGCGGATTGACGCCGACGACATGCCCCTCGTAGGTGTCCGCGCCCGGCTCCACGAAGAACTGCCCGCGGTCGGCCAGCTGGATCATCGCGAACGGCGTCACCGAGCCCGACCGGTCGGAGACCAGCGAGCCGGTGTGCCTGGCCCGGATCTCGCCCGCCCACGGCGCGTAGCCGTGCGACACGGCGTTGGCGATGCCGGTGCCGCGGGTCTCGGTGAGGAAGTCGGTGCGGAAACCGATCAGGCCACGGGAGGGAACGATGAACTCCATCCGCACCCAGCCCGCGGCGTGGTTGCTCATCTGCACCATCTTGCCCTTGCGGGCGGCCAGCAACTGGGTGATCGCGCCGAGGTACTCCTCGGGGCAGTCGAT
Organism: Nocardia sichangensis; assembly: GCF_047200615.1. NCBI lineage: Bacteria > Bacillati > Actinomycetota > Actinomycetes > Mycobacteriales > Nocardiaceae > Nocardia > Nocardia sichangensis. The sequence goes on from NZ_JBJZOK010000019.1 coordinate 45,994, forward strand.
GGTCAGCTCCTCGTACGGCTCGTGCACCTTGCCGTCGACCTGCTTGGTGACCACCTGCGGCTTGCCGACGGTCAGCTCGAAGCCCTCCCGGCGCATGGTCTCGACCAGGATGGCCAGCGCCAGCTCACCGCGGCCCTGCACCTCCCAGGCGTCCGGGCGCCCGATGTCGAGCACGCGCAGCGACACGTTGCCGACCAGCTCCTGGTCCAGGCGCGCCTTCACCATGCGGGCGGTCAACTTGTGCCCTTGCACCCGGCCGACCAGCGGCGAGGTGTTGGTGCCGATGGTGACCGAGATGGCGGGCTCGTCGACGGTGATGCGCGGCAGCGCGACCGGATCATCGATGTCGGCGAGGGTGTCGCCGATCATGATGTCCGGAATGCCCGCGATGGCGACGATGTCGCCCGCCACCGCCAGCTCGCCCGGCTTGCGCTCCACGCCGACGGTCTGCAGCAGTTCGGTGATCTTCACCTGCTTGACGCCGTCGGCGTGCATCCACGCGACGTTCTGCCCCTTGCGCAGTTCGCCGTTGTGGATGCGGACCAGCGCGAGACGACCCAGGAACGCCGAGGCGTCCAGGTTGGTGACGTGCGCCTGCAGCGGCGCGGACGCATCACCCTTCGGCGCGGGGATGTATTCCAGCAGCACGTCGAACAGCGCGTCCAGATTCTCCGCGGCCGGGGCGTTGCCGTTCTCCGGACGCTCCTTGGACGCCTTGCCCTCACGACCGGAGGCGTACAGCACCGGAAGGTCGAGCGCGAGCTCGGCGGCCTCGGCGGCGGCGTCGTCGAGATCGGAGGCCAGGTCCAGCAGTAGGTCGTGGCTCTCCTCGACGACCTCTTCGATGCGGGCGTCGGGGCGGTCGGTCTTGTTCACGACCAGGATCACCGGCAGCGACGCGGCCAGCGCCTTGCGCAGCACGAACCGGGTCTGCGGCAGCGGCCCCTCGGACGCGTCCACCAGCAGCACCACGCCGTCCACCATGGACAGGCCGCGCTCGACCTCGCCACCGAAGTCGGCGTGGCCGGGGGTGTCGATGACGTTGATCACGGTGACCGAGCCGTCCGGGTGATGCCGGTGCACCGCCGTGTTCTTGGCGAGAATGGTGATGCCCTTCTCGCGTTCCAGGTCGCCGGAGTCCATCACCCGATCGACGGGCTCGGCCCGCTCGGCGAAGGCGCCCGACTGGCGCAGCATGGCGTCGACCAGGGTCGTCTTGCCGTGGTCGACGTGAGCCACGATGGCGACGTTGCGAAAATCGCGTGCAGACGACACGCCTGAATCCTCCTGCTGTTCGGTGTTGGAGCCGACGGTGCTCGGTGTCCGGCGTGCACGGACTCTCCGTGATTACGCAGGCTGCCGCCTCCGGGGCCTGACGCACACGCCGGTCTCCCTGCGAACAGGTGGAGAATCGAAACTCACCAGGCATCGCGGCGAGCTATACCCTACCGGCAGTCGGTTCGAGGCACCGTTTCAGCCTTTGTACTAAGGGTATGCTAACCGCCGTGGGCAAGGTCAAAGCCAAGAAGGTTTCGAGCCTGAAACCGAAGAAGAAGTGCTGTCGGAAGAAGACGCGCTGCGTGAAGTGCCCCGTGGTCATCATGCGGATGAAGAAGTGCGAAGCGGCCGGTGTCACCGGCAAGGATCTGAAGAAGGCACTCAAGCAGGCGCGCGCTGCCTGACCCCCGCCGCCACCCTTTCCGGGGCGGCCCGAGGCGAGTAGTAAGGAGTGTTATGGCGCAGCAGGCACTGCTCTCCGAACCCGAAATCGTAGACGCTCTCACCGAATTGCCGGAGTGGTCCAGGTCAGGGGACAACCTGACGCGCACCGTCGAGGCGGCCACCTTCCCCGCGGGCATCGAACTGGTGCGCCGCGTCGCCGAAGTCGCGGAGGAGGCGAACCATCACCCCGACATCGATATCCGCTGGCGCAAGGTCACATTCAGCTTGTCGACACACTCGGCGGGCGGGCTCACCGCGCTGGATGTAGCACTGGCACATGAAATAGACCGGCTCTGTTGATTTTGCAGCGCCTTCGGCGCTGCGTGTTCGCGGCCCTCTTATGGCTCGCGTCCGAGCGACCGCCGCTGGCGACTGCGTCGCGGAGGCGGCGGCCGCTCGGACGCGAGCCGGGCCGCGAACGGGGCATGCTCGGTCTCGCTTCGCTCGAAACCGGGAGCCGGGCCGCTGTGTCGCGTTCCAGCCAAAAGTTCGAGTCTGCGCTGATCGCCGCTCGAGGCTGATCAAAGCAGAGTCGGACGAGTGCGGACGAGTACTTATGTGGTGCGCGCGGGGCCCTCGGTGGTTGCGCGCGCTTCTTCGTCCTCGGCCGATCGCGTGTACCTGGCTCCGAAGCGGATCACCCAGAGGTAGAACGCCAGAACGCCGAGCACGTCGACGGCGCCGAGCCAGGCCAGTACGCCCGGGCGCGAGATGGTCCAGATCGAATCCTGGAAGAACGACAGCACCCACGGCACGCCGACGAGCATGGTCACCAGCCAGTACCCGGCGATCACCCGCGCGCCGGGCGCCCGGCGCAGCGGCCCGTACACCACCCAGAGCACCGTCGGCAGCAGCCACACCCAGTGATGCGACCACGAGATCGGCGAGACCATCAGCCCGAACAGTTGCACCACGATCAGCGTGCCGAGCCGGTCGTCCGCGCCGAGCGCGCGCCAAGCCAGGAACGCCAGCACCGCCACGACGAGCACGGCCGCGATCCACCACGGGCCGGACTCGACGTCGTAGCCGAGGATGCGGCTCAGTGTGCCCCGCAGCGACTGGTTCCACACCGACCCCACCGGACCGATCCGGTCGGCGTCACCGAGCAGTGTGCCGAAATACCGACGCGCCTCGACCGGCGCGATCAGGAAACTCAGCCCTACCGTCGCGCCGAAGACCACGGCCGACCAGGCCACCGTCGCCCAGCGCTTGCGCGCGACGAAGTACAACCCGGTGATCGCCGGCGTCAGTTTGATGCCCGCGACTATTCCGACCAGTCCACCGGACAGCCACCACCGCGAACTGCGAACCGCGAGCATCCCACCGAGCACCAGGAAGACATTGACCTGGCCGTAGTCCATCGTGGTTCGGACCGGCTCCAGCCACAGCCCGAGCGCGGTCCACCCGACGGTGGCGGCCCGCCACTGCGGCGTGCGCAGCCGCTGCGCCCCGAACAGCAGCTCGAGACTGATGTGCACCACCGCGTACAGCGCCGCGGCGATGGCCAGCAACCAAGCCACCGCGACCAGGGTGAACGGCAGATAGTGCAGCGGGAAGAACACCAATGCCGCGAAAGGCGGATAAGTGAACGGCAACGGGAAGTCCGGAGTCTTCTCCGCATAGGTGAAGTCGTAGAGCTGATCGGTCAACAACGCGGCCGACCCGCCGACGTAGACATGCAGGTCGACGAGGTTCATCCCATTCGGGGACAGCAGCATCCAGAGCAGCCGGGCCAGCACGGACAGGCCCAGCACCGACACGGCCCATCGGAGGTGACGATTCAAATCGCTGGCTTTCGGCTCGGGTGCGGTGCGTCGGTTGGCGCGCCCGGAGTTCGATGTCGAGGCGACAGCGCGGACGGCACCGATTAGATTAGCCGCAGCGCGAATCCGGTCGGTTCCACCCTCGAACCACCGATAACATTTGCATCAACTTTCACATCAGTAACATCTGGGCGCGGTATCTTCTGCTAACACTGATCGTCCACGGCGCTTTCCGGACGCCGCAGCTGTACACATAGCCGCAATGTCCCTAGAGTGACCCCCGAAACGATGGCTTTTAGCAATCGAACCCAGATGTACCCCGAGGTAAGGACGGCCAGACCAGTGCTTCGCACCCGAGGATCGCGGATCGCATTGTCCGCACTCGCCGTCGCGGCGAGTGCCACGCTCGCCGCGCCGACGACAGCAATCGCGGCCCCCGCGACCGCCCCCGTGGCGACTACGAACAGCGTTCCCATGGTGCCCGAAGGCGTTCCCGTGGATGCGCTGGCCGCGCTCGCCCCAGCCATCGTCGGCGCCGTCGCGGGCCCCGCGGATATCGCGAGCCCGGCCGGCGTCGCGGGTCCGCAGTCGGCCATCCTCGATCAGGCCCGCAGGCTGCTGGCCACTTTGAACCTTCCGCCGCAGATCAAGTCGACGCTGGAACGGATCATCACCTTCCTGGACGGCAGCGGCGGCGGAGGCCCCGAGGTACCGCAGGACGGACCGGTGATCGCCCAGTTCCTCTACCCGAGCATCGGCAAGGGCTGCATCGGCCCGTCCGCCGACTCGGTGGGTACCGCCCTCGCCGTGCCCGGGCCCGCCACGCTGCCGCCACCCGGCCCGCAGGCGGGCCAGACCGGGTTCGTCTTCACCGCGCTCGGCACCAAGGGGCCGACGCCGGTGCAGAACCCGCCGATGACGGTGCAGTGGCTGAACCTCGACACCCGCCAGTCGGGCGTCCTGCCGCTGACCGACGAGGCCAAGATCAACCCGGACGGCCCCGCCACGCTGTCCGCGATCGCCGACACGGGCAACGGCCGCGTCGTCGCGGTCGTCTCCGGCTCGCTGACCACCCAGTCCGGTGACGCGGAGGCGCGGACCTGCTCCTTCCTGCCGACGCTCGGATTCTTCACCGTAGGCTGAGCTTCCGGTCGAGGGCGGCGACTCCATGGGGGTCGTCGCCCTTTCGGCGTTGCGGTGACTCGGCGAATACCTCGTATCGATCTGCCGCGCAGCCACACGAGGTGGCCGGACTGTGGTAGACCGCTATCTATGGCGACCACCGTTTTCTCGAAATCCGCGGACTGTTCGAGACAGCCGGGTCATTCGATCCGGAGCAGGCGCTCGCACCGTTCCATCCTGTCGATCCGCTCCGAGGGTTCCATCCTCTCGATCGGCTCGGCCTACTCGGTCCTGTCCATCGGCAGCGTGGGCTCGGTGCTGTCGATCGGATCCGTGGGATCGTTCGGGTCGGCGATCTCGTCGTTCTCGTTCGCCAGCCTCGGCTCCGCGTTCTCCGGCCTGTCCCGGTGGTCGCTGCTGTCCTGGCTCGGCGATCACGAGGCTCCGGACAGCCGCCCCTCCCTGCGGGTCGTTCCGGACGACGAGCCCGATCTGCGCGTCACCCCGATAAGCCACTGCCAGACGTAATATTCGGCAGCTGCTCGGTCTCACTTCGCTCGAAAAGCGGGGTGGAGGCGAGCAGGCACGTACCGCGGCAGCTGCTCACCACTGCCCGTATTCGGGCGTGAGCACGTTGTTCACATCGATCCCCACACCGTCGATGGATTGCTTGTCGATCTCGACCTGGTGCAGGTTGGCGGCGGGGTGCACGAAGCCCTTGGGTGTGCCCCAGTTGTGCTGCCAGTACCAGGAACCCAGGCTCGCGGTGCGGGCCAGCTCGATGGTCGGGGTGTTCGCGTAGACGCCGGTGTTCTCCGTGCCGAGCACTGCCTGCCAGCCCAGTAGGTAGGGCGCGATCATGGTGGCGAAGTCGACCGGGGAGGGGTTGTCGTCGATGGACGCGTAGATGGGCACGTTGTCCGGGCCACCGGCGGCGCGGTGCAACGCGAGCCCGCGCTCGGCGTGCCGCTTGCCCGCCTCCAGCCCGCCACGCCAGTCCGCGGTCGGTCCCTTGCCGAATTGGTAGCACGAGACGATCTGCAGACCAGCCGCTTTGAGATCGTCGACTTCCGGGGATCGCAGCGGTTTGCCCGCCATCCACTCGGCGCCGGGCCTGCGATCGGACACGTAGCGGATCACGCCGATATGTCCGGCGTCGCGGATCGCCGCAGCGGAGGGAACGCCTCCGGCGTAATCGATGAGGGTGCCGAGCGCTGGCCGCGCGGACGCGGGAGCTGCCGCGGCGGTCATGCCGACCACGGCCGCGGCGGCCGTGTAGGCGAACAGATCACGCCGGGATACCGAATTGGAACGCATCGTCGACTCCTTCGCGCAACCCGACATGGATGGCAGCGTGCCCGGCGCACCTTCCCCAATCCACCGCGCGCCGGGAGCCTCGAACGTGAACTCATTTCACCATATTCACACTGGAACCGCTAGACCCAGGAGAATCACGTTTCACATTCGCCACATACGCTCGACGACGCTACCGGTCACACAATGCCGTCGATGCGCGCGGCGACATCGATGGTGCGCATCGCTGGATCGGCCAGTTCTTTGCGGATGACCGCCGCCACCTGCGTCACGACCTGCTTCTTTATCCCGGCGAGCGCACCGAGCGCGGCCGCGCGGGCACCCTGCGCGGTGAATTCCATCCGAATGTCGGCCGGGTCGGGCGGCGGCACGTCGATCACCACCCGCAAGGGGTCGGCAGCGCGGGCGGTGAGTACCAAAGGCACCTCGACGTCAGCGCGATAGCGATTGGCTTTCAACACGTCGACCGTGATGTCCAGGCTCACCGGCAGGGTCAGATCGAACGCGACCGGCTCCGTCGACCGGTCCGTCAGCCGCGGCATCCGTACCGTTCCCCGAACGGTCACGACGGCGCTCGCGCGCGGTCCGGTCCGCAGCGGACCGACCTCGATCAGCCTGCCCGCCAGCCGTTCCACCACGTCCCACACTCGCTCGCGCGTCACGATGCGGGAGAAGAACCGATGCCCGAACTCGTCGTAGCCGATCCAATCGAACGCGAGCTCGTCCCGATACGGCGAACGCTTGCCCGCGACCATGGCCTCGAGGTCGAACACCAGCCCCCTGCGGGTCTGCGGGTCGGCAAGCATGGCGTTCACCCGGGAGGCGACCTCTCGCTGCACCACGCCCGCGATCGGGTCGAGCAACCATTCCCACGCCGAATCCACCGCCTGGGCGCGCAAGACGAAACTGATGTCCCGCTGGGTGATCGGTGGGATATCGATGACGACGAGCACGGGTTCGGCGGTGCGGGCGTGCAGGGTCAGATCGATCTCCACCCTGGCCTCCAGCCGCAGTTTCCGGCCGCCGAGCAGCACCTTCAAGGTGAGCGACACCGGAACGGTGACGTCGAAGGTGACCTTCGGGCCGCTGCGCAGTACGCGCGGGGCGCCGACCTTCCCCTCGGCGACGAATCCGGCGAGCCCGGCCGGGCCGATCGAGACCGGGCCGATGGTCATGCCGCGGCCCGCCATGCCGGAGACCGCGGACTCGATACGAGCGGCGTTCACGGCGTGCGTGACGAAACGCTCGCCGAACTCGGCGTAGTCGATCCAGCCGGGCGCACTACTCGGTTCGTCGGTCGGATGCATCGCTAGTTCCGCAACCCTCACCTCTCGATGGACACCCGACACGGTACGCGACCGATCTCGTCCCACCCCGGAACGCACTGCGGCCCGAGATCCCCGTCCTGCCGATGAGGGGGAAGCAGGGCGGGGACCGGCGGCGGCGCTGCCGGGCACCGCCACCTCCCATCGTAGGACTATCCGGCACCCCGTTTCACCCGCATATCGGTCGAATCCCGTTCGACGGAAGTGATCTTCACAATCGGCCGAACCCGACCACCCCGGTTATGTCGCCCAGCACGAACCGGTGGATGCGCACCGCGCCGTACTCGTTACCGCCGATCGTGGTCACCTGGCCGCCCTCGACTCGCAGGACGATGTTCGTGTGCTGTCCGAACGGACTGGGCTCTCCGTACAGCAGCACGTCACCGGTCCGCGGTCGATAGTTCGAGCCGCTCGGGACGAACCGGCCGATGCTCTCGTAATACTCCTGCAAGGTATAGACGCCGGGAATCCGCCACGAACCCGAATTCGGGTTGGCCAGCGGCACACCGGCCTCGCGCAGCACCCAGCTGACGAAATCGGCGCACCACGCCTCCTCGGCTCCTTCCGCGTATTTCGTCCCCGCGCCGGGATCGGCGAACTCGCGCTCGGCGACCGCGACGATTCCGGCCTGGGCCGCGTCGAGTGCCGAACGGTCCAGCGCGGGGAACTCGGTGAGGCGCTCGCCCGCGATCGCCCGGTGGTCCGTACGGTCCTGCCACCAGAGACCACCGGCGATCCCGGCGGCGACCACGCCGAGCACCACCAGTGCGAGCGCGACCCACCGCCTCGATCGCGATCCCCGTTGTTGTGTCATTCGCTCCCCCGATTCGTTCGTGTGACGTTGTTGTCGAGCTTATGGAATTCGACGCGCGAGCACGCCGAACGGTTCCACGCGCTGTCCGCCTGGTTTCGGCGACCGAGCGGAGGGGCAACCCGGTGGAGCCGAAATCATGGACGGCACCGGGAAAACCGCGCTAGTCTCCGGAGAGACCAGCCGATGGGGAGGTACGGCCCTGGACACGCTGTGGACATTCATCGTGCACCGGCGGCACCAGTTGCTGGTCGACTCCTACCTGCACGTCTCGGCCGTGGTGCAATCGGTGCTGCTGGCGACGGTGGTCTCGGTTCTGATCGGAATCCTGGTCTACCGCAGCCCGTTCGGCTCGTCGATCGCCTCCGCGCTGGCGGGCGCGGTGCTCACCGTTCCGTCGTTCGCGCTGCTCGGCCTGCTGATCCCGGCGCTCGGTCTCGGTGTCGCACCGACGATCACCGCGCTCGTGGTGTACGCGCTGCTGCCGATCATGCGCAACACCATCATCGGACTCGCCTCGGTGGATCCGGCCGTGACCGACGCCGCCCGCGGCGTCGGGATGAACCGGCTGCGGGTGCTCGCCCGGATCGAACTGCCGCTGGCGTGGCCCGCGATTCTGGCCGGTATGCGGGTGAGCACCCAGCTGATCATGGGGATTCTCGCCCTCGCGGCATACGCCAAGGGCCCCGGACTCGGGAACCTGATCTTCTCCGGACTCGCGCGCCTGGGCAGCCCGAACGCGGTGCCACAGGCGCTGGTCGGCACGATCCTCGTCGTCGTCCTCGCACTCGTCCTCGACGGGATCTACGTCCTGGTCGGGCGGCTCACCACTTCCAGGGGAATTCGTGACTGAAACCGAAACCAGCGACGGCCGCGCGGAATCCGTCGTCTCCGGCGTCGAGATCGTGCTGCACGCGGTGACCAAACACTATCCGGGACAGCGTGATCCGGCTGTGGACAGCGTCTCGCTGACCATCCCGGCCGGCGAGATCGTGGTCCTGGTCGGGCCGTCCGGTTGTGGCAAGACCACCACCATGCGAATGATCAACCGGCTGATCGAGCCCACCTCCGGAACCATCACGATCGACGGCCGCGACGCGGCCACGATCCAGCCCGACCGGTTGCGCCGCGGCATCGGCTATTCGATCCAGCAGGCGGGACTGTTCCCGCACCTGACCGTCGCGAAGAACGTCGCGACCGTACCGGGCCTGATCGGCTGGGACCGGCGGCGCGTCGCGGCACGGGTCGACGAGATGCTCGAGCTGGTCGGTCTCGATCCAGGCACCTTCCGCGACCGCTATCCCCGCCAGCTGTCCGGCGGCCAGCAGCAGCGCGTCGGCGTGGCCAGGGCATTGGCGGCAGACCCGCCCGTGCTGCTGATGGACGAGCCGTTCGGCGCGGTCGATCCGATCACCCGGGGATTGCTGCAGGACGAGTTGCTGCGGCTGCAAGGCGAACTCGGCAAGACGATCGTCTTCGTCACCCACGATTTCACCGAGGCGGTCAAGCTCGGCGACCGCATCGCCGTGCTCGGCGACCGGTCCAGGATCCTGCAATACGACACACCCGCGGCGATCCTGGCCGACCCGGCCGACGAGACGGTCGCCGGTTTCGTCGGCGCGGACGCCTCGCTCAAACAGCTCACCCTGACCCGGGTCGGGGATGTCGAACTCGGCGACTGCCCCACCGCCACCGAACAGGACACCGTCGACGAGTTGCGCGCCGCGCTCGCGGACCGCGACTGGCCGTGGGCGCTGGTTCTGGACGGTCATGGCAGGCCACGCCGCTGGGTCTCGGCCGAACAACTGGCCCACGCCGATTCGCTGCGCGATCTGGGAACGCCGGTGCCGGAGACGCTGGCGCTGAAATCGACGCTGCAGGACGCGCTCGAAGCCCTGCTCACCCATCAGAGCGCGACCGCGGTGGTGACCGGCGCGCGCGGCGAGTACGCCGGGCTGATCACCATCGACACCCTGGTCGGCCACCTGTCGGCCCTGCGCGCCGAGCACGGAGCCGGGCGTTCCGCGACGGACGGCGCACCATGACCACCGCCGCCGCGTCACCCGCCACCCAGCGCAGGGCCGAGCGCATCCGGTTGGTCGTGCAGCCGGTGGTCGTGCTCGTGCTCACCGCGGGCGTGCTGGTGTGGGCGTTCGCCCGCGACCTGACCGTCACCCAGCAAGCGAGCCTGAACGCGGGCAACGTCGCGACCGTCACCTGGCAGCACGTGCGGATCACCGCGACCGTGGTGCTGATCGTCGTCGCGGTGGCCGTCCCGCTCGGAACCCTGCTCACGCGACCGGGATTCCGGCGGCTCACACCCGTTTTCGTCGGTATCGCGAATATCGGCGCGGCCGCACCGGCCATCGGCCTGATCGTGCTGTTCTACCTGGCCACCCGTACCACCGGCTTCTGGATCGGCGTGGCGCCGATCGCGTTCTATTCGCTGCTTCCGGTGCTGCGCAACACCATTCTGGGCTATGAGCAGGTGGACCGGACGCTCATCGATGCGGGGCGCGGCCAGGGCATGTCGGCCGTGACGGTGTTGCGGCGCATCGAATTCCCGCTCGCGGTGCCCTACATCCTGGCCGGGCTGCGCACTTCGCTGGTGCTCGCGGTCGGCACCGCGACGCTGTCGTTCCTGGTGAGCGCGGGCGGGCTCGGCATTCTGATCGACACCGGCTACAAGCTGCGCGACAACGTCACCCTGGTGGTCGGCGCGGTGCTCGCGGTGGCGCTGGCCCTGCTGGTGGACTGGCTCGGCGCGCTCGCCGAAGCGTTTCTCGGGCCGAAGGGGCTGAAATGATCCGGGCGTGGCGCGCGCTGACCCTCGGCCTGGGCTTGACGTTGCTGGCCGCCTGCGGGCTGCAATCCGGCGGCGCGGTGCCGCTTCGAGTCGGCCCCGGCAGCATCCGGCCCGTGCCCGAACTGGAGGGTGTGCAGGTCACGGTGGGTTCCAAAGACTTCACGGAGCAGAACATCCTCGGCTATCTGATCGAGTTCGCTCTCTCGGCGGCGGGCGCCGAGGTGCGCGACCTGACCAACATCCAGGGCTCCAACAGCGTGCGCGATGCCCAATTGCACGGGCAGATCGACCTCGCCTACGACTACACCGGAACGGGCTGGATCAACTACCTCGGCAACGAGACACCGGTGCCGGACGAGATCGGCCAGTTCCAGGCGGTGCGCGACGCCGACCTCGCCGCGCACGGCATGCTCTGGACGGCGCTCGCGCCGATGAACAACACCTACGCGCTGGTCATGAGCGCCCGCACCGCCCAGGAGACCGGTGTGCGCACGCTGTCGGACTACGCCAGACTGGCCGCCGCCGATCCGGCCGCCGCGGCGATCTGCGTCGGCACCGAGTTCAACGTCCGCCAGGACGGATTTCCCGGCCTGGCCCGCAAGTACGAGATCGACGCGAGCAAGGTCCGCAAGCAGATCGTGCAGGACGCCGTGGTCTACCAGGCGACCGCCGACGGCAGGCAGTGCCGCTTCGGCTCGGTCGCGGCCACCGACGGACGCATCCCAGCGCTGAATCTCATTCTGCTGCAAGATGATCGCGGCTTCTTCCCGAAGTACAACGCGGCGCTGGTGATGCGCCGGAGTTTCGCCGAGGCGCATCCGCAGGTGGACACGATCCTGACGCCGATCTCGCAGCGCCTCACCAACGAGGCCATCACCGAACTCAACCGTCAGGTCGACGTGGACGGACGCGAGCCCGCGGAGGTGGCCAGGGACTGGATGGTCACCCAGGGATTCGTCACCGCGCGCTGATTTCCGTCGCGTGGAGAGCGACGCCTCCGAACAGCTGATCGGAGGAAACCGCTGTCCCTGAGGCGTTTGGACGCCGCATCGCTGGATCAGGCTCCGGTACGCCGTCCGCTGGGCTCACCAGGTGAGCCCAGCGTCCTGCCAGGCAGGTTCAGCGCGGATCGCGGCCCAAGTAGCGCAAGAGTTCTCCGAGAGCGCCGTCGGCCGGACCGTCGACGATCGCGGCGAAAGCACCCCACTGACGCAGCGGCTCGATGATCTCGGCCGTCTCGCCGCTGCCGGGCGCGGGGTGAGCGGCCCGCGCGGCGATGAGCAGGGCGGCGGCGAGTTCGTCGGTCAACGGCGACGGCTGGCCGGTCGCGATCGCGATGTCCCAGGCGTGCACCCCGGCATCCAGCGCGCACATGACCGCGGCCACCGGAGTGGCGAGCGCGCCGTGCGGCAGCGGCGTCGGCACGGTCTCGGTGGCGTCGTCGACCGTGGTCCAGGCGAAGGCGGTCTGCTCGACCGCCGCACGCACCGCGTCCCCGGGGGAGCCGTCGATCGTGCCGGAAGGCGCGAACGGGTTGTAGGCCGGACCCTCTCCGATGCCGAGGGCCTGGGCGTAGGCCAGCTGGTCACCGACGGCGTGCTGCAGCACCTGCGTCACATCCCAATCCGAGCACGGGGTGGGCAGGTGCCACTGATCCGCTCGCACACCGGCGACGACGCTCTCCAGCGCGCGGTAGGAATCGGCGAGCACGTCCCGCCAAACGGGGAGCAGAGTCGCGGCGGCGGTGGCGGTGGCGTTCATGTCGGAGCCTTTCGGTCGTTCTCGCTGATGACACAAGCCTATTCGGCAATTAGGCTACTTTCGTTCCTAATCAGCGAGGAGGGCGAAAGTGGCATCGACCACACCGCGTCTGCTGCGATTGCTGGCCCTGCTACAGGACCGTGCGTACACCGGCCGGGAGCTGGCCGAGCGCCTCGGCGTCACCGATCGCACACTGCGGCAGGACATTCAGCGGCTGCGCGAACTGGGCTACCCGGTGCATGCCGGACGCGGCGCGGTCGGCGGCTACCGGCTCGGCCGCGGCGCGACCATGCCTCCCCTACTGCTGGACGACGACGAAGCGGTGGCCGTGGCGGTCGCGGTCGGCCTCGCCGAGGACGGCTCCACCGGCATCGCGGACATCGCCGAGCACGTCACGAAGGCACTGGGCAAACTGGATCAGATCCTGCCCAAACGATTGCAGCGCAAGGTATCCGCACTGCGGGATGCGACGGCCATCGGCCCGGCCACGACGGGGTCGCGCGAGCCGGACGCACCGGTTCCCGCCGCCGTGCTCACCACCCTCGCAGGCGCCATTCGCGACGGAGCGACGGTCCGGATCGCCGAAGCCGGGGCCGCGTCGTCCGTCGAGATCGAGCCGTACCGGCTGATCAACTGGCAACGCCGCTGGTACCTGGTCGCCTACAGCCTGGAAGACCACTCCTGGCGAGCGATACCGGTCGCCCGCGTGTTGCGCGCGGAGACGAGTTCCCGTCGTTTCGCCGCGCGTTCGCTTCCCGACGACGACCTGGTCGCCTTCGTCATGCGCCACATCGCCACCACCGGGTGGCGGGTGCAGGCCCGGGTGACCGTGCTCGCGCCCGCCGAGACCGTCATCGCCAGGATCAATCCCGCCGTCGGCGTGGTCGAGCCGGTGGACGCGGACACCTGCGTGCTCTACACGGGCGCGGACGCGCTGGAGACGATCGCCATCTACCTGTCCATGCTGATGATGGACTTCCGCGTCGACGGCCCGCCGGAACTCGTCGCCCATATCCGCACCCTGGGCCGCCGGTACACCGAGGCCGTCGCGAACGCTTGAATCCCAGGCGTCAGGAATGCCCGGTGGTGGTCGCCGCGTCGGCGGTCTTCCGCATCGGGATCACGGCGGTCAGACCGATCGCGACCAGCGCCGCGGCCATCGCGATGAGGAAGGTGGTGTGGAAACCGTCGCGCGAGGGCAGCAGGTGCGGGCCGAGCCGCATGGTCATGTGCGCCAGCACCACGCTCATCACCGCGGCCGAGGTCGAGGTGCCGATCGAGCGCATCAGCGAGTTGAGGCCGTTGGCCGCGCCGGTCTCGGTGATCGGCACCGCGCCCATGATCAGCGCGGGCATCGCCGCGTACGCCAGGCCGACGCCGCCCGCGACGATCACCGCGGCGAGCATGATCTCCCAGACGCTGTTCATCAGCACCACCGCGCACAGATAGCCGACCGCGATCACCGCGGAGCCGAGCGCGAGGGTGACCTTGGGCCCGCGGCTGGCCGACAGCCGCGCCGACACCGGTGACAGCAGCATCATCACGAAGCCGGTGGGGGCCAGCGCCAACCCGGCGGTGATCATGGACAGCCCGAAGCCGTATCCGGTCTGCTCCGGCGCCATCAGCAGCTGCGGGAAGGTCAGCGACATGCCGTAGAGCGAGAATCCGACGGCGATCGAGGCCGCGTTGGTGAACAGCACCCTCGGCCGCGCCGAGACCCGCAGGTCCACCAGCGGTGAACGCTGCCGCAGTTCGAAAGCGCCCCAGCCGAGAAACACCACCACCGACACCGCGAACAGGGTCAGGATCCGGGCGCTGGCCCAACCCCAGTCCGCGCCTTTCGTGATCGCGACGAGCAGTGCGAGCAGCGCCACCGACAAACCGACGGCGCCGCCGAAGTCGAAGCGGGCGGGCGTGCGCACCGGCGACTCCGCGACGAACACGAAAACCAGGACGGCGCACACGACGCCGAGCGCGGCGGAGGTCCAGAACAGCACGTGCCAGTCGGCGTTCTGCGCGATGGCCGCCGCGACCGGCAGGCCGATCGCGCCGCCGACGCCGAGCGTGGCGCTCATGATCGCCATCGCCGAACCCACCCGCTCGGCGGGCAATTCGTCGCGCATGATGCTGATGCCGAGCGGGATGGCGCCGACCGCCGCGCCTTGCAGCGAGCGACCGACGATCTCGGGCACCAGGGTGGAGAAGGACGCGCAGACCACCGAACCGGCGATCAGCAGAAGAAGATTCGCGAACAAGACGCGCCGCTTGCCGAACATATCGCCCAGACGGCCGCTGATCGGGGTCGCCACCGCGCCGGCCAGCAGCGTGGCCGTCACGACCCAGGAGGCGTTGGACGCGGAGGTGTGCAACAGCGTGGGCAGCGACGGAATGATCGGGATGACCAGCGTCTGCATGAGGGAGACGACGACACCCACCATGCCGAGCGTCGCGATGAGCAGTGCCGACGAGGGACGGGGCCGGTCGCCGGATTCAGAGACGCTCGAGGACGCGTCGGCAGCTACAGTCACATGTGCACGGTACATATGGTGTGTATGCTGCACAATTTGGAAAGTACGTGATCCTCGCGACATAGTGTGGTATGTCCGAATCCGGCCCCGGCGACAACGCGGCGCTGTACCGCCTCGTCTTCGAGCTGTCACTGCTGTCAAGGCACTTCCCCGCCGCGGTGCTCCGGCGTCCCGGCTTCCAGCTCGACCGCTCGGCGTACCTGATCCTGACCAGACTGGAACTGGACCATCCGCTGAGCCTGCGTGAGCTGTCCGAAGCGTTTCAACTGGACGTTTCGACGATCAACCGGCAGGTCGGAGCCATGCGCAAGCAAGGGTTGGTCGACCGGGTGCCCGACCCCGACGGCGGCATCGCCCGCAAGATCCGCGCCAGCGCCAAGGGACTCGATCTTTTGGCCTCCGACCGAAAGCAGAGCCGTCAAGGCATCGGCGCGGTGGTTGCCGAGTGGACCGAGGCCGACATCGACCAGTTCAGCAGGTTCATCGCGCGTTTCAACCAGTCGGTCGAGGACAAGGAGGACAACCCCTGGCCGCGCCCAGCCGGGCTGGAGTGACGCACGATCGGCCGGGACCCGGGCTGCCCGCCGCACGGCTACGCACCTCCGGTCGAACCGGAGGTCCGCCATTTGCCCTTGCCCCAGGGACCACGGCGTCAGGCTCCGCGGTCCCGACCTTGGGCGAGTGGAAGAAGCGTCATGCGGTGTAGGGATGGTCGGCGCGGGCCGACCGCAGCGCGCGGCCCCACCAGACCAGCTGGCCGAGCAGCTGATCGGCCGCGGCCACCGGCATTTCCGGATCCGTCGGCTGCCCCGCGGCATCGAACCGCCCGCCCGCGTCGTGGAAGCTCACCGTATCGCGCACGGTGACCGCATGCAGCTCGGCGAACACCTGCCTGAGGTGCTCCACCGCGCGTAAGCCACCGGAGATGCCGCCGTAGGACACGAATCCCACCGGCTTGGCCCGCCATTCGGTGTAATGCCAGTCGATGGCGTTCTTGACCGACGCCGGATAACTGTGGTTGTACTCGGGTGTCACGACGACGAACCCGTCCGCCGCGGCCAGGCGGGGGCCGACCGCTGCCAGCGCCCGCGCCGCCTCGGGTTCGGGGTGATGGGAAAGCCGTTCCGGCAGAGGCGTTTCGGCCAGGTCGACAACGTCGACGTCGACGTCGTCGCGCCGCTCGGCGTGAGCGGCGAACCACTTGGCGACGGTCGGCCCGAAGCGGCCCGCTCGAGTGCTGCCGACGATCAGGGCGAGCTGGATCGGATGGTCGGACATGGTGGATTCCCTTCGACGTGTTCGGTGTCCAGAACAGCGTCGAACCTGAACAACAGTTCAGGTCAAATCGGCTCGATCGCCGATCAGACCTCCAGATCCTCTTCGATCCCCCGCAGGCGGTGCCGGGCCATCGCCAGATTCGCCCGTCCCCGGTCCAGGGCCAGGTAGAGGAACAGGCCCTTGGACTTGCGGCCGGTCATCGGCCGGATGATGTGATATTGCCCGGACAGCGTGATGAGGATGTCCTCGATGTCCTCTTTGAGCCCCAGCTGGTCCATGGTGCGCAGCTTGGCGCGCACCACCTCGGTGTTGCCCGCACCCGCGATCTGGAGGTCCAGGGACTTGGAGCTGCCGAGCATGCCCAGCGCCATGCCGCTGTTGTAGTCGACGACGGCGGCGCCGATCGCGCCGTCGATCACCATCATGTCTTTGAGGGCCAGATCCATATTGGACATATGCTTTCCTTTCAGTGGGTTTTCGTTGCTTGTTCGCTTCCCGCGTCGGTGGTCACCGACGTCAGCAAGTCGGCGATCGCGCGGGCCGCCGGACGGGATTCCAGATGCAGCCTGCCGATGTTCACCTCGGGGGCGGCCAAAACGGTCAGCGACGTCCAGCCCGCCGCGTAGATGACCACGTGCCCTCCGGTGCCGTGGACCACGACCTCGCTGAACCCGCCGCCGTGCGCGGTGGTGGCGAGCCGGTGGGACAGCGACAGCTGCGAGGCGGCCATGGCGGCCATCCCGTTCGGCTCGATCTGCGCAGGCAGATCATGGGCGACCAACAGTCCGTCGTTGGACGCGACCAGCGCGCCGGTCAGTCGCGGAACTCGATTGCGCAGCGCTTTCAACTCCGTGAGCACCGCCGCGTTCGGTTCGGGTCCGGACATCGCCACCTTGGTCAACCTTCCCATCCAATCGCCGAGCAGTTTCTTCCGCGTGGTCACGCGAGCTCCTCCAAAGCCGCTTGCAGGCGGACGAGCAGGTCCCGGTCGGGCGGCTCCAACCGATCGGCGACCGGGACCGGTGGCGCCGAGTGCCTGCCACGGCGGCGGGGAAGCCGGCCCGGCTCGGCGAGCACAGGCGCGACCGCTACGGGCTCGGGGCGCACCGGCTCGAGCCCGACCGGCCCGGCCGCCACCGGGACCGGCGTCGCGAGGGGCGGCTCGATCAAGCCCGCCGCGGTCAGATCCCGCACCGCCACCAGACATCCGTAGGTGGTACGGCCGAGTTCGCGACCGATCTCCGCGACGCTGCGCCTGCCATCCGCGGCGGCCAGCACCTCCGCCTGCCCTCCGGTGAGCACCAAACGCCGTCGCCGCACTCGGCGGACCGGCACGACCGGGACGCGATCGACCAAATCGGCGGGCCACGGCCCGGACTCGGGATCGCCGCGCCGCGCGCACTCCTGCACGAGAGCACGGGGCGTGATGTGACAGACGGGGGCCAGCCAGTGCGGTGGGGCCGGGCGGAACTCCGGGACGGCGGGCGAGGCCAGCAAGAAATAGGCGGCGTCGAAGACCGAGAGCATCGCGAGGGTTTCCAGCCGTGGCCGTCCCAGCACACGGCCTGGATCGCCCGCATCGGCGCGCCGCCAGTCCTCGGCGGTCGCCACGCCCGCCTCGACGACCAGCCGGTCCAGCCCGGTGGTGCGACGACAGTCGGCGGAAACGATCGCGCCTTCGGCGAGATGGAAAGCACCGTCGCCCGCGTGCAGCACCCCCGTACGTCCTTCCTGCTCCAACCGCCGCAATTCGACCGCGAGTTCAGGACTCATGCGCGTCCTCGGCCAATTCGTCGAGAATTCCGTGCAGTTGGTATCGCGCCATCGCGAGATTTCCGGCGTCCTCGTCGAACAGCACGTGCACGAAAAGCCGTCCGTCGAAGTCTCCGTTCACCAGGTTCAACAGGTGATATCCGCGGGTGCCGTAGACGATGATCTCGGTGACGTCGTCGCCGTCGGTCGACAAAGCCGGACAGGCGAGCACCGCGCGCACCACATCCGTTGTGGCAGCGGCATCTTCGTGCTCGTCCACCAGGTCGTGCCTGCCGTCGGCGGCGATCGCCAGACCGCTCGCACCGTCCACCAGCGTCACGCTGCGCGCACCGGGAATATCCATGATGCGTTTCAGACAACCGTCGATTCCGATCACGCGCCACCACTTGTCATGTGAGGGGGTTTACGGGTTCCAGACGCTACACACGGGCACCGCGCGATGTACAGCAAATCGGTGAGAAATTTCCGGTAAAAAACGTCGTCCCTGGAAACGCACGATAAATACCTTTCGGTATCAAATACCTATTGGTATTCATACCCTTCGGTTTTCGTTTTCCGACACGCCGACCCGGCCACAATAAATCCTCGATACGGCCGCTCGACGGCCCCCGTGCCACTTTCCCGGCACGCCTGCGTCCGCGCACGCACGAACGTGTACCGCCGAAACGACACAGCCGCGCGAGTCTTCTCGCTGTGCGCGGCGCACGGCGGCAGGGACCTGCCCGGAGACGGCAAGGGCAAGTAGTGATCTCGCAGCAATCACCAGATCGGCCGCACTGCCCGCCCGCGAAGCCGCGACTTCAGCGCCTGCCACGCAGGTAGTCGCTGACCACGGCGGCGCCCAAGCCGTCCAGGCCGGGCGCCACCACCCGGCCGCCGCTGCGGCGGGCCACCAGGTCGACGAACGCGGCCAGGCGCGGGTCCTCGCCGAGCATGAACACCGTCACCGACGCACCCAGCTTGGCCAGGGCGTCGACCTGCGCCATCGTCACTGCCAGCGTGCGTTGCGCGGGTGGCCAGTTGAAGTAGGTCTCCCCGTCCGGCTCCAGGTGCGCGGTCGGCTCACCGTCGGTGACCACGAGCACGACCGGCGCCGCGTCCGGGTGCCTGCGCAGGTGCGCCGCGGCCAGCAGCAGTGCGTGGTGCAGATTGGTGCCCTGTTCCCAAACGCCTTCCAGCGCGGTGAGTTCGCCGATGTCCACGGTCGTCGCGTGCCTGCCGAAGGTGATCACGCTCAACGCGTCGGAGCGGAACCGGGTGCCGATCAGATGGTGCAGCGCGAGAGCGGTGCGCTTCATCGGCACCCATCTGCCGTCCTGCACCATCGACCAGGACGTGTCGACGCACAGCGCGACGGCGGCCCTGGAGCGCTGCTCGGTCTCCATGATCTCGACGTCGGAAACGTCCAGCCGCACCTGGCGATTACCCGTCGACGCCGACCGCAGCACGGCATTGCGCACGGTCCGCGACACGTCCCACGGCTCGGTATCACCGAAGCGCCAGGCCCGGGAGCCGCCGGTCGGCTCGCCCGCGGCGCCGGCCGCGGCGGTGTCCCGTTCGCCGCGCCGAGACCGCAAGCGCCCGACGACATCACGCAGCGCCACCTCGCCGAGACGCCGCAAAGCCTTGGGCGTCAACCGGAGCGAGCCGTCCTGCGCCCGTTCGAAGATGCCTTGCCTGCGCAATTCGCGTTCCAGTTCGGCCAGCCGCGCGGCGTCCACGCTCGCGTCCGCGCCGAGGTGGCGCTCCAGCGCGTCCAGATCGATGTCCTCCAGCCGGGCGCCCGCGTAGGTCTGGCCGAGTTGCTCGGCGAGCGCGTCGAGTTCGGCGAGATCTTGCAGGGCCTGCGCGCCCGCGCCGAGGCCGAGCGGATCCTCGCCACGAAACCGCCGCGCGGAGTTCCAGTCCTCACCGGGACGCAGCGCCCGCAGATGCGCGTCCAGCGCGGCGACCTGCTGGGCGATCGCCGGATCGCCGAACGCCTGGCCGATCAACTCGGACAGCTCCGCGCGCTGCTGCTCGGTCATCGAATTCATCATGCGCTGCGCGGCGGCGGCTCGGGCCGCGAGCGCGTCGATCAATTCCTCGGTGTCGCGCGGGTTCTCGGGGAAGAACTCGCCGTGCTCGGCCATGAACTCGGCGAACCGCTGCTCGGTGTTCTCGCCCCTGGCATGGGCGGCGAGCAGGTCGTTGAGGTCGGACATCATCCGTCCGACCCGCTCGACGTCCTCCGGGGTGGTGTTCCGCAAAGCCTGTTTCATGCCCTGGAAGCGCGATTCCAGCAGCTCGCGGCCGAGCAGGTCGCGGATCTTCTGATAGTTCTCGCGGCCGGTCTCCGATCGCCAGGCGTAGTCGGCGAGTTCGGTGACGGCGGCGGCCGTGCTCGACGGCAGGGCGTCCAGCTGCGCTTCGGCGAACCTTGCGTCGTCGGAGGGGTCGGGGAACAGTGCGCCGCGCTCGGCTTCCAGCGCCTCCTCCAGCAGTTCCCGGACCTGCTGCAACGTGCCGTCCAGCCGGTGGCTGCGAGCGATCTCCGCGCGGCGCTGCCACAACCGGCGAGTCAGCTCCTCCAATCCCGGCGTGCCGCGGGTGCCGCGCCGCAGCAGCTCTTGCAGGGCGTTGCGTGGCGAGCTGCCCTCCATCACGTCGCGACCGATCCGGTCCAGTGCCTCGCGCAGGTCCAGCGGGGGCGCCAAGGGATCGGGCCCCTCGTGGTAGGGGCCGTAGGAGTAGCGATCGGGGTTGGTCACGATGCCTCGCCGGGAACAGCGGCGGTCATCGGCCGTACACCGCCAGACCGTCGTCGGAGTCCTTCGCGATCTGCCGGGCCAGGTAGAGCGCCTCCAGCGCGAACTCGACGGCCGAGGCGATCCGCGGCGGCGGATCGGCAGCGTCGACGCCGAGCCGTCCGGCCACCTCGTGCAGGACCGGCAGTTCGGGCAACGCCGAGAGGACCTCCGCGCCGGGCACGCGTTCGCCGGTGGTGACCAGATGCCCGTCCCCGACCGCCTCGGCCAGCGGCCGCAGATTCAATCCGCCGAGCAGGGCCCGCGCGGTCTCGGAGAACGAGCGGCGCAGCAGATGGGTGAGATGTTCCTGCTCACGCCCCTCCTCCCCGGACTCGAATTCCAGCTTGCCGCGCAAGACGGCGGGAACGGATTCCAGGTCGACCGGACGCGCCACGGCGGGGCTCTCCCCCGTCACCGCGGACCTGCGCAAAGCCGCCGCGGCCACCGTCTCGGCCGCGGCCACGGCGAAACGAGCGGATACGCCGGACCGCTGGTCGATCGCGGACGACTCGCGCAATTGCCGCACGAACCGGGCGAGCACCTCGATCAGCGGGTCGCCCACTTCGGCAACGAGCTCGGCCTCTTGGCGCACCAGCGCCACCTCGGCCTCCACGCTGAGCGGGTAGTGAGTGCGAATCTCCGCGCCGAAGCGGTCTTTCAGCGGCGTGATGATCCGGCCGCGGTTGGTGTAGTCCTCCGGGTTGGCGGTGGCGACCAGCAGCACGTCCAGCGGAAGGCGCAGGGTGTAGCCGCGGACCTGGATGTCGCGTTCCTCCATCACGTTCAGCAACGCGACCTGGATACGTTCGGCGAGATCTGGCAACTCGTTGATCGCAACGATGCCGCGATGCGCGCGCGGGACGAGTCCGAAATGGATGGTCTCGGGGTCACCGAGACTGCGGCCCTCGGCCACCTTCACCGGGTCGACGTCGCCGATCAGATCGCCGACGGAAGTGTCCGGCGTGGCGAGCTTCTCGGCGTACCGCTGCGAGCGATGCCGCCACGTGACGGGCAGCTCGTCGCCGAGTTCGGCGGCCAGCCTACGACCGGCGGGGCTGATCGGGTCGAGCGGATGTTCGCCCAGTTCGGCGCCCGCGATCACGGGCGTCCATTCGTCCAGCAGGCCGACCAGGGTACGCAGCAGCCGGGTCTTGCCCTGGCCGCGCTCACCGAGCAGCACGACGTCGTGTCCCGCCAGCAGGGCGCGTTCCAGCTGCGGCACGACCGTCCGGTCGAACCCGACGATGCCGGGCCACGGGTCGCCACCGGAACTCAGCAGGGTCAGGAGGTTCTCGCGGATCTCGGTCTTCACGCCACGCGGCAGGTAGCCGGCCGAACGTAGCTCGCCCGCGGTCGTGGGCAGGTGTTCGGGAACTTTCACGAATTCGACGCTACGTCCATTCCGCCATCGGGTCGACCGAAAGAAATCGATGGACGCTAGATTGCTAGCATGCTAGCTTGGATGGCGCGCCGATCAAGACGACATCCCGGACAACCGAAGCAACCCGAGGAGAGAGCGATATGACGACGAAGGGCATCGAGGGCGTCCACGTGGAGACGCACAACTGGGGCGCGACCGCGAGATTCTTCCTAGCCCTCGGCTATGAGCCGGAATTCACCACCGACCACAACTCCGGGCTGTTCCGCAACGGCGAGGGACCCTATGTCTTCATCGCGGAGATCCCGCGCCATCAGACGCCCCGCACTCAACTGGTCCTGACCGTCTCCGATGCCGACGCGTCCCAGCCGAACGCCGATATCGACGTGGTCGCGCCGTTCGAGGCAACGCATTACGGCACAAAGGAAATGACGGTGCGCGATCCCGACGGGCGCATCTGGAGTCTGCAGGCTCAGGGCTGAGAACGCCCCAGACACTGTGCGCCGATGCGCCGCGCCGCAATTCGGTCCACGCTCCGGCACGCCGTCCGTCTGCAGGCGGGCGACAAGACAGTCCGTAAACGAACTCCCCGAGTCGGCCGGACTCGCTGAATAGTGCTGTTGCCGAACCGATTACGGCCCGTTCAGGTCATCGCGTGGTGAGTTGCGGTTCGTTGGACGCGTGCGGCGCGGTCGCGACGGGGTCCTCCGGTTCGTGCACGACCGGAGACGGGTGCACGGCACCGACCGGCGTGACCTGTTCCATCCGCGGCGCGTGGTCGTTGCCATCGGGTGCGTAGTGCTGGGCCATGCCCGGCTCCAGCGCACGACCATTCGACTCCGAACGCGTCGCGGCAGCCTCCGAGAGCGCGACGTGCCCGGTGGGCTCCACCGTGCCAACGGCGTTCGACTCGGGGGACACCTCAGGGGCCGCCGAGAGCGCGATATGTTCGGTGACCGCCTCGGCCGCACTGTGAGCCGTCGACTCGGGATGCGCCTCGGCGGTCTCGCCGCGCGCACCATGCTCGTTGGCCGCCTCCGCGAATCCGGGGGCACTCGGCTCGGGCACGGCCACGGAAGGCTCCACCGGCTGCTCGCCCGGCTCCGCCTGCCTGCCGGTGCGAATCCGGTCGAGCGTCTGTCGCACCGCCGCCGCCAGACGTGCGTCCAGGACAGCTTCATCCGGACTGGCTGCGGCAGGCGCTTCCGGACCGCCCGCGCCGGCCGCGGACGGCCGTTCGATCGCGGGCAGCGGCGTCGTTGCCAGCCACAGCTCGGTGAGTTCGGCCGCCGCGGCGGCGGGCGTGGCGATCGGGGCTTCGACGGCGGGCTGCTGCCCCGCCGCAGCGGCCTGTCCGTGCTGCGGAGCCGCGGGGGCCGCGCCCTCCCGGCCGGGTGCGGGCGGCTCGCTCGCGGCGGATTCGCTCGCACGGCGAGCCGTCGGCTCCATGAGGATGCTCGGCAGGATCTGGTTCCCGGCGCCGCCGACCTGGGTGAGCGCCGCCAGTCGTTCCTGGAGATCTTCGTGGTCGGGGACGGCGGCGGTCGCCTGCTCGATCGCGCGCCCGTATCGCTCGGCGACGAGCCGGTGGGTGACGAGCGCGACGCCGATCATGATGGGCGCGATCGCGTGGATACCGATCCCGGCCACCTCGCCCGTCCTGATGTAGGGAAACGTGTTCAACGCGATACTCGCCGTCAGCAGGACGCCCTCGACGGTGTAGACCTGCCACAGCCGATCGATCACGCCCCACTCGGCGGTGTCCCCGGTGGACAGCATCAGCGCGACGAGTACCGCGCTGATCAGCGCTTCCAGACCGTAGGACAGCCAGAACATCGGATTGCTCGCACCGCCGGACGGCGCGATGTTCTGCTGCACCGTCACCGCGGAGAACAGCATCGAGAACGCGACGACTCCGGCCAGCAATCCCAGCACCCGCGGCTTGCGCTGATGCAGGCGGGCGACTTTCGCGTGCGGGCTGCTGCTGTGCCGCTGCTCACCGATCGCCTGGGCGGCCCGCAGCAAGTCGGCGGCTTCCCGTTCGGCCAGCTCGGCGGCCGTGCGCCGCACCCGCTCCGCGGCGTCCGCGGCCGCCTGGATGCGCGCCCGTTTCTCGTGGCGTTCATAGTCACGCACGAGCTCGGCCAACTCGCGGGAGGCGGCGAGCTCACGCTCAGATAATGCTTCGAGCAGCGCCGGATCGTCCTGGTGGGCCAATCGCTCATGCGCGATCTGCACCCGATCCGGCAGCGCGCCTGCCACCAGATCATCCATCGGCGACGCCCCGGCGGGCGCGTTGGTCGTGAAACGACGGAACATCAGCAAAGAACCTTTCCGACGGTCGAGTGTTCCAGACGCAGCGCGCCATAGCTGCCTCGGCCGTCGAACCGGACGACCGACCCGGCCGAGAACGAAAAGATAACTCGTCATCGAAATCCGTTCGACCCGACGAGCAATCGGAGCCGCTCAGTGGCAGCGGAACGAATCCCGCAGGACAGATCGCAGATCCCATCCGGATCGCTTCCGTACCCGGGCTCAGTAGCCCTTCGGCGAACGATTCGGATCCGCTTGCTGAACCTTCGCTTGCAGGTCGTGGCCGTCGCGGGAGACACCGTACCGCTCCATGACGTAGTTCATGCTGGCGGCGACATTGGCCACCGGATCGTGAATGTTGCTGGAGGTTCCAGCGGCATGGTAGCCAAGGAAGGTGCTGGGGATCGTCTGGGTAAGTCCCCTGGACGCGTGTCCGGCGGCCGCGTTGCTGTCCCAATTGTTCACGGCGTTGGGATTTCCGCCGGATTCTCGTTCGATCAGAACCCGGTAGCCGCGCTTCCAGTACTCGCGGGCCACCGGATCGGTGATGCCGAGCGCGTCGAGCGCGCCGTCGATCGCGGCGTCGACCGAGACGTTGCCCTGGTAGCGGGCGTAATCAGCGCTCGTCGCGGCAGGCACGAAGCCGGGGCCGGGTGAATAACTGCGCTGCATGTAGTTGCTCGGCACGTAGTTGCCTGCCGCCGAGGCGGGGCTGTACGTGGGCGCGGAGCCGTCGATGTTCTTCGCGTGCGCTTGGACGCGGTCGGTGGCCTTCGCGATCTCGTCGTGTACGTCGTCGATCGTCTTCAGCACGGCGTTCGCCAGCCTGATCTCGATGTCCGTAGCGATGTACTGCTTGCCCGGGCTCGCCCCGGGAGCCGCGTCCAGTGTCGCCTGCAGATCTTTGACATGCTGCCTGATAGCGACGAAGGTGCCGCTGGAGATGTCGTAGGTGCCGTAGGCGGACAGATCGACGTTGTCGTCTTGCTTGCGGATGTCGTCCTTGATGTCGTCGAACTCCTGCGCCCGGTTGGCGTAACCCTCGGCCAAGACCGACTTCTTCTCGTCACCGGTGACGAGCTTCTCGTCGCGCAGCAACTTGACCACATCCGGCGCCTGCGAAGGCGAACCCGTCGCCAGCAGATCCGCCGACGTCTGGATCGTCTGGCGGCCCACTTCGATGACCGCCTTCAGGCCCGGGCTCGCGTCCGCGGGCGGGTCCAGCTTCACCACCCAGCGCTCGGTGCTCATCGAGACCCCCCAGCCCTGGTCGGCCGCGGCCTTGCGAATACCAGCATCATCACCTCACGCCTGACAACGCTCACCAGGCCGTGCGTGGCCTACCAGTCCGACGCCGTCGAGTATCCCGCAACGCCCCATGCCCCTTTCCCGGCTGTGGGAGTAGCGGCTTCGAGCAGCCGATCGCCACGGGCGCGCGCCGGCGCGGCGCGCGAAGACGTCAGATCGTTGCGGGGCGGCGGGCGCCGCGGCGCCGTGGACGCAGTTGGTAGAGGCGATACCAGGCCAGCGCGAGGAAGATGGCTCCCAGACCGGCGACCACTCCCATATCGAGCAGCCAGGTGCCGATGGTGTGTTTCCACAGCGGGTCGGGGCCCCCCTCATGCGGGGAGAGGGTATCGAGGTCGAGAGTGGCGGCTCCCGCGGCGAACCCCCACCGAGCCGGCGCGATGTATGCCAGCTGCTCCAGGACGGGAGTGCCGGGCAGCCGCACCAGACCGCCGGTGAGCACCAGTTGCGCCATGGACAGCACGATCAGCAACGGCAGCGTCTTCTCCGAGGTGTTCACCGATACCGACACCAGCAAGCCGAGTGCCAGCGACGAGATGCCGAGCAACGCCATCATCAGCATCAATTCCAGCTCGACCGAGGTGAACAGCCCCGTGGGCGGCATACTGACCCCGATGGTGCCGATCAGGACGAGCACTACCGCCTGCAGCGTGGTGATCACGCCGAGGACCAGCAGTTTCGACATCAAATAGACGCCGGCCGACAATCCTGCCGCGCGTTCTCTGCGATAGATCGTCTGTTCCTTGACGATCTCCCGGATCGAGTTGCCGGTGCCGACGAAGCATGCCGCGAACGCCAGGATCATGAGCTTGGTCGCGGCATCGACGTTCGTTCCCGGCGCACCGGTGAATCCCTGACCGGCCGGCACGGCGGCGATCAACCCACCGAGCAGCAGGGGCATGACACCGAGCAGCGCCAGATAACTGCGGTCCGAGGCGATCACCGCGAGGTAACGCCTGCACAACGTGCTGAGCTGGCTGAACTTGGACTGCGACGGTGGCGGCGGCGTCGGTGTGTGCACTTCCGCGGGGACGACATCATCGGTCGGGCCGACCGACACGTAGCGGTCGTAGCGTGGCGACTCCCGGAACTCACCGGCCCAGTCCCGCTCTTCCTCGCGGTCGAAAGCCTGGAACACCTCGGCCCAGCTCCCCGCGGCGAACTGCAGCAACCCTTCCGCGGGCGGACCGTAGTAGGCCAGCCGGCCGCCGGGCACCAGGACCAGCAGGCGGTCGCAGGCATCGAGGTTCGCGACGCTGTGGGTGACGACGATGACCGTACGCCCGTCGTGCGCCAGTCCCGACAGCATTTCCATGACCGTCTTGTCCAGGCCGGGATCCAAACCGGATGTCGGTTCGTCGAGGAACAGCAAGGAGGGTTTGGTCAGCAGTTCCAGTGCGACGCTCACGCGTTTGCGCTGCCCACCCGAGAGCCGATCGATGCGGGTGTCGGCGTGCCGCGCCAAGCCGAGCTCGTCGAGGACCTCGTCGACCCGCTGCTCGCGCTCCTCGCGGCCCGTGTCACCGGGGAAACGCAGCTCGGCCGCGTAGAGCAGCGCCCGGCGCGTCGGAAGCTGGTTGTGCAGGATGTCTTCCTGCGGTACCAATCCGATGCGGTGGCGGAGTTCGTCGTAGTTGGTGTACAGATCGCGGCCGTCGTAGAGCACCGTCCCCTCGGTCGCGGGCCGCAACCCGGTGATCGCGCCGAGCAGTGTCGATTTGCCCGCCCCGCTCGGCCCGATCACCCCCACGAGCGATCGTCCCGGGATGGGGAACCTCACGCTGTCCATCAACACCTTGCCCTCGGGTGTCCGGACGGTGATGTTCTGCACGCAGACCGATACGTCACCGGTGTCGACGAACTCGCGCAGTTCGTCGCCGACCAACCGGAAGGTGGTATGGCCCATTCCGATCAAGTCGGATTCGGACAGATCGGCGGCGGCGACGCGGGCTCCGTTGACGTAGGTGCCGTTGTGGCTGTCGAGGTCGACGATCCGGTATCTGCCCGCACCGATCGTCCGCAACTCGGCGTGATGGCGGGAGACCATGAGATCGTGCGCGACGATGTCGTTGTCCGCGGCGCGCCCGATTCGGAGAGTGGGCGACGTTATCCGGACCACCGCGCTGGGGTGGTCCGCCGGAGGCGCCGACCGCGACACCCGCCGGGGCAGGCCCGGATGGAACTTCGTGACCGTTGCTTCGTCGTCGAGAGCGTAGCCGGGGTTCGGCACGATCATCGTGTCGCCGCCGGCATCGCCATCGGGTTCCTGCTCGGGTGGGGTTTCCACCGAGCAAGCCAATTTCTCGCCGTCCACCGCGTGTCCGAGCTGGAACGTCTCGTCGTGATCGATCACCATCCGATCGACGCGGTGACCGTCGAAGAACGTGCCGTTGAGACTGTGCGCGTCCTCGATTTTCCAACCGTCCGCACCACGCTCCAGAACGGCGTGCAACGACGAAACGCGGGGATCGGAGACGACGATATCGGCCGCCGGATCGCGACCGACGTTATAGGCACCACCAGCGCGGAGCCGATAGACGCGTTCCCGTGTCTGGACCACGAGAACCGGCGCCTCGGGCAATTCGGTGGAGGATGATCCGTCCGCCATAAAGGGAGTATACGACCGCGCCACACGGTAGCCGCAATAGTCGCGACCGCCCGATCTCGCCACGAGTCTCACCGCCGCGATCTCGCTCCATCACACGAACCCCGGCTGAGCAGTACAAATAGGCGTGGAAGACAGTGGGGCAGCCTCGTCCGCAGCCACCTGCTCACGCCGGATTCGAGAAACGGCAGTCGAATCCAAGGAATCACAACCGATCGTGCCGTTACAGCTCGGATCGATAGGTGAGTCCCGCCTCGTCGCGATATTTCCGCATTCGGCACCGGGGTCAGCTAATACGGTCGCGGCAATACAAATCGTTCAATGTTGAAATCATCCTCGATCGCCCCGGGAGTTGTTCCGAAAACGTCCGACCGCCGCAGCCCGATTGCGTTTTCTTGCAACGAAACCGGCTTGCCACCCTGCCTTCCTTACCTATACAGCGTCGGCCGACCCCGTACCGGTTCCACTCCAGATGTGCACACGACTTCGCCTGTGCCGCAATGCCGAAAGGCTAGGCCGGCCGCCGCGACCGATGATTTTCGGTCGGGGGGTCCGTCCTGACACACATGACCGATCTGACAGGAGACAGCCGCATGCAGATCCGCGCACGCCTGTGCATGAGTGCCGACGGTTATGTGACCACTCCGAACGGCTGGCCGCCCCAGGTGCTGGATCCGCTCCACGGGCCTGGCAGCCATGGCATCGCGGAATTCCTCGAGCCTGTCGAGGCGGCGCTGATGGGCCGGACCACGTTCGAACCGGCGCTCACAAACGACCGGTGGCCGTGGCCGGGCTTGCGGGTGTTCGTGCTCGGCTCGTGTCGTCCGGAGGGCACGCCCGACGATGTCATCGTCGAAAGCGATCCGGTTCGACTGCTCGAGCGCTTGCGCGCCGCCAATCGCGGTGGCGATGTCCATCTCATCGGCGGTCCCCGCACGATCGACACCTTTCGTGCGCTCGGCGCGCTCGACAAGCTGGAGCTGGTGGTCCTGCCGTTCCTGGTCGGCGGAGGAATGCGCCTCACTGATGCCCTGAGCGTCGATACGGGCTTGGAATTCGAAGCCTCGCGCGCGCTGCCGCGCGGGTCGGTCGAGATCGCCTACCGGGTACGGACCGACGGAGCCGTCCCCGCGGCGCAGGAGCCGGACTGGGCGCCTGACTCGCAACGTCGACGCGGGAACTGACCCGAGCACGAGTCTGCCGATCACCGCCGCGCATCACCCGAGCACAGCCGGCGTTACACACTCCATGCCGCGCGCTTGGACAAACAGGCAAGCCTGGGTCTGAAGTGCCTGCGCCACAGCATATTCGCGACTTCACATGGTGCACGAAGCGGCTCTCTCGAGCAGCGCGCAGTCGTGCTCGCGTGCTGAGCAGTTCAGCTGATCAACGGCGGGGAACAAACGGGCGCTATTGCGTGTTGTCGCTGATGCCGCTACCGTGAGGCGGTCTCCATCTTGTGGATGTAGGTGTCGACCCCCTCCCACAAGAATCCACAGTCGCCACGGCGGTCTCGTATACCGTGCGCCGGCAGCACGTCCGGAGCAGACAGCGCCCAGCCACCTAATGGCGCATGCAACGAGCGTCATTCCCGTAGGCGGCATTCATCGGCAACCCGCCACATTCATTGCCCCCCGTAGGAGAAAACCATGCAAGACAACACTATCCACAGTGAAGACAGCCCCACCGGGGAGAACCGGACTACATCGGTCACCGGCATCCTCGACATCACGCACAACCACGCCTCGCTGCACGTCGACGGTTATCTGCCCGGACCGCGGGACGCTCATGTGCCCGCGCGTTTGATCCGCGAGCACGGCCTGCGCCGCGGCGATACCGTCACCGGCACGGTCGGACCGAAACGTGAAGGCGCCAAACTCGCACCGCTTGTCGGAGTGGACAGCATCAACGGCTTGCCACCCGGCAATACCAGAGCGCGACCGCACTTCGCCGACTTGATCCCCATCTATCCCCAGGACCGGCTACGGCTGGAGACCGAGCCGCATGAACTGACCACCCGCGTCACCGATCTGGTCATGCCGATCGGCAAGGGCCAGCGCGCGCTGGTCGTCGCACCGCCTAAGGCGGGCAAAACCTCTGTGCTGCAAGCCATCGCGCACGGCATCGCCAAGAATCATCCCGAATGCCAGCTGATGCTGGTATTGGTCGGGGAACGCCCGGAAGAGGTGACCGACCTGTCCCGAGCGGTACCGGCCGAGGTCGCCGCCGCGACCTTCGACCAACCGGCCCAGGACCACATCGCACTCGCCGAACTGGCCATCGAACACGCGAAACGCCTTGTCGAAATGGGTCACGACGTCGTCGTGCTGCTGGACTCGCTGACCCGGCTTGCCCGCGCCTACAACCTGGCGGCCGCCGGGTCCGGCCGCATCCTCTCCGGCGGCGTCGATGCCGGGGCACTCGCGCCACCGAAGAAATTCCTCGGCGCCGCACGAAATATCGAGCACGGTGGCTCACTCACCATCATCGCCACTGCCCTGGTCGAGACCGGCTCGCTCGCCGACACCGTGATCTTCGAGGAATACAAGGGGACCGGAAACGCCGAACTGAAGCTCGATCGGCACCTCGCCGACCGCCGTCTGTTCCCCGCGATCGACATCGACCGCTCCAGCACCCGCAAAGAGGAACTGCTGCTGTCCGCCGACGAGCTCACGGCCACGGGGTCCCTGCGCAAGACCCTCTCGGGCCGCGACCCGCAGCAAGCGCTCGAACTGCTACTGACCGGCCTCCGCCAAACCGGAACCAACCCGGAATTCCTGACCCAGATTCGCAACGCGGGCTGACAAGGGTCTACTGCGCCTGGAGACCGGCGTCTACCCCACTCGCCGCACCGAGCGAGTCGACACAGTCCTCGCGGCTCCGCGGATTGTGGATCATTCCCGGGGTGTGCGATCGAGCATCGTGAGGTAGGTATCGAGCTGGGCCGCGCCGGCGAGCAGGTTGCGGCTGCGCGCGGTCAGCCGGTCCTGCCAGGAGTCGAGGAAAGCCCGCAGCGCGTCCGCCCCGCCTGCCTCGCGCAGTGACTCGATGAACTGCGCGACCTGGGACAGCAGGTAGCCGCCTCGGCGCAATTGTCGCGCGATCTCGGCGTCGCGTATGCAGTCCGGTCCGTATTGGCGATAGCCCGTTGCCCGATCGCGTTCGGGGCGCAGGATGCCCTGGGTCTCCCAGGTGCGCAGGGTCGCCGGGTGCACGCGGATTCGGCGTGCGAGTTCACCCACGGTCAACGGTCGACCGTGGACCGGAGTCGGCATCGCGGTGGACAGACTGCCCAAGGCCTTGGCGACCTCGGTGCGTGTGTCGCGTTCGGTGAGCAGCGCGACGTGGGAGGCGTCGATGAGCCGGTAGGCGGACTCGGTATCGCCGCGATTGGCCGCGCGCATGATCTCCATTGCCTGCTGGTGCCCGTGGCCACCGCGCAACGCCAGGAAAGCGCGTAGCGCCTGCGCGTGCAGGAGCGTGTAGCGCCGGTAACCGGTCTCGCTGCGCTCGGTCGGCGGGAGGATGCCCGCGTCGTCGTAGTTGCGGATCGCTTGTGCGGACAACCCGTGTTCCCGGGCGAGGTCGATGGGCCGCAGGTTGCACCTCCGATCAAGTCTTTGCTCTCTGGCTTCCAGGTAAAAGCGGTAGAAGTCCCTGCGCGCCGCGCTTCCCCCATGGGCTCAGCGGCCCGCGGCGATGAGCTGGTGATCCGCTTCGAGCAGCATCCACCCGCTCAGCTGTACCGAGAGATCGCTGCTCAGGTTCGCCGACGAAGCGGCGGACGAGTGGGTGAACTGGGGAAAGGTTTCCGGATGCGCCGGCACCGTGACCGGGCGGGTCCAGTCCACACCGAACAGTGGTAGCCCATCCACCTCGGCGCGGTGTTTCCAGGCCGCCTGGGCGGAAGCGTGCACGATATTCGCCGCGGTTGTGTCGCCCAAGGACAGTGCGGCCTCCGCGAGATATCTGGCGAGGATGCCCATGAACAGCCCGGAGTCGTCGCCGGAGGCCGCGACGATCACCCCGGCGTCGGTGAGCCTGTCCCCCGCCGCGGCGACGAGATCTGCCACGCGCCTGCGATGGTGCGATTCACCTGTGCGAAGCGCCAGCTCGGTTTCCAACCCGATGGCCACCCCCTGGCAGTAGGTGTGGACGGTCCGCTCTACTCGTCCGCCGGGCTCATGGACACCGTCGAGAACCAGGCCACTGGCGGTGTCGCGCAATCGGGTGTGCAGGAAATCGGCGAGTTGTCCGGCGCGCGAAAGTTCGCCCAAACGCGCCATAGCGATGCCGGTCGGACCGATCGCGGGGGTGTTGTAATACTCGTCGCCGGACCGCCAGGGCACCGCACCGACGTCCGGATTCCATCCCTCGATCAAACCGGCTCGCAGCTCGCCGACGGCGTCGCCGAAGCGGACGCCGAGCAGCCGGTCGGCGCGTTCGAGTGCCAATACCAACCAGGACATATCGTCGTAGTACCGGTTGGTCCAGCCGGTGAGGTTGCGGGTACGGATACCGCGTGCGATGGCGACGACCCGGTCTATGCGTTCGGGCGTGCGGGCACGATACGCGGCGTCCACCGCACAGTCGAGAAGGTGGGCTTGCCACCAGTAGCACCATCGCGCGAACGACTGGTCCAGCAAGGACCCTGGCCAGACGAGCGTGCCCAGCCGCATCTGCGGCTGACCCCAGAGCGTGCGCACGTGCCGCTGCACGATCGCCTGTTCCGCCAGGTCCGCCCGCCTCCCCGGCTCCTCCGGGCCCGGGGACACTTTCCGCGTGATCGTCACCGCCTGCGCGGGCTGGGCCAATGCGGTGAGTGCGATCGCTGCTCCGGCCGCCAGCAACACACCGCGCCGACTGATTTCCTTCTTCCGGCGATCCATCCGCTCGGACTCCCTTTACTGAACAACGATCATCGGGGCCGGAAACCGGGCAGCTGGATCCTATCGCGCAACGACCATTACGGCGCGGCGGCGACGGCTCCCCCGGTGCGGGCGGCAACGCTCAGCGCGGCTCCTGCCGGTCCGAGATCGGGAACGCTGCCCACACCGCCGCACGGATGCCCGAACATCATCGACCTGACCTTCGAACGCGCTCCAATGGGCAGCCGCATAGGGAGCCTCCCACCGGGCACCTGGGACTCGATCCTTGCCGGGATCAAGCCCTGCCACCAGTCTTATGCAGCCGCATCCCGCGCTGGCCAATTCGGTCAGCGCGGTATTCCCGATATCGACGGTGCTGAGGGAATCTCAGGGATTCATTCGGCGACCCGCGGCGGTTGGCCTCCGCTCTTTCACGCGGCGTGCAGAGCCGCAGCCACCTTGCGGGTCATTTCGTCGACGACGGGGCCGGGCTGACCGTTGCGGCTCGTTGCGGCAGCGGCTTCGAGGGCGACCAGCACGGTGCTGCGGAAGTTGTCGGCCTCGGCGGGATCCTGCTGGTCGAGCAGAGCCACCGCGGCAGCCAGGGCCGGCAGCACTTGGTCGGCGAGCTCGGCGACGGTCCTGCCGGTCAGGTGGATGTCCTTGGACTTCGCGTTCAGCACGTGCCCGACCCGACCGGTCGCCGACGTCAACGCGATAGAGCCGGCGGTGGCGGCCTTGTGGGGCTTGTCGGAGGCGGCGGCGAGCAAGGAAACCGCGCCGTAGGCGGCAGAGCGGACGGTGGCCTTGTCCTGGTCGGTCAGGGTGAGGGTGGCGGACATTTTGTGCTCCTTCGAAAACCGTTGTGGCAGTGGCCCGAACCGGTGTCGATCCGGGCCCGTTTTGTTCGATGGGCATACTTTGTCCGGAGCGGCTGACAGCGCACTGATGCCGACCTGACACGGTGACTGACACAGCGTCCGACCCGTTACCCCACGATGATGGTCACCGCTGACGGGTGCTGATGGTTGGGTCGACGCGGTATGCGGGCACTACGGCTCGTTCGGCCTACCGAAACCACCTCCGACGTGCCGACTTGCGGGGCTCCATCTGGACGACGATCCCGCCGAAACGTGCCTCCTGCATGGTCGCGGGGTGTCCGTCGATAAAACATGCACCGGTTCGAGTGGTCTCGACGCATTCCTCCTTCTGGGAGCCGGAGCCGTCCGGGTGCTCGAGCGTATCCGCGTAGTAGCAGATCATCCCGCCACTCATACTGGTGTTGAAACCCCTGACCCGGCGCCCGGCGTGGTCGGTGGTGCGGCCCAGGCAGTGATCGCAGACCGCGCGGGGGTAGCGTTCCTCATAGATCGTCGGCCGGTCGCAGCGCGGGCAGGGTTGCGTGTATCGACGCCCAGCGGCCGGACTTTGCATCAGGAAATCATTGCGGGCGAAGATGCTGCGTGCCGAGTCTCCTCGGACGCCCCTGCGCCGCAGTCCGATTAGAAGGAACTCGGCGTAGTCGGCTACCTCGGGAGCGATCGCTCCGCTCCGGGGTATCTCGCCTATGCGTGTGAGGCCGCCGTCGTAGGCCTCGAGCGCCAGGCGGTGCGCCACCGACAGTTCGCTGTCGGGGATGTGTCTGTTGGCATGTTCGGCTTGGGACAAGTGTTCGGCGATTACCGATTCGATGGTGTCTCCGCTCGCGGACAGTAGCCCGCTGCCGTAACTGGTCGTGGTCACCAGGACGTAGCCGTCCATCTCGCCGCGGTCGGTTCCGATTGTCTGTAAGAACGCGAAACCTTGCCCGTAGCGAGCATTCTCCAGCCCCTGGTGGGGGTATGGGACAAGAGTGTCGGGATCCCGCACCAGATCGCGCGCGATTCGCAGCGCTTCATCGTAGGTCGGCGGAGAGCTCTGGTCTGGCCGCTTCATGACCGAAAGCCTATCGCGCTGAACTTCTCTGACCTGAAAGCGAATTCGGCAGTACAGGATGCTCAGAACCGCGGTCGAGGCGAGGGCCCGATCACTCCGCGACAGTCCCATAAGACGCACGACAGAATCTGGAGTTCCGAAGGTTATCCTTCGGTCGCCCTGGACGTTTGGGTCCCAGTGGAATCAGTGGCTGCGATCGCGAGAGCGGCCAGGTCGAGGTGGATGTCGTCCAGCGGGACGGTGGAGCATTCGGCACGAGCGATGATCATGGCACCCTCGACCGCTGACAGCATGAGTGCCGCGAGCCGTTCGGCGCGCGCCGCCGGAATGCCGTACCGCACCAGCGCCTGGGTCAAGGCGGTGCGCCATTGCCGATAGGCGTCACGGCAGGCGAGGGTGAGTGCGGTGGAGCGGGGAGCGGAATCGAGGGTGACCGTGCTGACCGGGCACCCGCCCAGATAGCCCGATTCGACGAGTCCGCGGCTCAAGTGCAGGGCGAATTGCTCGCAGAAGGAGCGCACATCCGGCGCGTGGGCGGCAGTTTCCCGAATCAACCGGGTGAACTCCTCCGCGGATTCCTCGATCGCCGCGACCGCCAGCTCTTGCTTCCCGCCCGGGAACAGGTAGTACAGCGAGCCCCGGGGGGCGCCGCTGGCAGCGACGATCTCACTGAGCCCGGTGGCCTGATAGCCCTGGCGTTGCAGTAACTCGCGGGCGGCCGCCACCAGGCGCGGCCGGGAATCGGACGGGGGACGAGGCATGTCTCCAGAATACTATGCCGACCGGTCAAGCTACGATCATACTATGATGACTGGTCAAGTTACTTTCGAGAAAGGACGATAGGGATGAAGGTGCTGCTTACGGGTGCGACCGGGTTTTTGGGGCACCGTGTGGTGCATCGGCTGGTGGCCGACGGACACGACGTATCGACGTTGGTCCGGGGCACGGGCAGGCGCATTCCGCAGGTAACCGTCGTGCCGGGCAGCCTCGAGGACGTGGCGGCCTGGGAAGATCGGCTGGCCGGTATCGACGTCGTCGTTCATGCGGCGGGATTGGTGTCGACGTGGGCTCCTCAGCGTGCCCTCGATGAGGCGATCGTGGAGGGCACGCGCGATGTGCTGGCTGCGGCCGTGCGGCACGGTGTACGCCGATTCGTCTATATCAGCAGTGAATCAGTGCTGCAGGATGGCCGGCCGCTGCTCGACATCACCGAATCCCAGCCCACCCCGGCCGTGCCCAGCTCGCGCTACGGCCAAGCGAAACTCGCCGCCGAACACCTGATCCGCGCGCACGCGGATGTGATCGAGACGATCGTGCTGCGGCCCACTTTCATCTGGGGTCCGGGTTCGGGGCAGCTGGCCGACCTGGCCACCCGCGCCCGCGCCGGCAAGCTGCCGCTGATCGATCACGGCATGGCAAGTTTCGAACATGTCCACGTCGACAACGTCGCCGCCGCTGTCGCCGCCGCGCTGAGCGAGGGCACGCCCGGCGGCACGTACCTCATCACCAACGCCGAGCCGATGCCGGTCCGCGAGTTTCTGACCGGCGTGCTCGCTGCCCAGGGCGCGTCGACGCCGACTCGGTCGGTCCCGTCCGGGCCGCTATTCGCCCTCGCCCGTGCCGCCGAATGGCTCTGGTCCACCCTGCCGCTGCCCGGGCGTCCGCCACTGACCCGATTCGAGATCGAATTCCTCGCCCTGCCAAGGCGATACGACATCACCCTGGCCCGCCACGAGCTGAAGTACGAGCCCGCCGTCGGCTTCGCCGAGGGCATCGCAGGTCTCGACGAAACCCGCCTGCCCATCTAGCCGCGGCGCGGATCGGGCGGAGCCGCCCCATCACTGATAGAAGTTCCGCTTTCACGTGTCTGGCTCTAGTCGACTCGAGTGCGCGCTCATGCCGATGAGCGGATGTCAAGAAGCGAACTTGGCGACGGCTTGCGCGGTGACCGGTGTGAAGAGGTTGATCAGGTTGCCGTCGGGATCGCGGAACAGCAACGACCGGTTCCCCCACGGCATCGTCGTGGGCTCGTTGACGAAATCCTCGACCGCATCCCGCAACCGTCGGTAATCGGCATCGACATCGGGGACCAGGAATTCGATGATCGCGGTGTGGTTGTCGGCTGGGCGCGCGCTGCCTGCCGCGAACAGCGCCACGGTGCTGGTGCTTCCGATCGCGAGTGCGCCGGCCGGTGTGACGATTTCGGCGAAATCCGGTGTAGCCCAGGTTGCTTCGACACCGGTCACGTGCTGATAGAAGCTGACCAACCGCTGGATGTCATCGGTGATCAGGCGGATCGAGACTAGCTTCATTGTGTGCTCCTGCTGTCGGATCAGGCGGAAGTTCCGCCGCCGCATGCCACCGTAGAGTCGATACCGGACAGTTTCCGCCCGGTATAGATGCGAGAATTTCCCGATGACGCGCCCCACCGCCCGCGTGCTGGCCCTGCTCGAGCTGTTGCAGGCCGGCGGTACCCATACCGTCGGTGAACTGGCCGGACGGCTGGGCGTCGATGAACGCACCGTCAGGCGATACGTCACCCATCTCACCGACCTGGATATCCCCGTCCGATCGGCTCGGGGCCGCTACGGGGGCTACCAGCTCGCCCCCGGGTACCGAATGCCGCCGCTGATGCTGACCGACGACGAGGCGGTGGCGGTGTTACTCGGACTCCTCACCAACCGCGGCGCCGACCGATCGACAGCTTCCGCCCGCGCAGCCGACAGCGCGACGGCCAAACTCCGCCGCGTCCTGCCCGCCCGCCTGACGGCCCGGCTGGACGCATTGATCAACACCGTCGAGTTCACCGCCGACGCTCGCCAGGAAGTCGCTGTCGAGACCGCCGTCCTGCTCCGCCTCGCCGAGGCCACCCGCGAGCACCGACCGGTCGCGATCGACTACACCGACCGAAACGGGCGGCCCAGCGAGCGGACCGTGCACCCCTACGGGCTCGTCGACCACTCCGGCCGGTGGTACCTCACAGGGCAGGACAGCAACAGCGACGAACTACGCCAGTTCCGGCTGGACCGGATCACCGCGGTGACCACACTGCCCGGAACGTTCACTCCGCCCACCGGATTCGAGCCGGCAGCTCACCTACTGTCCGCATTTGCCACGGCGCCCTACCGGCACGAGGTATCGATTCGAGTGCAGGGCACGCTCAGCCAGGTCCGCCCGCTGCTCCCCGCGACGATCGCGACCATGCACGAGATCGACTCACCGCCGGCCGACACCCGCCCGTGGGTCCGGGTCCGAATCCGGGCCGAACAACTCGACTGGATTCCCCCAGTCCTCGCCGGCCTGAATCGCCCGTTCGTCATCGAACACCCCGACACCCTCAAAGACGCCGTACGCGCCCTGGCCTACCGACTCACCGCGGCCGCCGACGGCCATAGGTAGCCCCCACCGGGCACCGAGACTCGATCCTGGCCCGGATCAAGCCCTACCACCAGTCTCGAGTAGCCGCATAGCGCGCTCATCGAAACCGGCTAGCGGGCTGGATACGGGGTGCTCCGGCTCGCCTGCTGGAACGCACACATGAACGCGGACATCGCCGCGGCGATCGGCGCGTACCGGGTGATGACCGTGGCGGCCTGCCCAGGGACGCCCTCCGGCGGCTTACTCTCGGCGAACTCGCACACCATCGCGGCACGTGCCTCCCGGTCCTCCCGCCGGAGCCCGTACAGCGCGGTGACCAACCAGTTCACCAGGTGGGTAGCGGTGAAGCCGCGGCCGTAGCTTGGTTCTGGAAGAACGTGGCGCCCTCCGGCGAGAGGTCGAACCCACAGGAGAGCGCGAGGGCGCGATACACCCTGCGACGGGCGGCCCTCATCCACATCGGCGGATGAGGGCCGTCCAGTCAGTGCGGTGGCTGGTTCACGCCGCGGCTCACTGGGAAGGCGCCAGTACCGGGCTGTTGTGATAGGCGGCGATCAGCCACTGATGGTTGCGCTTCTCGAGGACCCACGTCGCGTTCACCTTGCGCTCGTCGGTGGGAACTTCGGTCTCGCCGGCGAACAGGATGGCGGATTCGCTGATGACGATCGCGGCATCCTCGCCGATGAAGCGGACGCTGAGCTGTTTGTTGTAGGTTGAGCTGCCCGCGAGCGGCCCCGCGAAGGCCAGCGCCATGCTCTGGCGGATCACCTCACGACTGTCGCGGAGCGAGCCCGCCATGATGGCAGTCGCGTCCACGGTGTAGTTGGCGACCATGGCGTCGGCGTCGCCCGCCTCCCACGCCTTGTAGGAATCAGCCAGCACGGCCTGGATCGCGGCCTCGTCCGCGGCGCGATGGTTCGACATCGGAGTCTCCCTTGGTGGTCGGATCGCCTGCAGTGTTCCGGCGACCTCGGGAATACATACCGGCGGCGGCATCAGAACTCATCGCGCCGCTGGAAGGAAACTCTCGGGTCTAGGCGTCGAGTCGGGCCGCCAGGCCGAAAGCCGCGAAGATCTCGGGATCCTGGAACACCGAATTCCGGCTGATGCCCTCGGGGGTGACTGTGAAGATCTGGAGCGTGTGCAGTTCGTACCGGCCACCGACGCGCTGATAGGCGGCGAATCCGGGTTGGCCCCCGTTGGCGGCGACCTGCTGGAGAACCCAGTCCTTCCCGGCCGCCTCGAAGACCCATTCCATGAACAGGCCGTAGTTGCCGCGGCCGGAGAACCAGTTGAGCATCGGCGGCATCTCCATAATCACGTCCTCGGTGAGCAGACGCTTGAGGCCCTCGATGTCGGCGTGCGCGAACGCCGTCATGTAGCGCTCGACCCAGGCGCGCTGCTCGGTCGTGGACGGTTCGCGGACCCGTTCCAACCCGACCCCGATCTCTTTCAGGCGGGTCCGCGCCCGCTGCAGGGAGCTGTTCACCGATACGACGGTGGTGCCGAGAATTTCCGCCGTCTCGGCCGCGGAGAAGCTGAGCACCTCACGCAGGATCAGCGCACCGCGCTGACGCGCCGACAGGTGCTGCAGGGCGGAAGCGAATGCCAAGCGCAGGCTGCTGTGATCGATCACGGTCGCGGACGGATCGGCGTTGTCCAGCAACGAATCCGGTAAGGGCTGCAGCCAGGCGGCGTGCTCTCCCCGCACGAACGGCCCGACCGGATCCGCCGCGGCCACCAGTCCCGATGGCAGCGGTCGGCCGCCGCGAGTCTGCAGCGCGGTCAGGCAGACGTTGGTCGCGATCCGGTAGAGCCAGGTGCGCAGTGAGCTGCGCGTTTCGTCGTACTGCTCCCGCGCCCGCCACGCCCGCAGATACGTGTCTTGGACCAGGTCCTCAGCGTCGTGCGCCGAGCCCAGCATCCGGTAGCAGTACGCCAGCAGCTCCGTCCGGAACGGTTCGATCCGACGATCGAAGCCTTCTTCCCTCGTCATCACGCCTCATCTCCACGACCGTCACAAGCACCAGATCGGCGACTGCGGTGGTCATCCGCTGCGGAAGGGTCGACCACCACGCGGGTCGTCAACAGCCCGGCCATGGCCGACCTCTCGGCCATCCGCTTCAGCCGCATACCGCGCTGACCGAACCGCCCGGCGCGCAGCCCGGCCGTCCGGCTGGGCCCCCACCCGAGATACCGGACGGGGGCCCAGCAGAGTCTCTACTAGCAACGATGTGCGCGCTACCCTACTTCTTCGCAGCGCCTCAGACGTTGAAGCGGAACTCGACCACGTCGCCGTCGGTCATGACGTAGTCCTTGCCTTCCATGCGGACCTTGCCCGCGGCTTTGGCGGCGGCCATGGAGCCTGCATCGACGAGGTCGGCGTAGGCGACGACTTCGGCCTTGATGAAGCCGCGTTCGAAGTCGGTGTGGATGACGCCGGCGGCCTTCGGGGCGGTGTCGCCCTGGTGGATGGTCCAGGCGCGGGCTTCTTTCGGGCCCGCGGTGAGGTAGGTCTGCAGGCCGAGGGTGTGGAAGCCGGCGCGGGCCAAGGCGTGCAGGCCGGGTTCGGTCTGGCCGATGGATTCGAGGAGTTCGGTGGCGGATTCCTCGTCGAGTTCGAGGAGTTCGGCTTCCACCTTGGCGTCGAGGAAGACCGAATCGGCCGGGGCGACGGAAGCTTTCAGCTCGGCGACCTTCGCCTCGTCGGTGAGCACCGACTCGTCGGCGTTGAAGACGTAGAGGAAGGGCTTCGTGGTGAGCAGCGAGAGCTCTTTCAGCAGCTCGGTGTCCACCTTGTCGGCCGCGGCGAACAGGGTGGTGCCGTTGTTGAGGATCTCCTGCGCGGCCTTCGCGGCGTCGGCGACCGGCTTGCGGTCCTTCTTGACCTTCGCTTCCTTCTCCAACCGCACGACCGCCTTCTCCAGGGTCTGCAGGTCGGCCAGGATGAGTTCGGTCTCGATCACCTCGATGTCGGCGCCCGGGTCGACGCGGCCGTCGACGTGCACCACGTCGTCATCGGCGAACACCCGTACCACCTGGCAGATGGCGTCGGCCTCGCGGATGTTGGCGAGGAATTTGTTTCCCAGGCCCGCCCCCTCGGACGCGCCCTTCACGATGCCGGCGATGTCGACGAACGACACGGTGGCGGGCACGATCCGCTCGGAGGAGAAGATCTCGGCCAGCTTGTTCAGCCTCGGATCGGGCAGGGGCACCACGCCGACGTTCGGCTCGATGGTCGCGAACGGGTAGTTCGCGGCGAGCACGTCGTTCTTGGTCAACGCATTGAACAGCGTCGACTTGCCGACGTTGGGCAGACCGACAATTCCGAGGGTGAGACTCACGAGGAACAGAGTCTACGCGGCGCGCCGACCCCGCTCTCCCGCGAGTGGCACATGGCGGAGGGGTCTCTCGGACTTCGCCGCAGCCATGTGCCACTCGCGGCCCGTTTCAGGGGATGAGGACGACTTTGCCGAGGTTGGCGTGGGCTTCGATGGCGGCGTGGGCTGCGGCGGCTTGGTCGAGGGGGTATTCGGCGTGGACGGCGGGGCGTAGTTGGCCGGAGGCGAAGTATTGCCAGAGTTCTTGGCGCCAGTGTTCGTAGACGTCAGGCTGGGTTTTCGCGATGCGGGCCATCTGGAAGCCGATGACGGATTTCGCGCCGACGAGCAGGTCGTAGGCCTGAATGGTGCCGCCACCGGAACTGTAGGCGACCAACCGGCCACCGGGAGCCAGCGCCGCGATCGCGGGTGAGAGCAGATCGCCGCCGACGGCGTCCAGCACGTAGTCGGCGGGAGCGCCCCAGGACTCCTGGCCGTACTCGACCACGTCGTCGGCTCCGAGTTCCCGCACGAACTCCGACTTCGCGAGA
Organism: Nocardia sichangensis; assembly: GCF_047200615.1. Lineage (NCBI taxonomy): Bacteria > Bacillati > Actinomycetota > Actinomycetes > Mycobacteriales > Nocardiaceae > Nocardia > Nocardia sichangensis. The sequence goes on from NZ_JBJZOK010000019.1 coordinate 88,642, forward strand.
TCCGACACCGCGCCGACCACCCGCGCCGCGCCACGGACCCGCGCCAACTGGACCGCGAGGTGACCGACGCCGCTCGCGGCGGCGGTGATCAGGGCGGACTCCCCTTCCCGGGGCGATGCGGCGCTGAGCGCGCCGAGCGCCACCAGGCCGCTGCGCACCAGCGCGACCGCGTCCACCGCCGACGCACCGTCCGGAATCGGCGACGCCATGGCAGCCGAGAGCAGGGCGTAGTCGGCGTAGCCGTGTCCGAACACGAGACCGGTCACGCGGTAGCCAGGCCCGTATCGGTCGACGCCCTCGCCCACCGCGACCACCTCGCCCGCGATCTCGCCGCCCAACGCGATCGGTTCGCGCTGCTCACGCATCTTCCGCACCACCGGCAGGGTCACCCCGACCGCCTCGACACGGACCAGAAGCTCACCCGGCCCTGGTGTCGGGACTTCGACCGAGACGAGCTCGAGCACCTCGGGACCACCGCTGCGCTCGTACTGCACCCGCCGCATCACACCTCCAGAAATCGTCAGGAGGCGCAACGGTAACCGGATCGCGGGTGGTGATCACAGTCCACTACACGCTGTAGTGGTACATCTCACCGCTGGTCGAGACCGGCGGAGAGCAGCCGGAGCGTTGGGTCCGCGCCGATGCCGTGCGGTCCATCGTCGAGGCGATGGCTATGGCGGACCTCGCGCGGATGGTCATCGTCAGCAACAGCGCCCGAGTCGCCGCACCCGGCGACGATCGGTTCCCCCGCTTCGTGGTGAAGCCGCTGATCCTGTGCCCGCTGTTGCGGCACAGCCTGGCCGGCATGTCCGCGGCGGAGCACGTCGTCCGTGATTCGGCGCTGGACTGGACGATCGTCCGCGCGCCTCAACTCTCGAGGCACTCCTGTCGGTCCCCCGGCGTAGCGTGACCGCATGGAGCCGACCTCCGAGGTGGTGACGGCGCGTCCGGCACCCACGCTCGCCGCGTTCATCGACCGGTACGTCGGTTATCGCATGTCCGGGTTCGCGGCGGGGATGCATCGTGGGTTGCCGTCGCGGCACATGACTTTCATCGTCGCGATCGGGCCCACGATCGACGTCGTCGAGCAGACGGATCCACGGCAGTCGCCCCAGAACTATCGGTGTGTGCTGAGCGGCCTGCAAGCGAGCACGGCGCTGATCGCGCACGACGGTCGTCAGGAAGGTGTGGCCGTGTCACTCACGCCGCTGGGTTGCCGCACCTTGTTCGGCATGCCCGCGGCGGCGCTGTGGGACACGTCGGTGGAATTCGCCGACGTCGTCGGACCTGTCGGATCGGAGCTGTGGGAGCGATTGCAGTACGCGCCGAGCTGGCCGGAGCGTTTCGGTGTCTGCGATCGGGTGCTCTCGGCGCTGGCCGATCCGGTCCGTGCGGTCGGTCCCGAACTCACCTGGGCGTGGCGTGCGGTGGTCGGTTCCGGCGGCGGAATCGCGGTCGGCTCGCTCGCCGCGGAGGTCGGGTGGACCAGACAGCATCTGACGCGCCGGTTCAAGCGCGAGTTCGGCCTGAGCCCGAAACTCGCGGCCCGGATCACGCGCTTCGAACAGGCGCGCCGGATGCTGGCGCACACGCCCTCCTACGTCACCATCGCCCAGGTGGCCGCCACGTGTGGGTATTACGACCAGGCTCATCTGGATCGGGACTTCGCCGACCTCGCCGGAACCAGCCCGACCGCGTGGCTGGCCGAGGAGATTCCATCCGTCCAAGCCCCGGACGAGTCCGCCGGATGACGATGAAGGCATGACGAATCCGACAGAAGTCAGCACCCGCACCGCCGTCTGGCCCACGCTCGTTTTCCGCGATGCCCGCGCGATGGCCGCCTTCCTGATCGAGGCGTTCGGCTTCCGGGAGGCCGCGCTCTACGCCCGCGAGGACGACCCATCGATCGTCGAGCACGCGGAACTGCGCTGGCCGCTGGGCGGCGGTGTCATGTTCGGCTCGGCAGGTAAGGACGACAGCCCGTTCAGCACCCGCCCGACCGGCACCAACTCGGTCTATCTCGTCTGCGAGGAGCCCGACGCGCTGTTCGCCCGCGCCACCGCCGCGGGGGCCGAAGTGGTCCGTGGCCTGCGCGACGAGGACTACGGCTCACGCGGCTTCACGGTCCGCGACCCGGAAGGCAATCTCTGGAGCTTCGGCACCTACTGGGGCGCTTGATCGGCCTGAGGACGAAGCGCGGGGCGTCACCGAAGAGCACCGGCAACCGGAAAGGCGCGCGAATCAGGCGAACCGAGCACACCCGCTCAGCGCCCGCCGAAGCCCGACATCGCGATGCCGCGGATGAACGCGCGCTGGGCTATCGCGTAGATGAGCAGCAGTGGGAGCAAGATGACGACCGCGGCGGCCATGAGGATGGGCCACTGGGTGTAGTACTGGCCTTGCAGCCGGACCAGTCCCAGTGTCGCGGTGGCGACGTCGTCGCGCTGGATCATGACCAGCGGCCAGAGGAAGTCGTTCCACACGGTGATCCAGGTGAGCACGGCGAGCACCATCAGGGCCGGACGGGTGTGCGGCAGCAGCACCCGCCAGTACACCTGCCAGGTGGAACAGCCGTCGAGGATGGCGGCCTCCTCGAGTTCCTCGGGCAGCGTGCGGAAGAACTGCCGCATCAGATACGTGCCGAACGCACTGCCGAACAGGCCGGGCACGATCATCGCCCACGGGGTGTCCACCCAGCCGAACGCCCGCATCAGCAGGAACTGCGGAATCACCGTCACGGTCAACGGCACCATCAGCGTCGCGAGGTAGGCCAGGAACAGCATGTCGCGCCCACGGAAACGCAGACGCGCGAAGGCATAACCGGCCAACGAGCAGAAGAAGACCTGCCCCGCCGTGACGCACAACGCGTAGATGGTGGTGTTGAGCAGCATCCGCCCCATGGGCAGCAGATCGAAGACCTTCCCGTAGTTCGACCACTGCGGCCGCTGCGGAAGGAACGCCGCATCGGCGATCTCGCCGTCCCGTTTCAGCGAGCCCGACACCGCCCACAGGATCGGCAGCAGCGCGCACCACCCGATGCCGACCAGCACCGCGTATATCGCGGTTCCGCGCACCACTCGCCGCACGATAGCCCGGTCGACGCGGCCGATCGCGACGAACGCGCGGTCGCGTCGAACCGGCAGCGCGCGCCGCACCGCCTCGTAGGTGTTCACTGTTCCACCTCCGACCGCCGGGCCATCCGCAGTTGCACCAGTGTCAACAGGAACAGGATCGCGAAGATCACCCAGGCGAGCGCGGAGGCGTACCCGACCTCGTAGAAGCCGAACGCGTTCTGGAACAGCATGATCCCCAGCAGGTACGTACCCGTCTCCGGCCCCCCGTTGCCGCCGGTCAGCGCGTATGCCTGGTCGAACGCCTGCACGGAATTGATGATCGTGATGATGAAGACGAACGACAGCGGCCCCCGGATCAGCGGCACGGTGATCGCGAAGAATCGCCGCAGCGCCCCGGCTCCGTCGATCTCGGCGGCCTCGTAGAGCGTCTCCGGTACGCCTTGCATGGCGGCGAGCAGGATGACCGTCGCGAACGGCACGCTCTTCCACACGGTGACGATGCTGAGCGAGACCAGCGCCCAGTCGGGGTCGGTCAGCCAGGGCACCGCGTCGATGCCGATCCAGCCGAGCGCGACGTTGAGCAGCCCGTCGTCGGTGAACAGGAACCGCCACACCACGGCCATGGCGACCGCCGAGGCGACCAACGGCAGAAAAGCGATGGTGCGAAATAGGCCTATGCCGGCCAATTTTCGATTCAGCGCGGCGGCGACGGCGAGTCCGATCAGCACTGTGGGCACCAAGGTCAGCAGCGTGAAAACGGCCGTGTTGCGTAATGCGATGAGAAACAACGGGTCCGAGGCGAACAGCCGCCGATAGTTGTCCACACCGACAAATCGCATGGGGCTGAACAGGTCCCACGAATGAAAACTCAGATAGAGCGAAAAACCCAACGGGAACAACAAGAAAACCGCGACGGCCGCCACGTTGGGCGCGACGAATGCCCAACCGGCCCGCTCGCGCCGCCGCGCCAATCGGGAGGCGACCCCCGCTTTGCCCGATGTTTGCGATCGCCGCGCTGCCATCATGGCGTCTCCAGCAGCGCGTCGACGTCGGAGGCGAAACGGCCGTCCAACGAGGCGGCGGTGGCGGCGCCGCGCAGCACTCGGTTGGAGCCGCGTTCGAGCAGGGCGGACACCTTCCCCCAAGCGGGGGTGATCGGCAGCGGGCGGGAATTGGCCGGACCGGCGGTGAACACCTCGAGATTGCGGATCTCCCGGTGCGCGGCGGCGAACCCCGGTGAGTTCATCGCCGACTGGAGCACGGGGACGAACAGCCCGGACGCGGCGATGATCTCCTGACCCACCGGTCCGGTAGCGAATTTGACGAATTCCCAGGCCTGTTCGACACGCGGGCTGCCCGCGGCGATGGCCAGGCCCGTGCTGCCGACGTCGGTGATCGCGCCGGGACCGCCGTGCGGGCCCACCGGCAGCACCGTGATGTCGATCGGGAGATCGTCGTGCCCGGCGAATTCGGAATACAGCCAATGCCCGCCCAGCGCCATCGCGGACCGGCCCCGCCGGAACAGGTCTGGGGCCGAGACGGAAAGCGTGTCGGCGGCTTTCGGCGCCACGCGGTGGCGTACGGCGAGGTCGGCGTAGAACTGGAATCCTTCGGCGAACCGCGGATCGCCGAGGTTGGTCCTGGTCGGACGCACCGAGGGCGAGAACCATTCGGCGCCGTTGTTCATGCCGAAGCAGGCCGCCGAGAAGTACGGCACCCAGGCGTCGGCGAACCCCCACCGGGTGCGAGACGAGTCATGCCTGGTCAACGCCTCGGCAGCGGCCAGGAACTCGTCGAAAGACCAGGCGTCGCGCCAGCGCGCGGGCGGAGTGATCCCGGTTCCGTCGAACAGCTCCCGGTTGTAGTACAGGAAGACGCCGGACCACTGTTCGGGCAGGGCGTACTGCCCGCCCGCGTAGGTGAAGGTGTCGTACAGCGCCGGATAGCTGTCGGCGCGCAGCTGGGCGGCGTACCGCGGATCGCGGTCGAGCAGGGTGTTCAGATCCAGCAGTACCCCGCGCTCGGCCAGCCCCGCGTAGGTCAGCTCCCACGCCATCAGCACGTCCGGGCATTTCCCGCCCGCGCAGTAGGTGAGCATCTGCTGGAGCGGGTCCGGACCCGACATGATGGTGCGAATCCTGATGTCGGGATGCAGCTTCCGGAACTCGTCGATGATCGTCAGCCGGACCCTGGCCTCTTCCGGCCTGGCCTGGAAGAAGAAGGTCAACGCGTCGTCGTCGGAGCCGCAGCCGCCGCTCGCCAGTAGTGGCGCGGCCAGCGCCGACCCGAGCAGCGTCCGGCGACGGACCCTGGCGACGGGATTCGCACGCAACACAGCCCTCCTCCAGGGCGGATGTGGAGCTTCTCGAACGGCATGGCAGCATACGTTCGGCAATCACATGGTGACGGCCGACACATGAACAATATTTCACGGTGCGCGTCCGACGTCCGGAATCGGCACGACGGCGATCATCGATCGGTTACGTTGTCACGTGTTTGAGCAAGATCCTGCGCGTTTTACAGGAGAGTAGGCAGATGGCGACAATCGAATATCTGCGGACCGATCCCGATCTGCCGCCCGTCGGCGTGGTCGACAAGTCCCCGATCACACCGGCCAAGAAATTGATCTTCGCGGGGATCGCCGCACTCGGCGCCATAGCGTGGGCGGTGCTCGCCATCTCACGCGGCGAATCGGTGAACGCGGTGTGGATCGTGATCGCGGCGGTGTGCACTTACATCATCGCGTACCGGTTCTACGCCAGGTTCATCGAACGCAAGATCGTCAAACCACGCGACGACCTGGCCACACCCGCCGAAATCCTGGAGAACGGCAAGGACTACATGCCGATGGACCGGCGGGTGCTCTACGGGCACCACTTCGCCGCCATCGCGGGCGCGGGGCCGCTGGTCGGTCCGGTGCTGGCCGCGCAGATGGGCTACCTGCCGGGGACCATCTGGATCGTGGTCGGCGTGGTGCTGGCCGGCGCGGTGCAGGACTACCTGGTGCTGTGGGTCTCGATGAAGCGGCGCGGGCGCAGCCTGGGGCAGATGGCGCGCGACGAGCTGGGCGTGATCGGCGGCTGGTCGGCCATCGTGGGCGTCCTGGTGATCATGATGATCCTGCTGGCGGTGCTCGCGCTGGTGGTGGTCAACGCGCTCGCGCACAGCCCGTGGGGCGTGTTCTCGATCGGCATGACCATTCCGATCGCACTGTTCATGGGTGTGTACCTGCGGTTCCTCCGGCCGGGCAAGGTCGGCGAGGTCTCCGTGATCGGGTTCGCCATGTTGCTGCTGGCCATCGTCGGCGGCGGTTGGGTGTCGGAAACCGAGTGGGGCGCGGACTGGTTCACGCTCTCGCCGGTGACCATCTCCTGGCTGCTGATCGCCTACGGTTTCGTCGCCTCGGTGCTCCCGGTGTGGCTGCTGCTCGCCCCGCGCGACTACCTGTCGACGTTCATGAAGGTGGGCACCATCGTGCTGCTCGCGGTCGGCATCCTGGTCACGTTGCCGGTGCTGCACGCGCCCGCCGTCTCGTCGTTCGCGTCCAGCGGTACCGGACCGGCGTTCGCGGGTTCGCTGTTCCCGTTCCTGTTCATCACCATCGCCTGCGGCGCGCTGAGCGGCTTCCACGCGCTCGTTTCCTCCGGCACCACGCCGAAACTGCTGGAGAAGGAATCGCACGCGCGGATGATCGGCTACGGCGGCATGCTGATGGAGTCGTTCGTCGCGGTCATGGCGATCATCACCGCCTCGATCATCGACCAGCACCTGTACTTCGCGATGAACGCGCCGCTCGGTCTCACCGGTGGCACCGCGGAGAAGGCCGCGGCCTACACCAATAGCCTCGGGCTCAGCGGTCCGGCGATCACTCCGGCGGAGCTGAGCCAGGCCGCGAGCGATGTCGGCGAATCATCGATCATCTCCCGCACGGGCGGCGCGCCGACGCTGGCGGTCGGCATCTCCGAGGTGTTCCACCAATTCCTGGGCGGCGCGAGCATGAAGTCGTTCTGGTACCACTTCGCGATCATGTTCGAGGCGCTGTTCATCCTCACCACGATCGACGCGGGCACCCGGGTGGCCCGGTTCATGCTGTCGGACGCGCTGGGCAACTTCGGCGGCGCGGCGAAGAAGTTCCGTGATCCGTCCTGGCGGGTGGGCGCGTGGCTGTGCTCGGCCGTCGTGGTCGGCGCGTGGGGCTCGATCCTGCTGATGGGTGTGACCGATCCGCTCGGCGGCATCAACACGCTGTTCCCGCTGTTCGGCATCGCCAATCAGTTGCTGGCCGCCATCGCGTTGACTGTCGTGCTGGTGATCGTGGTGAAGAAGGGCCTCGCGAAATGGGCCTGGATTCCGGCGATTCCACTGGTCTGGGACCTCTTGGTGACGATGACGGCGTCGTGGCAGAAGATCTTCTCCGCCGATCCGAAGCTCGGCTACTGGAAGCAGCACAGCATCTGCCAAGCGGCGCAGGATGCCGGGAAGCTGTGCCTGACGGCGAAGACCCAGGACGACATGAACGCGATCGTGCGCAACACCTTCATCCAGGGCACTTTGTCGATCATCTTCGCGGTGCTGGTACTGATCGTGGCGGTGGTGGGCGCGCTGGTGGCCTTCCGCGCCTGGCGCTCCGGGGAGTCGACGACCACCGAGACGCCGGAACAGCCGTCGAAGATCTTCGCGCCCAGCGGATTCCTCGCCACCGCGGCGGAGAAGGAAGTCCAGAAGGAGTGGGACGAGTTGATCGCGACCGGGAAGGCGCGCGCCTCCGGCGCGGCACACGTACACGCGCAATGAGCGACTCCGCGAAGCAGGGCGCCGATCGGTCCGCGCGACCGCTCGGCGCCCGGCTGCGCGCCGCGGCCCGCGCCTGCGGCGACGGCGTCCGAGCGGGCGTCTGGTGGTTCGACTCGATCCTGGGTGGGCAGGACTACCAGCGTTACGTGGAGCACCTGCGGCGCAGCCATCCCGGCTGCGCCATCCCGACCGAGCGGGAGTACTGGCGGCAGCGGCATGCCGAGGCCGATCGCAATCCAGCCAACCGGTGCTGCTGACCGAAAAGATTTTCGGCGCGCGTCACCACATGCCGATTCGGTAGTTTTCACAACAGTTGACCGGGCAACGGCTGTGCGATCTCATCATCGTCGTGCGAGGTCGCGGCTACCCCCAGCGCTGGTGGCCGATTCCCGCTAGCACGGGTTCGCCGCAGCTGCCATTGTGGTGTGCGTGACGATCACGGCATTGGATTTCGAACGTTGCTACCGGGCGGTGTCGACCCGGGATTCGCGATTCGACGGGCAATTCTTCACCGCGGTGCGAACCACCGGAATCTATTGCCGTCCTTCGTGTCCCGCGATCACGCCGAAGCGGGCCAACGTGTCGTTCCTGCCGACCGCCGCCGCGGCGCAGCAGGCGGGTTACCGTGCCTGCCGCCGCTGCCTGCCGGACGCGGCGCCCGGCTCGCCGCTGTGGAACACCAGGGCGGATCTGGCCGCGCGGGCGATGCGGCTGATCGGAGACGGCGTGGTCGAGCGGGCCGGGGTGCCGGGGCTGGCCGCCACGCTCGGCTATTCCCAGCGGCAGCTCACCCGGGTACTGACCACCGAACTGGGCGCGGGGCCGCTGGCGCTGGCCAGGGCGCACCGGGCGCACACGGCGCGGCTGCTGATCCAGACCACCGCGATGCCCATGTCCGACATCGCGTTCGCGGCGGGTTTCGCCTCGATCCGCCAGTTCAACGACACGGTGCGCGAGGTGTTCGCGGTCAGCCCCACCACCATGCGGCTCGAAGCGCAGCGCGCGAGAACCGGAGCCCCCGCGCGTCCCGCGCCGTCCGGCAGCGGCTCGCTCACGCTGCGGCTGCCCTACCGGGAACCGCTCGACCGGGCCTGGTTGGAATGGTTCCTGTCCGCGCACGTGGTGCCGGGCATGGAATTGTGGGAGGACCGCGCCTACACCAGGAACCTGCGCACGCCACACGGGCACGCCACCGCGCGGCTGAGCTTCCAGCGCGACCATGTGCGCGCGGATTTGTCCCTGCACGACATGCGCGATCTCGCGCCGACGGTGACCAGGCTGCGGCACCTGCTCGACCTGGACGCCGACCCGGTCGGCATCGACGAAGCACTCGGTGTCGGGCCCACGGCGCACGGCGGCTCCCCGAAACGGCCGCGTGAGCAGGCCGCCGAATATCTGCCGGACGCGGGGGCGGGGTCACCGCCGGAGAGCGAAGCGCTGACCGAGATCGACCCGGTCGACGTCGGTCGCCCGTCGTTCACCCCCGGTATCCGTGTGCCCGGGTGCGTCGACGGCGCAGAACTATTGCTGCGCACCATGATCGGGCAGCAGATCTCGGTGGCCGCCGCCGCCACGCACACCGCCCGACTGGTCGAGGCACTCGGGGAACGGGTGGACGGGCCGATCCCGCTGCTGTTCCCGACGCCGGAGGTGATCGCCGAACGCGGCGCCGATATTTTGACCGGACCGGCGCGGCGCATCCGATCCATCACCGCGGCCGCCGAGGCGCTCGCCTCCGGGGAGCTGGCGCTGCACCAAGGGCGCACCGCCGCCGACCTGCGCCGCGACCTGCTCGCGCTGGACGGTGTCGGGCCGTGGACGGCCGATTACGTGACCATGCGCCTGCTCGCCGATCCGGACGTCCTGCTCGGCACCGACTTGGTCGTCCGCCGCGGCGCGAGCCTGCTCGGCATCGATCTGACGGACACCGCACGCTGGGTGCCGTGGCGATCGTACTTGTCCATGCACCTGTGGAAAACGGCACTGACCAGCCGCGCCACACCTTCCGTCGTCCCCGCGCTCGCCACTACGAAAGGCAGTGTCGAATCATGAACGCCAGCTTCGCCGTCCGCACCGACGTCGGTAGCACCCGCACCGTCACAGCGGATTTCGCCGTCACGGAGACACCGATCGGCCCGTTCACCACGCTCGTCGACCCCGACGGCGCGGTGCTGGCCTCCGGTTGGACCTCCGACGCGGAAAACCTGCGCGGCCTGATCCATCCCGCCTTGCGGCCCGGCCGACTGCGGCAGCGGGATTCGCTGGGCGAGGTGACCGGTGCCGTCACCGCCTATCACGAAGGCGATCTCACCGCGATCGACCCGATTCCCGTTCGCCAGCAGTCCGGGGAATTCCTCGTGCACGCCTGGGAAGTGCTCCGCGCCGTCCCGGCGGGGAGCCCACTCACCTACACCGAATTCGCCGCCCGCGCCGACCGCCCCGACGCCACGCGCGCCGCGGCCAACGCCTGCGCCCGCAACGCCGCCGCCCTCTTCGTGCCCTGTCATCGGATCCTCCGCATCGGCGGCGCACTCGGCGGCTTCCGCTGGGGATTGCCGGTGAAACGGTGGCTGCTCGACCACGAGGGCTGAGGTCTCGCGACTCGCCGCGCAGGGTATCGGCCACGAACAGGAAAAGACCTACAGCGACGGCGTGCGTCACGTCGGCGTGCTGGCCCGAGACGGCAACAGCCTGTCGTTCGGCGAGGCCGTAACGTGCTGATCGCCGACCGTCAGTCCTCGACGCTCAGTCAAGGGTGCGCCCGGGCAGCTCAGCGTGCCCCCGCGCGGCCTGCACGGTGCCGCTCATCCGGGTAGGTCGCGCGGACGCCTACGGTCGCCGTGGCCCATTCGCGCGGCTGATTTCCAGCCGGAAGCGTGCACGTCGTTTGGGCGGTTGCGAGGCGAACACGCCCACGCTCCGCCGCCTACGGGCCGGCTCTCGCGGGTGAGGACGTGATGCGCTGCGTCCGGACAGGCCGCTCGGCAGTGCAGCCGATATGTTCACGTCCGGTACGCAGCGGCCGGTAAACCGTTCGGCAGCGTGTCGCCACGGCCGGGTGCACCCACCGCCTGCAGGGCTCAACCGCCGAGCAGCCGGAACCGCCGAGCAGCCGGAGTCCGCGCTCAGGCGATCGTCGCCTGGAGGTGGGAGCCGTCGCGGCCGCGTACGACGTGCAGGCGGCTGGGGATACGCTGGCGCATCTCGTCCACGTGGCTGACCACGCCGACCACGCGGCCGCCCGCGCGGAGTTCGTCCAGCACGCCCATCACGGCGTCCAGGGTGTCGGCGTCCAGGCCGCCGAATCCCTCATCGATGAACAGAGTGTCCAGCACGAGGCCACCGGATTCGGCGGCGACGGTGTCGGCCAGGCCGAGCGCCAGCGAGAGGGAGGCCATGAAGGTTTCGCCACCGGACAGCGTCTTGGCCGGGCGGATGGCTCCGGTGTAGTCGTCACGGATGTCCAGGCCGAGGCCGCCTCGGCGACCACGCGGTCCTGCCTTGTCCGAGTGGACGAATTCGTAACGGCCGCCGGACATTCTGCGTAGCCGCAGCGAGCCCGCCTGCGCGACTTCCTCCAAGCGTGCGGCCAGGACGTAGGAGTGCAGGGACATGCGGCGGTTGTTCGCACCGCGCCCGGCGACCAGGTCGGCGAGACCGTCGAGTTCCTCGAACGCTCGTTGTGCCGGGGCGATCCGATCCACAGCGGCCCAGAGTTGGCCGCCGAGCTCCTCGAGCTGACTCGCTCGCCTGCTCGCCTCGGCATGGGCGGCCACAGCGGCGTTGAGCGCGGTCTGCGCGGCCGTCACCAGCGCGTCGAGTTCGGCGGGATCGCCGGGCTCCTGCTCCGACGCCGCTCGGATCTCCGGTTCCGCCAGAACCGCTTCCGCCGCGGCACGGGCACGGTCGGCGGCCACGAGTTCCGCTTCGATCTCGGCCTGCCGCCGAGAGTCACGCGATGCGGCGTTGACGACTTTCGCGTAGGCGGTCAAGCGCGCGACATCGTCTCCCAACGTGTCGCGAGTTCGAGTGCCGACAAGCGCCGGTTCCTCGGCGCCGACGGAGTCCGAAGCGGCCGTCTCGGCGGATTCCGGGAGCTGAGCCGGACCGCCGGACAGAGCCGAGCCTTCAGTAGTGACCGACGCGGAGCCCGGAGCCGACGACGAACCGCCATACTCGCCTTCCGGCACGAAACCCGCGACGCCGGCGAGATTTTCCACCCGATCGGCGATCCGGGACACCTGCTCACGCGCCGCCACCGCTTCGGCGCGGGTTTCGCGCAGGGCGGTCGCCTCGGCGACGAGAGCGGCGAGCCGGGCACGGCGGCGGTCGATGGTCAGGTCGGCGCCCGCCGCGCTCCGCAGCCGGTCGGTGAGCTCGCCGAGGCGCCTTTCGGCGGAGGCGACGGTGGCGGCGACCGCGCTGCGGCGCGCCTCGGATGCGCGCAGCTCGTCGTGCAGGCGCGCCTCGTCGCCGCGCAGGCGCGTGAGTTCGGCTTCCAGCCCGTCGGCGTTGGCGGCCAATTCCGAAGTGTCCTCGTAGCGGTCGGTCGCGGCGCGCAGGGCCGCGGCGAGTTCGACGCGGTCGGTATCGCCGCCGCGAGCGACCAGCGCTTCGATCTCGCGTTCCAGGCCGGTGATGCGAGCCAGCGCGCGATCGCGGACGTCCTCCGCGGCGCGCTCGGCCGCCACCGCGGCTTCCTCCTCGTCCTTGGACACCGCGGTGTCGGTCGGCTGGGCGGGTGCGGGATGCTGCGCGGAACCGCAAACCGCGCAGGGGCTTCCGTCGACCAGCTCGCCGGCCAGTTCGGCGGCCATTCCGCTCAGCCTGCGCTCACGCAGATCCAGCACGAGTTCTTTGGCGTCGAGGTGCGCGGCGCGGGCGGCGTCGAACTCGATGCGGGCGTGATCGAGCGCGGTGCGCCGGGCGGCCAGCTCGACCGCGGCCGTGGCGGCCGCCTGCAACCGTTCGGTCTCCGCGGTGATGCCAGGCAGGGCGGCGACCGCTTCGGCGGCCTCGCGCAGCCTGGCCTCGGCCGCGGTGAGCACGGCGGGCAGTTCCTCGCGCCGTGCGGCGAGTTCGGTGACGCGCCGGGCCAGCGTCGCGTCCTCGGTGCGCAGGGCGTCGAGTTCACCACCGAGCCGGGTGGCGGTGGCGGCGTCGGTGCGCACTTCGTCCAGCGCACCGATCTGCGCGCTCCAGCGCTGGACCGCCGCGTCGATGTCGGCGTCATCGCGTACCCGGTCGCCGTCGACCAGTTCGGCGCCGCCGAGTTCGGCGCTCTCCGGTTCCAGCAGGCGGGCTGCGAGCCGCTCTGCCGCCGTGCGCTTTTCGCCCTCGCGCCTGCGCTGGGTTTGCACCGCCGTACGCGCTTCGTCGATGGCGGCGACGACCGGCGCGGCCCGGCGAGCGAGGTCGAGTTCGGCTTGCAGTGCGGCGCGCCGATCCGCGCCCGCCACGTAGTCGTCCAGTTGCGCGCGTGCCGAGCTCATGCGGCGACGCAATTCGCGCAGCCGACGCTGCTGTTCGGCCTGCTCCCGGACGCGCGCCGATTCCGCCTGGCAGCGTTCGACTTCTGCCGCGGCCGTGGCCAGGTCGACGCGCGCGGTGGACAAAAGATCCTGCGACCACCCGACGCATTCGCCCGTACCGACCGAATCCGCTACCCCCGCGGCCATGCCCACCTGCGTGATCAGCCGCTTGATGCCGTCGGTACGAGCATCCAGATCCGCTTCGGCGGCGCGGCGCTTGTCGGCGAGCCACTGCTCGGCGGTGCCGAAACGCTTCGTGTCGAACAGTTTTTCGAGCAGCTTCTCGCGATCTTCGTTGTCCGCGCGTAGGAAGCGGGCGAAGTCGCCCTGGGGCAGCAGCACCACCTGGAAGAACTGGTCGGCGCTCATGCCGAGCAGGCGCAGCACCTCCTCGCCGATATCCGGTATCCGGGAGAGGTTCTCGCCTCGGCCGTCCAGCCAGGCCAGCGTCGCCTTCGGATTGATCGTGCGCATGCCCGTGCCGTCCCGCTTGGGACGCTGGAACTCGGGGCTTCTGGTCAGACGCAGTCGCCGCCCGCCCAACGTCGCCTCCAGCATCACCTCCGGTGGTGTCTGCTCCGGTGCGTGATCGGAATGCAGGCGCTTGCTCTCCCCGCGCGCACCGGGCACCCGGCCGTAGAGCGCGAACGCGATGGCGTCCAGCACCGTGGTCTTGCCCGCTCCGGTCTGGCCGTGCAGCAGGAACAGCCCGTCGGCGCCGAGCGCGTCGAAGTCGACGACCGTGGTGGCGGCGAACGGGCCGAAGGCGGTCATCTCCAGCTTGTGCAGCCTCATGCCGCCGCGCCTACGCCCGGCCTGGACAGGGCGCTCATGCGGTCAGTTCCTCGGCGGCGGCCACGGTGGCCACCTGCTCCGGTTCGGCGACGGCGGCGGACAGCGCCCGCTCCAGCCAGGTCATCTCGCTCGAGCTGGGTGCGCCGCGGACGTCGGTGAGGAAGCTGTGGGCTACTTCGATGTCGCGGCGGCCGTGCACTCGCTCACGGTAGCGCAGGTCCGGGCTGCCCTCGGGCCGCACCCATTCGACGTGCACCGCGTAGGGGAACCGTTCGCGCAGCTTGCGCATGGCGTCGACCGGGCGGGCGACGTCGGTGAGCATCGCGGACACGTAGTGCTGTTCGGCCGTGCCGTACTCCGCGCCGCTCAGCAGTTCGTCCAGGGTGCCGGTCAGCTTGCTCAGGCCCCGCACCGTCGGTAGGTCCCGGCGGCGCACCGCTCGCAGGCCGGACGCATCCAAGTCGACGATCCAAACCGCTTTGCGATGCGCGTTCTCGCCGAACGAATACGGCAGCGGCGAGCCGGAGTAGCGCACCGCCTCCGCGAGCGTCTGCGGTGAATGCAAATGGCCGAGGGCCACGTAGTCGATGCCGTCGAAAGCGGCCAGCGGAACCGTCTCCACGCCGCCGACCGAGATGGAGCGCTCCGATCCGGTGGCTTCCCCGCCGACCACGAAGGCGTGCGCCAGCACGACCGTCCGCACCCCGGGCCGCCGCGCGATGTCGGCACGTACGCGAGCCATGGCCGCGTCCAGGATCTCGGCGTGCGAGCGCGCTTGCGGCACTTCGAGTTCCGCGCGGGTGATCTCCGGTTCCAAGTACGGGATGCCGTAGAACGCCACCGGCCCGTGCTCGTCTTCCAGCAGCACGGGCCGATCGGCGTCGGCCACGGTGGTGCGCAGATGCAGCCCGCCCGCGGCGGCGAAGCTCGCGCCGGCGCCCAGCCGAGCGGGCGAATCGTGGTTCCCCGAAGTGGCTACGATCCGCGCCCCCGCACTGCGGATCGCCTCGAATCCCCGGTTGCACACCGCGATCGCGTCGGCGCTGGGAATCGACCGGTCGTACACGTCACCCGGCAGCACCACCACATCGACCGATTCCTCGGCTACCAGCTCCGCGATGGCGGTCAGTGAACGAGCCTGGTCGGCAAGCAGATCGACCCCGTGGAACGTGCGCCCGATGTGCCAGTCCGAGGTGTGCAGCATCCGCATGCCGCGAAACCGTAGGGCAAGGCACCGACAGACTTCAATCGCCCCGCCCGCCGTGTCGGGTTCGCCCAGCCGGAACCCGGCGTGTCCAGCGGACGTGTCCGAGTCGGCGGATCCCGTTCGGCGACGAGCCGAAACCTCACGCACCTCTTGACCTCCCGAATCCACGGCGTCGGCGATTCCGGATGCCAGAATCCGAACAGCTATGTGAAATATGCGGCAACGCACTGGCCGAGCCGGTTTCCGACGCGATGCCGGGCAGTTGCCAGATGCTCGTTCCTGTCGGTGACGTACGGCACTATCTCCGCTATGACCGCACCGATGCTCGTCGCCCTCGTGCTGGTGTTCGCCGCCGGTCTCGGCCTCGGCTGGCTGGGTCGCGCCGCGCGGGACGGGCATCGCGCGGCGGCGGCCCAGGCGCGGCTCACCGCGGCGGCGGACAACGAACGGCTGCTGCGGCAGTCGCTCACCGCGGCCAACGAGGATGCCGCGCGAAGGCATTCGCACGCCGTGGGCGCGCTGGTGGAACCGCTGCGGGCGGCGGTCGGAGCGCTGAACGAGCACATCCAGCAGGTCGAGCGGCAGCGGCTCACCGCGTATTCGAGCCTGCGCGAACAGGTCGCGAGCATGCAGCGCACGTCGCATCAGCTCACCGGGGAGACCGGCCGGCTGGTCGCGGCGCTGCGCGCGCCGCAAGTACGGGGACGATGGGGCGAGATCCAACTGGAGCGGGTGGTCGAGCTGGCCGGGATGACCAGGCATTGCGATTTCCGGACCCAGGTGAGCCGCACCGGTCACGGCGAGGACGACCGCACGGTGCGACCCGATCTGGTGGTGCGCCTGGCGGGCGGCAGGCACATCGTGGTGGACGCCAAGGTGCCGTTCGCCGCCTACCTGGACGCCTGCGGCTCCGACGACCCCGACGTGCGCGCCGAGCTGCTCACCAGGCACGCCAAACATCTGCGCGCGCATGTCGACCAGCTGTCGGACAAGGCGTACTGGGCCGCCTTCGACCCCGCACCCGAATTCGTGGTGCTGTTCGTGCCCGGCGATCCGTTCCTGGACGCCGCCCTGACCACCGACTCCGAGCTGTTGGAGTACGCGTTCGGCCGCAATGTGATCCTCGCTACACCGACCACCCTGATCGCGTTGCTGCGCACCATCGCCTTCGGCTGGCGGCAGGAGTCGCTCTCCAAGGACATGGCCACCGTGCAGCGGCTCGGCCGTGAGCTGTACCAGCGGCTCGGCATGACGGGGAAACATCTGGACCGGCTGGGGGCGCAACTCGGCAGAGCTGTCGAGGCTTTCAATTACACGGTGGCCTCGGTGGAGTCACGAGTGATGGTTACCGCGCGCAAACTGCACGAGCTCGAGATGGCCGAGCAGGAAGTGCCCGAGATCGGGCGTGTGGATTCCCGGCCTCGCGCGGTGAGCTTCGCCGACGCGGGCGAGTAACCGGGACTATGGCCGTGCCGCCACGCCGCCGAGAGCGGCGGCAACTAATGTGCATATCGTGGCTGCTTCCGAACGTGTGCGATCCCGGGTGCCCGCGCCGCAACGCTCGATCCTGCCGTCGGTGCCGGGGATCCCGGTCGGCGCGGCGATCCTGATCGCGGTTGCCTGCACGTTTCTGGGATTCCTGATCGATGCCAGCGGCGGCAGTGCCGAGCTGACCGGCACGTTCGCCGCGCTGTACATCGTGGGCTGTGTGGCGGCCGTCGCCGCCGTTCGCTACCGGGGCTTGTTCAGCACGATGGTGCTGCCGCCACTGCTGCTCTTCGTCGCCGTCCCGCTGGCCTATCAGCAGCTCACCGGTCGTGGCTCGACCTCGATGAAGGACATCCTGCTGAACCTGGCGATCCCGCTGGTGAACCGGTTCCCGACCATGATGCTGGCCACGGTGGTGGTCCTGCTGATCGGTGGCGCCCGGATCTACCTGCACCGCCGGGAAGAGGGGGACGACAAAGCGCCACGCCGTGGCGGCAGCTGGGGCAAGTCACCAGCGAAGAAGACCAAGCCCGGCCGGTCCTCCCGTGGCCTGCCGGACGCCGCGCGCCGCAGAACCCGCCGCCCGAAGGACGAGCCCGCCGAGCCGGAGTCGGCCGATGCCGAACAGCCAGCTCCCCGACCGGCCCGCCGACCCGCGGCGCAGGTCGCGGATACGCCGCCGCGCGTCGCCCCCTCCCGTCCGCGCGAAGGGCGGGCTCCCGCCCGGGGCCCTGCCCGCCCGACCGGGGCCATGCCGCGGGCCGAAGCCGAACCACCGCGCGGCGCGGGCCGCCGCCGAGAGATGCCGCCGCACCCCCAGCCCAATGTGCGCTATCGCGAACGCGATTCGAACCGCCCGGAACGGCGCAGGCCAGAGAATCTGTAGGCGAGGTCGCTCGGTGCGGTCGGAGCTGGATACCGCACGCTCGGTGCGGGCCCGGCGTCAGCGCCGGGCGTCGCGCAGTTCGCGGGGAAGGGCGAAGACGAGGGTTTCGTTGGCCGTGGTGACCGGCTGGACGTCGCCGTAGCCGTGCTCGGCCAGGCTGTCCAGCACACCGCGGACCAGGATCTCGGGCACCGACGCGCCGGAGGTGATGCCGATCGTGCGGACGCCGTCGAGCCAGACCGGGTCGATCTCGCGGGCGAAGTCCACCAGATACGCGGCCTTGGCGCCCGCACCGAGCGCCACCTCCACCAAGCGCACCGAGTTCGACGAGTTGCGCGAGCCGACCACGATCACCAGATCGCATTCCGGAGCCATCGCCTTCACCGCGACCTGGCGGTTCTGCGTGGCGTAGCAGATGTCGTCGCTCGGCGGGTCCTGCAGGGCGGGGAAGCGCTCGCGCAGCCGCTGCACCGTCTCCATCGTCTCGTCCACGCTCAACGTGGTCTGCGAGAGCCAGATCACCTTCGACTCGTCGCGCACGCTGACCTGGTCCACCGCGCCGGGCCCGTCGACCAGCTGGACGTGTTCGGGCGCCTCGCCCGCGGTGCCCTCGACCTCCTCGTGGCCCTCGTGACCGATCAGCAGGATGTCGTAGTCGTCGCGGGCGAACCGCTTCGCCTCCTGGTGCACCTTGGTCACCAGCGGGCAGGTGGCATCGATGGTGTGCAGATTGCGCTCGGCGGCCGACGTGTGCACCGCGGGGGACACGCCGTGCGCGGAGAACACGACGACCGCGCCCTCGGGGACCTGGTCGGTCTCGTCGACGAAGATCACACCGCGGTCGCGCAGCGTCTCCACGACGTGCCGGTTGTGCACGATCTCCTTGCGCACGTAGATGGGCGCGCCGTGCTTCTCCAGCGCCTTCTCGACGGTTTCGACCGCCCGGTCCACGCCGGCGCAATACCCGCGCGGCTCCGCGAGCAGCACGCGTTTTCCGCCGTCGGCGACGGCGCTTCCGGCACCTGCCGAGCGAGCGATTCCGACGTTCAAGGGAATGGCCGAAGACATGCCCACAGGATACGTGCGGCCCGGGATCCCGCCACGTCCGGGAGTTGCCCGTCACATTCCCGCCGCAACCCGCGGATCGGAATCGTGAGCCGGGTCTACGACCGGGTGCGCCGATTGTTTCGGACGGCCCGCCGGGTTCCCGCGCGCATTTCCGCGATATGAGTGCGGTCCCGCCCACCGGCCCCGACCCGCGAATACCCGAACCGCGCGCCCCTCCTTTGCATAACACACCATTTCCGGCAGGCTAGGACCATGTTTCGACCACCCTTTCTGGCCCGGGTCGCCGCAGGCGCGGCCGTATACGCCCTCGAGGAATCCCGTCGGCTACCCACGGCGGCAATGAATTTCCCGATCACGGCCATCAGTCAGGTGCTGCAGACGACGATGCACGTCCAGCAGTTCGTCACCAGTCTGGCCCTGAAGGGCGACGCGGTTTTCGACCGTTTGTCCAACCGCCCGGTCGAGCAGCCGGAGTGGGCCACCTTCGACGAGGACCTCGCCGACGACCCGAGCCCCAGCACGCTGCGCGCCAGCCGATTCGACCTCTACACCGCCGCTGATCCCGACGCGTCCCCCGCGCCCGAATCCTTCGCCACGGACGACAGCCGCGCAGGCGCGACCAACGGCCATGTCGCCTCCGTGACGCCGATCGGCGAGCCACCGGCCGAAGAGCCGGACCCGGATACCGATCCCGAACCCGTCGCGGAAGCGCCCGTCATCGCCGAACCGGAAGTCGCCACCCGCTACGACTACGCCAACATGACCCTGGCCCAGTTGCGCGCCCGCCTGCGCCTGCTGACGATCGATGACCTCACCGCGCTGCTGGAGTACGAGCAGCACACCCGCGCCAGGGCGCCGTTCGTGACCATGCTCACGAACCGGATCGCCACTGTGCAGGCCCAGTGACCGAACCCCGGACACCCTCGTCGCCGACGGCTGGCCGGGAGACCTCCGGCCAACCCGCCGCCGCTCCGGCCAACTCCGCCGAGCATCCGTGGCCGGTGCGTTCGGTCTCCATCAAGGTCGCCCAGTGGATCGACCGGCTCGGCAGCATCTGGGTGGAGGGCCAGATCACCCAGATCAATCTCCGGCCCGGCACCCGCACCGCGTTCCTGGTGCTGCGCGACCCGTCCGCCGACATGTCGCTGTCGGTGACCTGCGATCCCGACCTGATCCGCAAATCCCCCATTCCCCTGCAAGAGGGCAGCCGGGTGGTCGTCTACGGCAAGCTCTCCTTCTTCACCGGGCGCGGCACGATCTCGCTGCGCGTGCTGGAAATCCGCCCCGTCGGCATCGGCGAACTACTGGCCCGCATCGAACGGCTGAAGGCGCTGCTGGACGCCGAGGGCCTGTTCGATCCCCGGCTCAAGCGTCCGATCCCGTTCCTTCCCGGAACCGTCGGCCTCATCACCGGACGCGCCAGCGCCGCGGAGCGCGATGTGCTGAGCGTCGCTCGCAATCGCTGGCCCGCGGTGCGTTTCGAGATTCGCAACACCGCCGTGCAAGGGCCGACCGCGGTATCGCAGATGCTGACGGCGCTGGCGGAGCTCGATCGGCATCCGGACGTCGAGGTGATCGTGCTCGCGCGCGGCGGCGGCAGCGTCGAAGACCTGCTGCCGTTCTCCGACGAGGCGCTGTGCCGCGCCATCGTGGCCGCGACCACGCCGATCGTCAGCGCGATCGGCCACGAACCGGACAACCCGCTCAGTGACTTCGTCGCCGACCTGCGCGCGGCCACGCCGACCGACGCCGCCAAACGGATCGTCCCGGACGCCGCCGCCGAACTGGCCTGCATTCGTGAACTGCGCGAACGCACCGCCGCGGCGTTGCGGGGTTGGGTCGACCGGGAGACCGAGGCGCTCGCCCAGCTGCGTTCGCGACCCGTGCTGGCCGATCCGCTGCGCGAGATCGATCGCCGCCAAGAAGAGATCGAACGCCTGCGCACGGCCACGCACCGCTGCGCCGAGCACTTCGTCCGCACCGAAGCCACGGCCACCAGGCATCTGCGCGAGAAACTCACCGCCGTCGGCCCCGCCGCCACACTCGCCCGTGGCTACGCTGTCGTGCAGCGGGTCACCGGCCGGGAACGCGAGGTGGTGCGTTCGATCGAGGACGCGCCCGCAGGCAGCCAGCTGCGCATCCGGGTCGCCGACGGGGCCGTCACGGCCGCCGCGCTCGGCACCCAGGCCCTCGGCGCCAAGAACACCGACACAGGGAGGAACTGACTTGGCCCAGTCCGGCAAGTCCACCGAAGCCGACGGGACGGGCGCCGACCCGGCCGACGATGCCGCCGAGATCGCCGGTTTCGGCTACGAACGCGCGCGCGACGAACTCGTCAACGTCGTCAAGATCCTCGAACAGGGCGGCCTCGACCTCGATGAATCCCTCGCCCTGTGGGAGCGCGGCGAGGCGCTGGCCAACCGCTGTGAGGAACATCTGGCGGGCGCGCGCAAGCGCGTCGAGGACGCGCTGCACCGCACCGACCTGGAGCGGCAAGAGTGACCATCCGCCGCGCCACGCCCGACATCCGCACCACCGACCTGGCCGCGAGCCGCGACTTCTACCGGCTGCTCGGCTTCCACGAGGCGATGGACCTGGGCTGGGTCGTGACGATGGCCTCGCCGTCCAACCCGACCGCGCAGGTCCTGCTCGTCGGCCCGGACGCCGAACAGCTCCAGCCGGACATGAGCGTGGAGGTGGACGACGTCGACGCCGTACACGCGGCGGTGACCGCCGCGGGCGCCGAGGTCGTCTACTCCCTGCGCGACGAGCCGTGGGGCGTGCGCCGCTTCTTCGTCCGCGACCCGAGCGGGACCATCGTCAACGTGGTGAGCCACCGCTGACGATGGGCCCCGGCCTCGTCAGCGCGATGCGGCCACGGCGCGGAACCGGGCGACGCCGTCCACGCTGCTCACCCGCTCGAATCCGGCCTTCTCCAGCAC
Source organism: Nocardia sichangensis (assembly GCF_047200615.1). NCBI lineage: Bacteria > Bacillati > Actinomycetota > Actinomycetes > Mycobacteriales > Nocardiaceae > Nocardia > Nocardia sichangensis. The sequence goes on from NZ_JBJZOK010000019.1 coordinate 110,427, forward strand.
CCGCGCCGACGGCGGATTCGACAGCTCCACCTCGGCGTGCACCGCACGAACGCCGGGTGCGGTGAGCGCGTGCGCCGTGAGGGCGACGGTGGCCTCGGTGGCGTACCCGCGACCGCGCCGCGAGGCGACGATGCCGTACCCGAGCTCCAGGGCACCGCCGGCGGGCGGCCAGAACAGCCCGATCGATCCGACGACGAGCCCGGTCGAGCGCTCGACGACGAGCCGGTGCCCGAACGGCCCGAGCCAGTCCGGGTGCGCCGCGAGCAGGCCCGCGATGACGCGATCGCCGTCGGCAGGGAAATCCGCCGCCCACTCGGCGTGACGGCGGCCATCGAGCACGGCGGCCGCCGCAGCGGCGGTCCACGACCGCAAGATCAGCCGTTCGGTGCGCAGGTCGGGGGAAAGGGAAACAGACACGTGACACTCCTGGTCGTCGAAGAGAGACCGGTCCGCGTCCGCGGAAAATCAGTGGCGCGCGAACCGGCGAAAGGCATGCGAAAGACGGCTGAGGACAGCCATATTCATCGACCTCCGAAAACCGGTTCGGCACGTGTCTCGTGCCGCGGCAAAATTAACGAACGCGCGCCGCCGAAGACAAGCGGATTTCAGGGCTTCAGCGGTTGCGCCGCCGTGATCGCCTGGGCGAGCGTGCTGAACGCCGCCTGGTTGCCCGCGCCGGTGATCAGCACGCGGGACTGGCCGAAGTCGGCGATCCACGCGGTCTCCGAGCCCTGCTCGGCGTAGACGATCCATTTCTGCGCGCCGACCTGCTCGGTGCCACTGGCGTAGCGCGACCCGAGCACGAACCTGGCCAGCGCCTCCTCGGTCGCGTTGCTCTGACTGAACCGCATGTAGGTGCCCTGCGGCGTGATGTAGCCGACCGTGCTGACCGGCCCGCCCCCGTTGCCGCCGATGGACTCGCGACTGCCGGAGTTCGGCGTCCAGTCCGCGGGCAGGGCCGGGTTGCGGATGGGGAACGGCAGGGAACGAGCGTCGGCGGTGAGCGCGGCGCGCGCGTCGAAATGCGGGATCTGACCCTGCGTCGGACCGTTCGCGGCGAAACTGCATTGGCTGGCCAACCCGGCGAACACCAGCGCGATCAGGACCAACGGGATCAACGACCAGAACAGATCCCGGTAGTCGTTCAAGATGCGCGGCTTTTGGTACGACACGCTCCCAGTATCCACTCGCGCGGCGACGCCGCCCCCTGCACCCCGGCACCACGAGCAGGGGTGTACGGCCGTGCCACATCGAATGAGACAATTGACCGGTACGTACCGACGCACAGGAGGCCCCGCAATGACGGCAACTTCCCCCACACCTAGCCGCCGCGAGGCGCCCGACCGCAACCTCGCACTCGAGCTGGTCCGCGTGACCGAGGCAGGGGCGATGGCCGCGGGCCGGTGGGTCGGACGCGGCGACAAGGAGGGGGGCGACGGCGCGGCCGTCGACGCCATGCGGCAGCTGGTCAGCTCGGTGTCCATGCGCGGCATCGTCGTCATCGGCGAGGGCGAGAAGGACGAGGCGCCCATGCTGTACAACGGCGAGGCCGTCGGCGACGGCACCGGCCCGGAAGTGGACTTCGCGGTCGACCCGATCGACGGCACCACGCTGATGTCCAAGGGCGTGCCCGGCGCGATCTCGGTGCTCGCGGTCGCCGAACGCGGCGCCATGTTCGACCCGTCCGCGGTGTTCTACATGCACAAGATCGCCGTAGGCCCCGACGCTGCCCACGTGATCGATATCTCGGCCCCGATCGCGGAGAACATCAGCCGGGTCGCCAAGGCCAAGAATTCCGCGAAGTCCGACCTGACCGTCTGCATCCTGGATCGCCCCCGGCACGCCGAGCTCATCCAGCAGGTGCGTGACGCGGGCGCCCGCATCCGCCTGATCTCCGACGGCGACGTCGCGGGCGCGATCGCCGCCGCCCGCCCCGACTCCGGCACCGACATCCTGGTCGGCATCGGCGGCACCCCGGAGGGCATCATCGCCGCCGCCGCGATGCGCTGTATGGGCGGCGAGCTGCAAGGCATGCTCGCGCCCAAGGACGACGAGGAGCGGCAGAAGGCCATCGACGCGGGCCACGACCTCGACCGCGTACTGACCACCGAGGACCTCGTCTCCGGTGACAACGTGTTCTTCTGCGCCACCGGCGTGACCGACGGCGACCTGCTGCGCGGCGTGCGCTACTACGGCGGCGGCGCGTCCACCCAGTCGATCGTGATGCGCTCGAAGTCCGGCACGGTCCGCATGATCGACGCCTACCACCGCCTGACCAAGCTGCGCGAATACTCTTCTGTCGATTTCATCGGCGACGAACACGCGGTCCCGCCGCTGCCGTAATTTTGCAGCGCCTCCGGCGCTGGTGTTCGCGGCCCCCTTGTGGCTCGCGTTTGCGCGACCACCGCTGGCGACTTCGTCGCGGACGCGGTGGCCGCGCAAACGCGAGCCGGGCCGCGAACGGCGCATGCTCGGTCTCGCTTCGCTCGAAATCGGGGGCTGGGGTCGGTGGTCCTGCAGGTTGGAAACCGGCAGCACCCGATGCGCGCCGTTGATGGCCCCCCGGCAGCCTCCACCCGTCGCTTCGTGCGCCTCTTGCGGACCGCATGTACCCGCATGTTCGGGACGGGGACACAGCTTTGAGCCGTGTGGGGCGGGGAACCGGACAACAGTTCGTATTCCCGAGCGAAGGCCTGCCGAGGTGTGCGAATGACCTCAGGCGTGGCTGCCCCACGGGCCGCTGCCGCGGCATAGGGTCGGGATCATGAGCGAGGAGACGCAGTACCGCATCGAGCACGACACCATGGGCGAGGTCCGGGTTCCGGTGGACGCTTTGTGGCGGGCGCAGACCCAGCGGGCCGTGGAGAACTTCCCGATCAGCGGACGCGGCTTGGAGCGGGCGCAGATTCGCGCGCTCGGCTTGCTGAAGGCCGCGTGTGCCACGGTCAACCGCGACCTGGGGCTGCTCGATCCCGTGAAGGCCGATGCCATCATCGCCGCGGCGAACGAGATCGCGCGTGGCGAACACGACGATCAGTTCCCGATCGACGTCTTCCAAACCGGTTCCGGCACCAGCTCGAACATGAACGCCAACGAGGTGATCGCCTCGCTCGCCAAGGCGAAGGGCGTCACCGTCCACCCGAACGACGACGTGAACATGTCCCAGTCGTCCAACGACACCTTCCCCACCGCAACGCATCTCGCCGCCACCGAAGCGGTCATCACCGATCTGGTTCCCGCGCTGGAGCATCTGCGGCTGGCGTTGCTGGACAAGTCCACGGAATGGCGCACCGTGGTGAAGTCCGGCCGCACGCACCTGATGGACGCCGTCCCGGTGACCCTCGGCCAGGAGTTCGGCGGCTACACCCGGCAGGTCGCCGCGGGCATCGACCGCATCATGGCCACGCTCCCGCGGCTCGGCGAGCTGCCCATCGGCGGCACGGCGGTCGGCACCGGGCTGAACGCGCCCGAGGGTTTCGGCGCGAAGGTCGTCACGGAACTCGTGCGCGCCACCGACATCGATGCGCTGCGCGAGGCCGAGGACCACTTCGAGGCGCAGGCCGCGCGCGACGGTCTGGTCGAGGCGTCCGGCGCGCTCCGCACGATCGCGGTGAGCCTGACCAAGATCGCCAACGATATTCGCTGGATGGGCTCTGGTCCGCTCACCGGCCTGGCCGAGATCCAGCTGCCGGATCTGCAACCGGGCAGCTCGATCATGCCCGGCAAAGTGAACCCGGTGCTGCCCGAGGCGGTGACCCAGGTGAGCGCGCAGGTGATCGGCAACGATGCCGCGGTGGCGTTCGCGGGCGCGAACGGCGCATTCGAGCTGAACGTGTACATCCCGGTGATGGCGCGCAACCTGCTGGAGTCGATCCGCCTGCTGGCCAACGTCTCCCGGCTGTTCGCCGACAAGTGCGTGCGCGGCCTGGTCGCCAATGTCGAGCACCTGCGCACGCTCGCCGAGTCGTCGCCTTCGATCGTGACGCCCCTGAACTCGGCGATCGGCTACGAGGAGGCGGCGGCGGTCGCGAAGGAAGCGCTGCGGGAGAAGAAGACCATCCGCCAGACGGTCATCGACCGCGGCCTGCTGGACGAGAAGCTGACCGAGGAGGAACTCGACCGCCGCCTCGACGTGCTCGCCATGGCGAAGGTGAAGGAGCAGGACTGACCCGCGCCGAAACGAACGCCACCTCGGTAGCCGGAAGGCTGTCGAGGTGGCGTTCGTGCGCTGCGCCCGGGGATGCGGATCAGTCGCGCAAGTGCGCGAGCTCCTCGCGCGCCTGCTCCCCTTCCGGACCGAAATCGGTGCGGGTGAAGATGTTCCACCGCTTCAGCAGCGGGGCGAACACCAACTCACCCTCCTTGGCGCGGTCGTAGATGCCCGCCTCGGCGAGCACCACATCGCTGTCGCGGCCGTCCGGCAACGTCACCGTCGGGACCTCGAAGCCCGCGACCCGGTCGGCGATGGCCCGCACGGTCTGGTCCGGCGCCAGATCGAGCGCGGCGGAGACCAGGTCGGCGAAGAACACCGACTGCAGTTCGTCGTCCAGCGCGATGCGCTCGGCGATGGCGGTGACCAGGGGGTTCTCCTCGAGCGCCGCGATGTTGCGGTGCCGGATCGCGCTGGCGGCCTCTTCGAACGCGCAGGTCGCCAGCACGTCGAGCAAGTGCATCGCCGGGCGGCGGAAACCCTTGGTCATGTGCTCCATGCGCAGCCGCTCCAGCTCCACCGGATCGACGGACCTGGTCACCATGAGGTAGTTGCGGATGGTGATCTCGTGGCGGTTCTCCTCGGCCGTCCAGCGGCCGACCCAGCGCCACCACGCGCCGGTGCGCAGGTACTTGCCGATCTCGCGGTGATACGAGGGCAGGTTGTCGGCGATCAGCACCGAAACGGTCAACGCCAGCTTGGCGGTTTCGCCGAGCTCGGACTGCTCCGCCGCCCAGTCGGTACCGCCGAGGAAGGCGAAGTTGCGCCCGTCGTCCCACGGCACGAAATCGTGCGGCTGCCACCCATCGGCGGCCTCCACGTGCTTACGCAGCAGCAGTTCTACGTCCACCGCGAGCGATTCGAGCAATTCGCGATCGGTCAGGAGAGTTTGCACCGAGATAACCTAGCGGCTTGGCCCGCGGAGCGGGGCGGATGGATGGGATTCACAGGCAACCGAGACCACACCGCGATCCCGGACGCCGAGTATCTGGTTCCTACTTCGGCGTGACCGTGATAGTACCGTTCACCCAGGTGATGGTGCCGCCGGTGAAGTCGCTCTGCTTGCCGCCGGGGATGTCCTTCTCGTCGCTGATCGGGTAGCCGAGCTGTCCCTGCGCGCCGCCGTTGTCTTCCCAGGCCTTGCGGATCTCACCCCAGACGACGTGCGCTTCGCCCTCCTTGGGTTCGTAGATCGTGCCGCCCGTGAAGTCCTGGTAGTGCCCCTCGTCGGGTGCGTCCTCTTCGGCCTGCAGCGGTGCGCCGAGCGGACCGGTCGGGCCGCCGAGCTGCACATACTTGTCGTAGATGGCGCCGGAGACGGCGATCTCCCCCGCCGGGGTCGCGATCTTGGTCGTCGCCTCGGCCGCGCCCGTGGTCGTCGGGCTCGCGCCGGTGTGCGTGGTCATCCCGGCGGTGGTGGTGGGGCTCGCGATCGAGGTGACCATACCGGTCATGCTGGCCATACCGGTCTTGGCGCCGTTGTCTTTGTTGTCGTCGCCGCCGCAGCCGGCCAGGACCAGCCCTGCCGCGGCGAGTACTGCGGTGAATCCAGCCGTTCGTCGAGCGAAGTGGTGCATGTCCATCCTCTCGCTGTGGGCTGCCGGCGCACCACGGATTCCGTGACGACGCCGCGCATAGCCTCGGCCGTTGGTCAGACGATGACCCGGTGACCGACGAGCGGCCACCGGGTCATATCGAACTGCTATCGCGGCCGATGATACCCACCGGACATGCGGTGAAACACGCCGGCGAACGGCGTCGCGGGATCAGGCGTTGGGGCCGTACTCCTCCAGCATCTCGGTGACCAGCGCCGCGATCGGCGAGCGCTCGCTACGGGTCAGCGTGATGTGCGCGAAGAGCGGATGGCCCTTGAGCTTCTCGACCACCGCCGCGACCCCGTCGTGCCTGCCGACGCGCAAGTTGTCGCGCTGGGCCACGTCGTGGGTGAGCACCACCCGCGAGCCGGTTCCCAGACGGCTGAGCACCGTGAGCAGCACATTCCGCTCCAACGACTGGGCTTCGTCCACGATCACGAAGGAGTCGTGCAGCGACCGCCCGCGAATGTGGGTCAGCGGCAACACCTCCAGCATGTCGCGGCTGAGCACCTCCTCCATCACCTCGCGGCTGGCCAGCCCGTCGAGCGTGTCGAAGACCGCTTGCGCCCAGGGGCCCATCTTCTCGCTCTCGGTGCCGGGCAGATAGCCCAGGTCCTGGCCGCCCACCGCGTACAGCGGGCGGAAGACCACCACCTTGCGCTGCGTGCGCCGTTCCAGCACCGCCTCCAGGCCCGCCGTCAACGCCAGCGCCGACTTGCCGGTCCCGGCCCGGCCACCGAGCGAGACGATGCCGACGCTCTCGTCCAGCAGCAGGTCGAGTGCGATGCGCTGCTCGGCGGAACGCCCGTGCAGCCCGAACGCCTCGCGCTCGCGGACCAATTGCACCCGCTTGTCCGGCGTGATCCGGCCCAGCGCACTCGAGCTGACGCCGAGCAGCCGGACGCCGGTGTGGCAGGGCAGTTCTCGCGCTTCGTCGAGATCGATCACCGACTCGGCGTAGAGCTGATCGATGCGCGCCGTGCTGACGTCGAGCTCGACCATGCCGGACCAGCCCGAGGTCACCACGTCCTGCGCGTGGTACTCGTCGGCGTGCAAGCCCACCGCACTGGCCTTGACCCGCAGCGGAATGTCCTTGGACACCAACACCACTTCGCGGCCCTCGGCCGCGAGATTGAGCGCACAGGCCAGGATCCGCGAGTCGTTGGTGTCGGTGCGGAAGCCGACCGGAAGGACCGCGGGATCGGTGTGGTTCAGTTCCACCTGCAACGTTCCGCCCTCGATGCCGATCGGCACCTGCTGATCCAGCCTGCCGTGTTGCAGGCGCAGATCGTCCAGATTGCGCAAAGCTTCTCGCGCGAACCAGCCCAGCTCGTGGTGGTGCCGTTTGGCTTCGAGTTCACTGATGACCACCAGGGGTAACACCACGTCGTGTTCGCCGAACCGCGTGAAGGAACCGGGATCCGACAGCAGAACGGAGGTGTCGATGACGAAGGTTTTGCCGGGTAATTGCGAGGGGCGGGCCCCCTTCGCGGCGGCTCCGCCTTTCGCGGAGCGGGAGTTCGCCGAGGGAGCGGAAACGGAGCGTGCAGCAGTCACGGTGGGCTCCTCTGTGTTCATGCGGCAGTCGCACGAACGATCTCGCTGGACCGGTCCGTCCTGATGGACCCGACGTTGCCGTCAGATGCCACGAGGGCCGGGCTCCGGCCCCCTCGTACTGAGTAGCTCAGTCACGGTCAGGACCTCCCGTACGAGCCACACCGCCGCGGCCCGCACACCCGACGCTACCTCCGATTCCGGTGTCCGCGCTCGGGGACTGCGAGGCGTGTCCGTGAACATGTCGTAAACCCGCACGTCGCGAGGGTTCAGCGCAGCACGTCGAGCAACACCGGAACATGGCTGTGCGCCGGATCCTGTACGGCCGTGAGCAATGTCACCGGAGCTTCGGCTGCCAGGGCGCGTAAATCCCGCAAATCTTGCTGAACCTCCGGCGCGGCGAGTTCGGCACGGTAGCGGCGGGCGAATTCCGGGCCGCGCGCGTCCCGGTCGGCGTGGAACCAGCGCCGCAATTCGGTGGTCGGGGTGAGCGCTTTGGGCCAGCGATCGACCCGCGCTTGCGCTTTGGTGATGCCCCTCGGCCAGAGCCGGTCGACCAGCACCCGGGTGCCGTCGTCGGGGTCGGGATCGTCGTAGACGCGCTTGATCCGGAAGCCGGGCCGGGGTTGCGGTGTCATAGCGGTTATCGCAGCACGACGTCCGGGCCGGGACGGGATTCGCCACGCGGTCGCTGTCGCCCGATTCGGCGGATAGAGTCGCTGGTATGTCCGGTAACGAGGATTTGGAGAAGCTGTCGTCGAAGGAGCTGCACGACCGGGCGATGAAGCTCGCCGTGCGGCGGGGGGATGTGAAGTTCCTGTGGCGGCTGCTCACGTCGATCCCGGCCGCGGAGGCCGCCGCGGGCAATGTCGGCGAAAGCGAGGCGGACATCAAGTACGTGCTGCCCATGCTCGACGACTACGTCCACGCCGGTGACGGCGCGGTGGCCGAGGTGCTGCGACCGGTCTATCTGGACTACCTGGCCCAGCACTCCTGAGACCAGGTCAGCGGCGGGTGAGCGCCGCGCGCCAGAGGCCGACAGCCGTGCCGCGCAGGAGGTTCGCCCAACCGAAGTGGTCGTGCCACAAGATGATTCGGCCGTCGCGTAGCCGGAAGGTGCCGGTCACCCAGAACCCGACGCGCACCGGACCGAAGCGCAGGTAGTCGGTGCGGTCGGTGAGCACGACCTCGCCGTCGGCGGCGATGTGGTGCATGTCCACTCCGAAGCCGAGCCAGTCGCGGCGCAGGCCGCGCAGCACGCCGCCGACCCGGCGGATGCCCTTCACATCGGGCAGCGAGGTGTTCTTCCAGACGATGTCGGGGTGCAACAGGTCGATCGCCTCCTCCGAGGCGCCCATTTCCAGCGCGGCGAAGAACTCCCGCACCGTGGTGGTCGAGTCCTGTTTCAGGTCGGGTTCGTCGGTCATGGTCCGAGCGTAGGCCGCTGCGGTCACCCGCGGCGCGCGATGAGCACGGCCAGTCCGTCGAGGATGCGCTCGATGCCGAACTTCAGCGCGCCGTCCCCGCCCGCGGCCGCGCCGCCCTCCGCGAACGCGGCGACCGCGGCCGGATATCGATCGGCCGCGGCGGCCACCATTTCGGCGAACTGAGCCGCTATCTGCTTCTCGAATTCGTCGGCGTCCGCCAGTCGCACCTGCTGCGCCAGGCTGCGGGCATGCCCGGTCAGCAGGACGATCGTGTCCAGCCGTTCGGCGGCGGTGAGCCCGGTCCCGGCGAGCGCGCCGAGCGCGGACTCCATCCATGCGACTTCATTCGGGCCGACCGGCCGCAAACCGACCGACACCTCCATCGACCAGGGGTGGGCGCTGAAGCGCGCGTAGATCGTCTCGCACCACACGCGCAGCAGGTCGCGCCAGTCGTTCTCCGACGCCTCCTCGCCCGCGCTCAGTTCCGGCGGCGCGCCCAGCGCCGTGTCCAGCATCAGTGCGACGAGTTCGGCCTTGCCCGGCACGTAGCGGTACAGCGACATCTTGGTGAAGCCGAGGCGCTCGGCCAGCCGCTGCATGGACAGGTTCGCCAGCCCTTCGGCGTCGGCCAGCGCGACGGCCTCCGCGACGATCCGCTCCAGCGACAGCGCGGGCTTCGGTCCGCGCTTGGGCCGCTGACCGGTACCCCAGAGCAGTTCCAGTGTGGTCGGTGTCGGCATGCCCGAAATCCTTCCGGAGAACGTCTTGACGTGAAACTGTGTCTACCATACGCTAATCAGCGTCCATCGGATACAGTTTCCACTGGACACAGATTTGAGACGAGGAGAACTCCATGCGCAACACCACCGTGCTCATCTCCGGCGCGAGCGTCGCCGGACCCGCGCTGGCCTACTGGCTGCACCGCTACGGCTTCGCGGTCACCGTCGTCGAGCGCGCTCCGGCGTTGCGCCCCGGCGGTCAGGCGATCGACTTCAAGGGCAGCACCCACCGCACCGTGCTGGAACGGATGGGCGTGCTGGACGACATCGAGCAGCGCAAGACGGGCACGACCGACACCGTCTTCGTGGACGAGCGGGGCGCCGAGCTGGCGCTGATGTCGGGTGATTTCACCGGCGGCGATGTGGAGATCCTGCGCGGCGACCTTGCCGAGATCTTCTACCGGCGCACCGCCGACCGTTGCGAATACCTGTTCGGCGATTCGATCACCGCGCTCACCGAGACCTCGGCCGGCGTGCACGTCGAGTTCGAGCACGCGGCCGCCCGCACCTTCGATCTGGTCTTCGGCGCCGACGGCATCCACTCCCGGGTTCGCAGGTTGGCGTTCGGTCCCGAGCGGGACTTCGTGAAGCACCTGGGCTACTACTACGCCGTCGCGGGCGCCAGCCCGTGGAGCGGCAAGACCACCGGACCGCGCGAGCGGGTGGTCGCCCGCGGCCACAACGCTCCCGGCCGACTCGCGGTCAGCGGCGGACCGAAGGCACAGCAGATGTACATGTTCGCCGCGCCCGAGCTCGACTACGCCCGCGACGACATCGCCGCTCAGCAGCGCATCCTCGCCGAGACCTTCGCCGGAGTCGGGTGGGAGGTGCCGCGAATGCTCGCCGAGCTCACCGAATTCGGCGACTTCTACATGGACTCGATCAGCCAGGTCCAGATGCCCGACGGTTACACCAAAGGACGTGTCGCGCTGGTCGGCGACTCCGGGTACGGGAACACCCTCGGCGGCTTCGGCACCGGGCTCGCCGTGGTCGGCGCGTACGTCATCGCGGGGGAACTGGCCTTGGCGGGCGGCGACCATACTGTCGCCTTCGCTCGCTACGACGAGCACATGAAGCGCTACGCGAAGATCGCGGGCAACAGCAACGCGGGTCGCTTCCTGGCCCCGAAGACCGCGCGGGGCATCAAGATGCGCAACTGGTTCCTCGGTTCCCGGATGTTCGCGCTGATGGCGAAATTCGGCGACAACGCCGCCAACGACATCGATCTGCGGGACTACCCCGCACTGGTCGCCGCGGCGAACGCGCGCTGACCGCTCGTCAGCGGCCTTGACAGCGATCGGCCCCGCCGCACCCGCCGGGGCCCGGCACAACATCCCAGTTGGGAACCGTCGCGCGGCCGACGACGAGCGGCGCGACGGGGCGACGGGGCGACCAGAGGATTCGGCTGTGTTTCGATGGAACCGGAGCGAGACGGGTTGCGTCTATAAGGTCAGACGGCACTGACGGAAGGGGCGGCAATGGCGGACAGCCCGTTTCCCGGGTACATCGAAGCTGCGAAAACCGGGGCGTTGCGGGTGCGGATGGACCCGCAAGCGTTCGTGGACATCGACCGGGCCTGCCAGGAGTTGATCGACACGCTCGTCGCGGCACAAACCGACGCGCGCGAGCTCGGTGAGCGGCAGCACTGGGGGCTGGGCGAAGACAATCCGAAGCTGACCTCCGCCCTCGAACTGGTGCGGCTGTTCCGCGAAAAGGCCTTCGGTGGCCCGAACAACGCCTTCGACACCCTCACCGAGTACATCTCCGTGGCGCAAGAGATCAAATCCATGTTCGAAGCCATCCGCGACGGCTACGTTCGGACCGATACGGAATTCGCGGCGGCACTGCGGGAGCTCAGCGTATGAAGGCCGGAACAGCCTTTCGGGCAATCGGATTCGTCGCCGGAGCGGCGAGCTCGGTCCTGCTCTCCGGATGCGGCGGGACGACATCGAACGATCCGGCCACATCGGCCACCGGCGCGACCGAGTCCCGTTCGAGCGCATCACCACAGACGAACGCACAGCCCGCGTTCGATCCCTGCACCGCACTCACACCCCATTTGCTCGCGGAGCGCCAGTGGGACTCGAGACCCCCGGAACCCAAACAGGACAGCCAGGGCGGCGTCACTTGGAGGGGGTGCCGGTATGTCGCACGGGCCGGGTACGGATTCGTCGTCGAGACCACCAACGGCACCATCGAACAGGTACGCAGCAAATACCCTGCTGCCGTGGATATCTCGGCGGGCGATCGGAAAGCCGTCCGCTACGAAGCCCGTCCGGACGTACCGGGCGGCTGCACGATCAACGTCGAAATGAGATCCGGCTCGCTCTACATCCTGACGAATGTGCCGCAGACGTCGGCGAACAAGCACCTCGTCGCCTGCGATATCGCCACCGATATCGCCAGAGCAGTCGCACCGCTGCTGCCCGCGGGCAGCTGAACACCGGGGGAAGCGATCATGAGACAGACCGACGGACGCGCGATCACCGATCCGGAGAACGCGCAGAGTTTCTCGCACGCGGAGATCAAACAGGCTGCCGAGGCGATGAATCCGGCCGCGCTCGACGGTGCGTTCGCCGCGTGGTCGGCCATCGCCGCTGCGGTGACGAACGCGGGCCAGCGCTTCGAGGACGCGATCAAGAACGCGGTGGAACAGCACTGGGAGGGGGCGGCGGCCGACAGCGCGGTTCGCGGCGTGCGAGATTACGCGGCGCGGGTGGGCGAACTCGGTGACGCACTCGGCGCGCAGAGTCTGCCGCTGTCGGCGGCGGCGGACGCCGCGGCGAAGTTCAAGCTGTCGGTGCCGGATGTGCTGGACACCTCGAATGGCACGGCCGATCCGGCACAGCGCAATTCGCGGGAGGAGCAGGCCCGCGACGAGATGAACACCCAGTACATCCAGCCGTACGGGGCCACCGCTCCGGCTATCCCGACGCTCCCGCCCCCGGTCGCTCCTGCCGCCGCGGCGCCGATCGGTGCCGAAACCGGCACGGGCGTGGAGACGAGCGCGGACGTCGGCTCGCAGGCCGTGGCGGGCGCCCGGTCCACGGACAACTCCCCATCCGGCAGCTCGCCTTCGGCCGCGGACACCGCCTCCCCCGCCGGTTCGGCGGACGACGGCGAGCAGGCGGACCAAGCGCAGCCGGAAGCCGAGAACACACCGCAAACCGTCACGTCTCAGGCGGTTTCCCAGAGCCAGGACGCCACGCCGACCACTCCGGCATCCACCGCCGCGAGGACGCCGACGTCCACTTCGGCCACATCGGTCGCGCCCTTCTCCTCGCCGCCGCCGCAAACGACGCCCACCACCGTCGTCCCGACCTCGCTCAACGGCAGACCGAACGGCACGCCGAGCAAGCCGGCCACCCCGGGCACGACCGGAACCCCGAACGCCTCGGACAACCAAGCGCGCCCGGGCACCTCTCGGCCCGCCCAGCCCACCGTCCCCGCCGCGGCGAACGGGCAACCCGCCGCACCGGGGCGCCCGGGAGCGACGGGCGCTTCGGGGTACCCGGGCATGATGCCGCCGGGGATGCGCGGCAGGCGCACGGACGACGACGAGCACAAGTCGCCGAAGTACCTGCGCACCGAGGAGCACGCGAAAGAGTTGCTCGGCGAGGTGAAACCGACGGTGCCGCCGGTACTCGGTGAGCAATGACGGCGCAGTGGTCACTGTCGGCCGAGCAGTTCGCCGCGGCGTGGTTCGCAACGGGCTTGGACCGCATGCCGTTTCCGTTCCGGTTCACCAGCCGCTTCCCCGGTCTCAACGAGTACCGGGCGTATCAGCAGCAGTTCCGCGCCGAGCTCGGGCGGGACGAACGGCTGCCACTGCGCAGCGCGATCAGCACGCTGGCCGTTCCGGACTGGCGTATCGAGCTGTTCGGCTACGACAACACGCGTGCGGGCGTCGAACTGCGCGCCGTCGCCTGCGGCACCCGTTCCGGCTCCGGCGTGCTCGCCGTGCAGTCGCCCGCGCCGGACGGCGGCCGAGTCCGGTTGCGCCGCTGCCGGGTCGATCAGCTCGCCACCGAAGTGGTGCGCTTGCTCCCGGACGCCACGGCGGGAACGGTGGGTGAGAAGAGCTTCCTGCTCGACGATCTCAACGACGAGCGCCCCGATGTGTTCGGCAACGCGCCCGCCAGCCAGGCGAAAGAGCGTTACCGGCGCTTCTGGCGGCAGTCGTGCGCCACCCGCGGCACCGCCGTCGTGCTGCTCGGGCCGCGCAACGCCGAACCGCTGCGCACCGGCCGCCTCCGCTGGATCGACACGCCCGACGGCCGCTACTGCGAAGTGCCCGCGAACCGCGCCCTGATGATCCGGCCGGGTACCAGCGCCGATATCGCCCGTTACCTGGACGAGGCGATCGTGCGGGCGAAGGCGCGCATGGACAGGTAGTACCGGATCACCGCGCCGCGAGGTGGGCGGTGACGAGGGTGTCGAGCAGCACGTCGAGATCCGGCCACGGAAAACTCGGGCGATCCTGGCGCAGCATCACCAGACCGTGCAGGGCCGCCCACAGGCAAGCCGCGGTAGCGGTGGGATCGGCGCTGCCGGTGGCCGCCACCGCATCCACCAGGTGACGAAAAACCGGCAGGCCGGGCAATTGAGCATCGGTCGGTTCCCAGCCCGGGGTGCCCGCGGTCGCGAACAACACGCGGTAATGGCCGGGATGGTGCAAGCCGTATGCGCAGTAGGCCCGGCAGATCTCGCGCAGCCGAGTGGCAGCATCGCCGTCCGGCAAGGCCGTCAGCACGGCGCCGAACTCGGCGAAGCGAGCCTCATAAACCGCGGTCAGCAGTTCCCGTCGATCCGCGAAGTGCAGGTAAATGCTCTGCGGCGCGATGCCCACCGCGCGCGCGACGGCGCGCATCGACAGCGACTCCTGACCGTCCAGCGTCTCCAGTAGGCCACTCGCGGCCTCGATCAAGTCCTCGCGCAGTTTGCTTCCCGCACCGCGGGGGTTTCGATTCCTCTTCGGTGGCGGCACCTTGACAGATTAACAAGACGGGTGTCCACTAACAACTGTCAGCAGACACCCGTCTAGTCAGGAAATTCGATGTCGGTCACTGTGACTCGCGTAGTGCATGCCAGCGTTCTGCTCGACTTCGGGGGAGCGAGAATTCTCACCGACCCGTGGCTGTCCGAGCGGCCCTTCTATCGGCAGGGTGAGCCGCGCAGCATTGCCACCGCCGCGGACCTGCCCGAACTGTCGGGCATCGTGATCAGCCACGGCCACTACGATCACTGCGATCTCGGCGCACTGGCGGCCTACCCCGACAAGTCCGTCCCGTTCGCGGTCGTCCGCGGCCTCGCATCCCGGGTCCGTGCCGCCGGATTCCGCAATGTCGTCGAGTTGGATCCGTGGGAGCAGACCCACCTCGGCCCGATCGAGGTCACCGCGGCGCCCGCACGTCACGGCGTACCGGAGATCACCTTCGCCCTGCGCGCCGACGGCACGAGCGTCTTCTTCGGCGGCGACACTTTGCGCATCGCCGAATTGGACGAGGTGGCCGTGCGCTATCCGGAACTCGACCTGGCGCTGCTACCGGTCAACGGTTTGCGCATCCGCCCCGCGTTCAACCGGCAGGTCGTCATGGACGCCGCGCAGGCCGCCGAACTCACCCGAGCCCTGCGCCCGCGCCTTGCCGTTCCCATCCACTACGCGTTCACCAGCGGCCCGATCGGCGACCGCGTGATGACGAAGGCCCAGCGCGACCCCGGGCTCTACGTCGACGCATCCGCCGCTATCGCGCCGGACACGTCCGTCCACGTCCTCGCCCCTGGACAACCGTTGATCGTGTCGTCCTGAGCGCTCGGCGATTCAGCCCAGCAGGCGCCAGTCCTCCAGGCCGTCGTACAGCGGGACGTCCTTGGCCAGCTTGCTCACCCGGGCGCGCAACGCGTCCAGGTCGGCGCCACCGGCCAGCGCGCTCGCGATGATGTCGGCGACCTCGGCGAACTCGGTGTCGCCGAAGCCGCGGGTGGCCAGCGCGGCGGTGCCGATGCGCAGGCCGGAGGTGACCATCGGGGGACGCGGGTCGAACGGAACGGCGTTGCGGTTCACCGTGATACCGATCTCGTGCAGCAGGTCCTCGCCCTGCTGGCCGTCGAGTTCGGAATTGCGCAGGTCGACCAGCACCAAGTGCACGTCGGTGCCGCCGGTGAGCACGCTGATGCCCTTGCCCTTGACGTCGGCGGCGGTGAGCCGCTCGGCCAGGAGCTTCGCGCCGGACAGGGTGCGCTCCTGGCGATCCTTGAACTCCGCGCCCGCGGCGATCTTGAACGCGACGGCCTTGGCGGCGATGGCGTGCATGAGCGGGCCGCCCTGCTGTCCCGGGAACACCGAGCTGTTCAGCTTCTTGGCGTACTCCTGCTTGGCCAGGATCAGGCCGGAACGGGGACCGCCGAGGGTCTTGTGCACGGTCGAGGACACCACGTCGGCGTAGGGCACCGGCGAGGGGTGCAGACCGGCGGCGACCAGACCCGCGAAGTGCGCCATGTCCACCCAGAGGTAGGCGCCGACCTCGTCCGCGATCGAGCGGAACGCCGCGAAGTCCTGGTGGCGCGGGTAGGCCGACCAGCCCGCCACGATCACCTTCGGACGCGCCTGCAAGGCGATGTCGCGCACCTCGTCCATGTCGACGCGGTGGTCTTCCTTGCTCACTCCGTACGAGTGCACCTCGTAGAGCTTGCCGGAGAAGTTCAAGCGCATGCCGTGGGTGAGGTGACCGCCGTGCGCGAGGTCGAGACCGAGCAGCTTGTCGCCCGGGTCCATCAGCGACATCAGCACCGCGGCGTTCGCCTGCGCACCGGAATGCGGCTGCACGTTTGCGAATTCGGCGCCGAACAGCGCCTTGGCGCGGTCGCGCGCCAAGGTCTCCACCACGTCGACGTGCTCGCAGCCGCCGTAGTAGCGCCGCCCCGGGTAGCCCTCGGCGTACTTGTTGGTCAGCACGCTGCCCTGTGCCTGCAGCACCGCGCGCGGCACGAAGTTCTCCGAGGCGATCATCTCGAGCGTGTCGCGTTCGCGGGCGAGCTCGCCTGCCATCGCGGCAGCGAGCTCCGGATCGAGCTCACCGAGAGACTGGGAATTGACAGAGGCGGTCGTCTGCGTCACGTGCCTCAGTCTATGGGCCGTCGGCGTTGTCCTCGAGCAGGGGGTTCACCCCTCTCGGTCGGCACAGGCTCGGCACGCGGTCCGCCGGACCACACTCGATCCGGTGGACAGGCGCTCAGCGGGACGCGCCGCCCTCCGGCAAGTAGTTCTCCAACAGCACCGCGAGATGCCGCTGGGCGTCTTCCAGCGGCCGGGTGGACTTCATCGCCCGCGACTGGACGATGGCTCCCTCCAGCGCGCTGAACACGAAACTGCCGAAGGAGCGCGCCTCTTCGGCGGACAAACCCGCATCGGCGAGCGCCGAGCCGAGCCGCTCGTGCCAGTCGGCGAACACTTCGCCCGCCGCGGCCTGCACTCGCGGCTCGGACTCGGCCAGCGCCGCCCCGAGGATCGGGCACCCGGCGCGGTATCCGGTCTGCTCCAGTGTGGTGACCCACCAGCCGAGCAACGAATCGAACCAGCCCGGAGGCGGCGCGGCGGTGATCTTCTCGACCACTCCGGCGATCCGGGCTCCCGCGACCCGGGTGGCGGCCTCGACCAACTCACCTTTGCCTGCGGGAAAGTGCTGGTAGAGCGAGTTGCGCGAGGCGTTGCCGCGTTCGAGTAAGGCGGCCAGTCCGGCGGCGTGCACGCCCTGCTCGCGAACGAGTTCGATGGCGCTTTCGATCAGCCTGGTGCGCGGCCCTGCGGTCATGCGAATTCCTTGCTCACTGTTGCGTGAACCGATCGGTCCATGTTGCAATCATGTCAGATGTGGACCGATCGGTTCATCGAAAGGATGCGATTCATGTCCGAAACCACCGTCGACCCGACTCAGCTGTCCGGTCTGGAACTCCTGCGTGTCGCGATGACCAGAACGGATCGCCCGCCGTTCATAGGTGACCTGCTCGGCATGGAGGTCGATGAACTCGAGCACGGCAAGGTGGTCTTCGCGCTGCGCACCCGGCCCGATTTCGCCAACCCGCTCGGCACCACACACGGCGGCATCTGCGCCACCCTGCTCGACTCGGTGATGGGCTGCGCGGTGCACACCACCCTGGAGCCAGGCGTCGGCTACACGACGCTGGAACTGAAGATCAACTACATCCGGGCCGTGCCCACCGACGGACAGCGGCTCACCGCCACCGGCACCACGATCCACCTCGGGCGCACCACCGCGACCGCCGAGGGACGCGTGGTCGACGAGCAGGGCCGCCTGGTCGCGCACGCCACCACCACCTGCGCCATTTTCCGCCCACATCGATCCTGAGGAGGACTGTCATGGCGGGACGAACACCGAGCGCCGCGGTACGCAAATTCCGGCGCGAACGCCTCATCGGCCGCTACCTGGTGAACCCGGCCGTCGGCCTGCTCGACCGGCTCGGCATCCGGTCGTCGCTGATCGCCGAACTGGAGACGGTCGGCGCGAGATCCGGTCAGCCCCGGCGGGTGCCGGTCACCGCGTCGATCGACGAGACCGGCGCGTGGCTGATCTCGCAGCACGGTTATCGGTCCGGCTGGGCCCGCAACATCGCCGCCGACCCGCACATCAGGCTGCGGCAGGGCACAGAGTGGCGCACCGGAACGGCCTCCTTCGTGCCCGAGGACGATGTGGTGGCTCGCTCGCGCACCTTCGCCAAGGGCCGCGTCTCGGCCGCCGTCGCCGAGCGAACGATGAAAGCGCTGGAGAGCGATCCGATCTCGGTGCGCATCACCTTCGCCGGAGCTTGACCGCGCACCGGAAATCCGCGACCGCTCGACAGACGCGGCGGCCGTGCGCGGACGATCGCGCCGAGGCCGCGACGTACGGCCGGGCCACCGGTTCGATTTCCGTGGTGAGAGTTCGCAGTATCTCCACGGGCGGACAGGGCTGCGCGGCGATCCGGTAGCCCTCACGCCGCCGCGCGTACCGCCCCGGGAGTGAGTGGTTCGTCGAGCAGCCTGCGGAAACGGTCGGCCCGTTCCTCGGCGTCGGCCGCGCGATCGAGCCAGCCGCCCAGCAACCGGTATCCCTCGACGTAGGTGGAGATGTAGGCCCGCCACAGCGGCGAGGACAGGAAGCGCAGCGACTGGCGCGCCCGCTCCGGCGTCGTCAGGCTCCAGGTCTGCAAGAACTCCGCCACCTCGTCGTGCGACCGGCCCCGGTCGTGCAGCAGCAGCGCGGCGTCCTGGCGCACGCTCAGCAGGTCTGCCGAGGCGTTCGAAAGGCGTTCGGCACGTTCGCCATCGAAGCGCAGCCCGAGATCCGCGTAGATCTCCTGCGCCCACTTGCCCCAGCCAGGGCCGACGATCGAACGCAACGCCAGATCGGCGAGCCCCTCAGCCATCAGGCACTGCGGCGTGTTCACCAGGAACAGCGTCTGCTCGGCCTGACCGGCGGCGACCAGCCCGGCTTCCTTGCGGCAGTGCTCGGTGTGGTGCCCCGGGTAGGACTCGTGCGCGATCAGCTGCGGCAGGTGCGCCATGTGCTGCTTCAGGTCGGAGTTGATCGCGACCCGGGAGTGGTAGTTGCCCAGGTAGTAGTTGAACCCGGACCAGGGCTTGTCGCCGACCACCTCGTAGGTGACGTGCTCGTGGTCGGGTAGCGGGTAGCGGGCGCGAACCAGCTCGCGCAACGCGCTGGAGAACGCCTCGACGCACACCGCCAACCGCTCCGGCGGGATCTCGTCGGCCTTGCGATGGGCGGCCACCCGCTCGGCCAGCGGACCGTCCCCGGCGAGCACCTCGTCCATCCGCCGGTGCGCGTCGCGGTAGTCGTCCACGTCACCGGGCGCGATGTCGACGTCGAAGTAGGCGCGCACCTCCTCGATGAAGCCGATGTCATCGCCCGCGAATTTCCGTCCGGAGCACTCCAGCGCGCGCAGGTGCACGTCGAGGAACTCGGCGCGCTCGGGCGCGAATCCGGCCTCCGGCACCGCGGCGCGCAACTCGGCGGCACGGCGAGCCAGCTCGCGCGGCTGCGGTGCGGGCGCGTTCCGCACCTCGCGGCGCAGCGCCGGATCACCGGTGTAGGCGTCGACGAATCCTTCCTCCAGCCGGTCGAAGGCGAGGCCGAGCCGCAGGTATTCGGTCACGAGCGGATGCGCTTCCATGCCAGCCGACATTAGCGGCTCACACCTGTGTCATCGAGTCGGTTACCAGCCGGTAGTGGTACCCCGCTCGGCCCACGATGCTGACGCAGAGCAGAATTCGCCTATGCGGCGACAGCTAGACCGAATCTCACCGGATCCGCACGGTAACCGTGCGTGTTTGCTGAAACGGAGTGTCGGGTAAATGGCACGAATGAGCGAGCCGAGTCCCTACGTGGAATTCGACCGGAAACAGTGGCGGACCCTGCGTAAATCGACTCCCCTGGTGCTCACCGAGGAAGAACTGATCGGCCTGCGCGGTCTCGGGGAACAGATCGATCTCGAAGAAGTCGCGGAGGTGTATCTCCCGCTCGCTCGTCTCATCCACCTGCAGGTGGCCGCCCGTCAGCGACTGTTCGCCGCGACCGCGACATTTCTCGGCGAAACCCATCCCGACCAGCAGGTACCGTTCGTGATCGGCGTCGCGGGCAGCGTCGCGGTCGGCAAGTCCACCACCGCGCGCGTACTGCAAGCGCTGCTGGCGCGCTGGGATCACCACCCGCGGGTCGACTTGGTCACCACCGACGGATTTCTCTATCCCACCGCGGAACTCACCCGGCGCGGCCTCATGCACCGCAAGGGTTTCCCGGAGAGTTACGACCGCCGCAGCCTGCTGCGATTCGTCACCGAGGTGAAATCCGGTGCGGCCGAAGTCTGCGCCCCGGTGTATTCGCACATCTCCTACGACATCGTGCCGAGCAAGCTGCACTGCGTGCGCCAACCCGACATTCTGATCGTGGAGGGGTTGAACGTGCTGCAGACCGGTCCGCGCCTGATGGTGTCGGACTTGTTCGACTTCTCGATCTACGTCGACGCGCGTATCGAAGACATCGAGAAGTGGTACGTGCGACGGTTTCTCACCTTGCGCAAGACCGCATTCGCCGACCCGAACGCGCATTTCCACCACTACTCCGGATTCACCGACGAGCAGGCGACCGCCGCCGCGCAGGAGATCTGGAACAACACCAACCGGCCGAATCTGGTGGAGAACATTCTGCCCACCCGCCCGCGCGCGACCCTGGTGCTGCGCAAGGACGCCGACCACAGCATCAATCGGCTGCGGCTACGGAAATTGTGATTCCGATTACAATTTCCACGCATCGTCGAGTCGCTGCGCGACATCGATATCGCGGACCGCGGCGATGTGCGGCTTACGGATCTCCGCGGAGATATAGCGGGCGACGAAACGCCTGATCTCGTGATCGACGCCGGCGAGGACGCGCAGCAGTTGCCCGCGCCGCGTGGCGGCGGCGACATCGATGTGCACGTCGGCAGGCCGCGGCTCCGCGATATCGATCACCACCCGCAGGGGCGCCGCCGTGCGTACCGTCAGGTGCAGGTGCACGGTGCCCTGTACGTGGAACCGGTGCCGGTCGACCGCCAGGTGCAGCAGCAGGTCGACCTCCAGCGGGATTATCAATTCGAACGCGATGGTCTCGTCGTCGCGACGGCTCAGCCTGGACGACCCGAGCCTGACCTGGGCGGTCACCTTGGCGAGTCGGCCGGGACCGACCCCGATAGGGCCGAAATCGAATGCGCTGCCGGTCAGCTGGTCGAACGCGCCCGCGATGCGCGCTTCGGAGGCGGCGTACTCCAGGAAGCGTCTACCGAAGTCCGCATAGCTGATCGAGTCGTCCGGTTCGCCCAGCGCGGGCCGGCGGTCGAACGAGCTCATGAGACCGGACGGTACGCGAGAAGAACGATACCGGAGCGGGATTCAGCGCACCGACATCGAGTCAGACGCCGAAACGGCGATGACGCGCGGCGAAGTCGCGCAGCGCCCGCAGGAAATCCACCCGGCGGAACTCCGGCCAGTACGCCTCGGTGAACCATATCTCCGAGTATGCGCTCTGCCACAGCAGGAACCCGGACAGCCGCTGCTCGCCGGAGGTGCGAATCACCAGGTCCGGGTCCGGTTGGCCGGAGGTGTAGAGGTGCTGGCCGATGGCGTTCACGGTGATCGACTGGACCAGGTCCTCGCCGGTCTCGCCCGCGGCGATCTCCTGGCGGACCAGCGAGCGCACCGCGTCGGTGATCTCCTGCCTGCCGCCGTAGCCGACCGCGACATTGACGTGCACTCCGTTGCGGCCGTCGGTGCGCTCGGCCGCGGTGCGCATCCGCTTGGCGATCAGTTCGGGGAAGCCGTCGAGCGAGCCGACGATGCGCACGCTCCAGTTCTGCTCCGGCGCCGACAGCTCCTCGACCACGTCGGTGATGACCTCGAACAGCGTCTCCAACTCATCGGGATCACGCTGGAGATTCTCGGTGGACAGCAGGTAGACGGTCACCATCTCGATGCCCTCGGCCGCACACCAGCCGACCAGCTCGGCGATCTTCAGCGCGCCGACCCGATGGCCGTGACTGACGTCGGTGAAACCGTTCTCCCGCGCCCACCGGCGATTGCCGTCACACATCACCGCGACGTGCCGGGGATGCTGCTTGCCGGCCAGCTGCCTGGACAGCCGGGCCTCGTAGATGCGATACGGCAGACCCCGCACCTGACTCGGAAGTTCCACGCGGGCAACCCTACGCCTCGGCGACACGAACGCGGCATCGACCGCGATACGCCGGTACAGTGGCCAGGAGCACGCAAGTTACGGTTGCGTAGGTTACTGACGGGTTCAACTACCTCGTCTGCACTCGGTCCGGCGTTGGGCCGCGGAAAGACTGCTCCGGCTGTTCCCTTAGGAGGTACTCGTGTCCGAATCGGTCGGCGCCGCCGATGCGGCAACGGTCACACCAGCCCCAGCCCCAGCCACGGCGGGCGAAGCGCTCGCCGAGGCGCTGGTCAAACCGCGCATGCGGGGCTGGATCCACACCTGGGCCGTCGGCGTCGCGGCGATCGCGGCCGTCGTGCTGATCGCCACCGCGGGCACGGTCTCGGCGACCGCGGGATGGTCGACGCTGATCTACGGGCTCACCGTGTGCGGGCTGTTCGGCGTCAGCGCGGTCTACCACCGGGTGACCTGGCCGACCGCCCGCGCTCGCATCCGGATGAAGCGAGCGGACCACTCGATGATCTTCCTGTTCATCGCGGGCAGCTACACCCCCTTCGCCCTGCTCGGCCTGCCCGGACGAACCGGGCAGACGCTGCTGGCCGTGGTCTGGGCGGGCGCGCTGGCCGGAGTGGCGCTCAAACTGCTGTGGCCCGGCGCTCCCCGCTGGGTCGGCGTTCCGCTCTATCTGTTGCTGGGCTGGGCCATCGTGCCGGTGGCCGGACAACTGAACGGCCAGATCGGCATCGCACCGCTGATTTTGTTGCTGATCGGCGGCCTGTTCTACAGCGGCGGCGCGATCCTCTACGCCACGAAATGGCCGAACCCGTGGCCGGGGGTTTTCGGGCACCACGAGTTCTTCCACGCGGCCACGGTGCTCGCGGCGTTGACCCACTACGCGGCGGTCTGGCTCGTCGTCCTGCGCTGAGCGC
This sequence comes from Nocardia sichangensis, assembly GCF_047200615.1. Lineage (NCBI taxonomy): Bacteria > Bacillati > Actinomycetota > Actinomycetes > Mycobacteriales > Nocardiaceae > Nocardia > Nocardia sichangensis. The sequence continues at coordinate 133,643 of NZ_JBJZOK010000019.1, forward strand.
ATAGAGTCGACCCGGAGGGCGGACGAGAGGGCGGCGCAGGCGATGGAACGGTCATCGAGATCGCGAGCCCTATGATCGCGAAGCTCGTCGTCTGGGCGCTCAAAGCGCGGGGTGGTCTGGCCGCTCTGGTCACCACGGCGAATCTCAGCGGCCTCGCGGTGATCGTCACCCAGCTGTGGCTGAACGGGTTCCTCGGCAGGCTGGGCACGGATTGGCTACGGGCACTGGCCTTCGTCGGCATCTATCCGGCGGCGGGATTCCTGGCGGGCATCGTCCTGGCGGTGCGCGACCGCAAGGTGTACTTCGGCTGGCTCGACGCCGGGCGCAAGCCCACGGAGGTGGAGGCGCGGCGCTTGCTGCACCTACCCGTCGCGATCAGCATGCGCGCGATCGCGCTGTGGATTCCGGGGGTGATCGTGGCGACCGCGGTCTTCGCGCGGCTGAGCCCGGACAACGACCCCGGCGTGACGGCGTCGCTGTTCACGATCGGCGCCTTCGAGTCGGCGGCGGTTACCTTCCTGATCGTGGACCGGTTGATCCGGCCGACGATCCCGGTGGTCGCCCGGGTGCTCGGCTGGACCATGCACTGGAGTTCCTCTGTGCTGGTGCGGGTCGTGCTGACCTGGGCGGTGGCGGCCGCGCTTCCGCTGCTCATGCTGATCGTCGTGCTGGCCGACCCGGTAGCGGCCGCGCCCGACCGGGTCCGCACCGCCATCTACCTGTCCGCGGTCGGCATCGGAGTGGGTGCGCTGGCCACGGCGTTCCTCGCCCGCGCGGTCGCCGCGCCGATGCGGGTCCTGCGTCGCGCGCTGGACCGCATCGCGCAAGGCGATCTCGGCGTCCGGGTGCCGATCGGCAGCACCAGTGAGATCGGCCGGTTGGAGCATTCGGTCAACGAACTGGCGGCGAACCTGCGCGAGCGCGAGCGGATGCGTGAGGTGTTCGGCAGGCACGTCGGGGCCGAGGTGGCCGAGCGCGCGCTGGCTCGCGGGGCGGATCTCACCGGCGACGTGCGTGAGGTGTCGGCGCTGTTCGTCGACGTGACCGGGTCGGTGGAGCTGTCCACCGGGTTGCCGCCGCAGGAGTTCGTGGCCAAGCTCAATCGGTTGCTCGCGATCGTCGTCGCGGCGACCGAGGAGAACAACGGACTGGTCAACAAGTTCGAGGGCGACGCGGCGCTGTGCGTCTTCGGAGCGCCGATCGCGTTGGGCGACAACGCGACTCCGGCACTGCGGGCGGCGCGCCGCATCCGGGACGAGGTGCTCGCCACCGGAGAACTCGACATCGGGATCGGCGTCGCGCGCGGCGGGGTCTTCGCGGGCGACGTCGGCTCCGACACCCGCCTGGAATTCACGGTGATCGGCGACGCCGTCAACGAGGCCGCCCGCCTCACCACGGCGGCCAAGGAGGTGCCGCGGCGAATCCTGGTGAGCCAAGCGGTGATCGAAGCCGCTACGGAACACGAGCGCGCCAAGTGGACGTTCTACGACACCATCGTGCTACGCGGCATGAAGAACCCCACGTTCTGCTGGACCGACATCGACACCTCCGGCGCCCGGCCCGAACACATCGAAACCCGCACCGATCAGCTGGACGGCCACGACCTGCCCGCCGACACCAACCCGGTCATCGAAATCCACACCGCCGCAGAGCCGCCCCGTGGCACCGAGTTGCCGGACGCCGAGTTCGACGCCCCGCCTCGGCGCTAGTCCACTCAGCTGGGTGAACAGCGAAGCACCCTCGGCACGGCGGTTCAGCGGCCGTCTCGATGGCGACATGACCGAACGCGCGTGCACCGACCGCATCGGGCCCGCTCGGTTGCGTTCGGCGGCACGAACGTCGTCGTGCGCCCACCTGACATCGTGTCGCGATGGTCTCGGCCGTCTCACAGCCGCGTGATCGAGCGCCTCAGCTCCGATCGTTGTCTCCTTCCCGCACCCACCGGGCCGCCGGTGCACCGCCCGGGCCGCCAGGGGCCGACCACATTTCCGGCCACGCCCTCCGTCGACGGGGCGTCCGACTCGAACCGTCTATCGCCAACCGGCCGATGGTGGCCGGAGGTGCTGTCGTCAGTTTCGCCGAAGCGCCATCAGGAGCTCGTCGGGCGTGGAGACCGGGAGGTCGCAGACGGAGCCGCGGCAGACGTACGCGGCCGCGGCGTTGCGGACCAAGGGCCGATCGGCCAGCAGCGGGACGGCGTTCGGGGCCCCGGCAAGGACGACGGAGCCGCCGGGTGCGGCCGCACGGGCCGCGGCGAGCAACTCGGTGGGCTGGGCCGCCGATTCGGCGGCGATGGCGACCTGCAGCGGGCCGTGCAAGGCCGCCTCCGCGACGGTGAGCCACTGGCCCGCCGAGCGCGGCGCGCGTGCCAGCACAATCGCGCCGCGCTCGAGGGTGCGGTCGGCCAGTTCCCGGTAGCGGGCGGCGCCTTCCGGGTCGCTCGCGGCCGCGGCGGTGAGCAGCGCTTCGGCCAGCGCGGAGGCGCCTGCGGGGGTGGCTCCGTCGATCGGGTCGCGGGGGCGGGCGACGAGGGTTTCGGCGTCGTCGGCGGTGTCGAACCAGCCGCCCGGCTGATCGGGGTCGGCGAAGTGTTCGATCGCGGTATCCAGCAGGCGTTGGGCGTCGTCCAGCCAGCCGAGGTCGCCGGTGGCCTGGTGCAGCGCTAGCAGGCCGGTGACCAGCCAGGCGTGGTCCTCCAGGATGGCGGGCGCCGCGCCGACGACGCCGCCGAGCGATGCACGTCGCAGCCGACCGTCCACCACGTGCTCGGCCAGCAGGAATCGCGCGCATCGGACGGCGGCGGCGGTCCACTCCGGTTCGTCCAGCGCGCCCGCGGCCTCGGCGAGCGCGGTGATCGCCATACCGTTCCATGCGGTGACCACTTTGTCGTCGCGTTCGGGTTGTGGGCGTCGATCGCGGGCGGCGATCAACGCGGCACGGACGTGTTCCAGCCGCGCGTGGTCCTCCGCCGTGGCGGGTTCGGCGTACCTGGTCGGCACCGAGGTGCACTGTTCGAAGTTTCCGGCGGTGGTGACGCCGAAGAACTCGGCCGCCCACGCCCCGTCGATCGGACCGAGCACGCCGGCCAGCTCGGCGGGCGTCCACACGTACGTCGCGCCTTCGACACCGGGCTTACCGGGCTCCAAGTGCGTGTCGGCGTCCAGCGCCGAGGCGAAACCGCCCTGCGGGGTCCCGAGGTCATCGAGGAGAAACCGCACGATTTCCCGGGTGACCCGGTGCGACAACGATTCCGGAAGCTCGGACCCGCTGCGGCGGGCGAGGTGCGCGTAGGCGCGTAACAGCTGCGCGTTGTCGTAGAGCATTTTCTCGAAGTGCGGCACCACCCATGCCGCGTCGACCGAATACCGCGCGAACCCGCCACGCAGCTGGTCGTAGATGCCGCCGCGCGCCATGGCCTCGGCGGTGCGGGCGACCACCTGGAACACCGCCGGGTCACCGGTCCGCTCCCAGTGCCGCAACAGTCCCTCGAGCAGCGCCGAGGGCGGGAATTTGGGAGCGCCGCCGAATCCGCCGTGCTCGGCGTCCTCGTCGCGCAGCACGGCGGCGACGGCATGGGCGAGCAGCTCCGGGGTGATCGTCAGGTCCGCGTCGGGCAGTCCCGCCGCTTGGTCGCGCAGCGCAGCAGCCACCTGCGCGGAGGCCTGATTCACTTCGTCGCGCCTGGTGCGCCAGGTCTCCGTCACCGCCGTGAGCAGCTGGGTGAAGGACGGCATGCCGCCGCGCGGGAGCTTCGGGTAGTAAGTGCCGCAGTAGAACGGTTCGCCGTCCGGCGTCAGGAAACAGGTCATCGGCCAGCCGCCTTGCCCCGTCATCGCGACCGTCGCATTCATGTAGACCGCGTCCAGGTCTGGTCGCTCCTCCCGGTCCACCTTCACGCAGACGAAGTTCTCGTTCATCTGATCGGCGGTGGCCTGGTCCTCGAACGACTCGTGCGCCATCACGTGGCACCAGTGACAGGACGCGTACCCCACCGACAGCAGAACGGGCACGTCCCGCTCCCGCGCTTCGGCCAGTGCCTCCGCATCCCACTCCCGCCAGTGCACCGGGTTGTCCGCATGCTGCCGCAGGTACGGGGACGTCGCCTCTCCGAGCCGGTTCATGGCTCCACCGTACGACCCTTCCCGCCGCCGTGTGGGTACGTCGTCCTTGACTCTCCCGCAGCGGGAGACGACACGGTCGAGGAATGAAAATCGATCTGGCCCGAACCGATGGCCACTACTACGGAGCGAGCACGCGACCTGTGGTCCGGACATTCAGCGCATACGACTACGTGACGGTCGAAGGAATCGGGGACCCTGACGGCCCGGTCTACGCGGCGGCGGTGCAAACGCTCTACCGGGCCGCGTACGGCGCGAAGAAGGCGGCGAAAGCCGCAGGGCAGGACTTCGTCGTGCCCAAACTCGAGGGCCTGTGGTGGGTCGATTCCGACGCTCCGCCACTGACGGTGCCACGCGACCAATGGCACTGGAAACTGCTGATTCGCATGCCGGAAGTGGTGACCGCCGACATGGTGACCGGCGCGTCCTTCGAACGACTCACCGAGGGCGAGGCGATCCAGGTCCTGCACCTGGGCCCGTACGCGACCGAGCCCGAGACCCTGGCTCGCATGGACGCCCTCATGGCGGCCGAGGGATGGGCGCACCACGGCCGCCACCACGAGATCTACTTGTCCGACCCGCGCCGGACACCGAACGAGAGGACGAAAACCATTCTGCGTCAACCGGTTCGCCGCACGCTCACGTCTCAGTAAGGAGCCGGCGCGCTCGGCTCGGCACGCCACGGCCCCGACGGGCCGGGGCCGAACGTCAGAGCCAGGTCGAGCAGATGCCGGTCCCACGAGCGGACCGCGAGGTCGGCCAGAACGCCGGAAACCGTGATGGTGTCGCGCCTGGCCGGCGCGGCAAGCGTCTGGTTGTCGCCGTGCTGGGGCTGCTCGCTCCAGACGGGTACGCCGAACGGGACCGGACTCGTCTCCAGCAACGACATCCACGTCCCGTCGGGCGCGCGCGTCACCGCCGTGAGCGCGTACGGCGCGAAAGGCACCTGCCAGCCTCCGGTCTCGAGCACCATGACTTCGCCGCGCTCGGCTGCCGCGAGCGCCATCTCCCCGAACCAGCGGGCGAAGGCGCTTCGCGCGTCCTCGCTCACCGCTGCTTTCGCGGTGGATTCGTCCACTCGGGTCAGCTCGACCGCGTCACCGGATACGCCACCTTGCGGGTCGCGGAAGCGGGCCGCCAAGAACAAGGTGCCGAACCTGCCGGTCGGATGCAGGTGCAACATACCCGCCTCCCGGAAACGTCTCTCTCCCACCGGTGTTCGCGCTATCCGGCCGATACCGGCACACCCGCGCACGACCTCCGGCTGGTGCACGCGCCAGTACGAAACCCCTTCGCCGTCCCGCCACAACGGCATGTGCTCGCCGATCATCGGCCCGAGCATCGTCGTTTCCATAACATCCCCAGGCGAGACCGCCGCCCCCACGTTCGTCATGCCGACGATGCTATCGGCAACAGAGACGCCGCCCGGAACAGCTACCGGCCGAGCCGGTGCTCTTCGGCGTCCATACATCTGCGTCCGCCGTCATCGGCCCAGAAGGTCACCGCCACCATCGGCCATACGCCGCCCGGCTTTCCGGTTCCATAGCAAATTGAGCTGCGCCGGTTGCACAGGACCGATTGCCGAACCGGGTGCGCAGGCAACGGATACTTCCGATACACGCGATCGGTTGCGGGTTCGAGTCACGTCCGGATCGTTTCGATCCGGTGGCTCAATTGGTAGAGCAGTCCACGGCAGGGTTTCCGGATCCACAGGGCTCGGTTCGCTCGAGCCGGTATACCCGTCGCCGCCCAGAACTCGGGCGCCCGAACTTCGCGCGGGAAGCGGCTGGGCATATCGTCTGCTTTCCGCGGAACTGCCTGCCGGAATAACTCGCCGAAAATATTCGGCACAGTTGAAGGTTTCGACACACCCGCCGAAAACGACGGACTACGTGCGCGCCAGTACCTCGCGTCCGACGTACGCCAACAGTCTGCGGTGTGCAGGTTCGTCGTCGGCGACCAGCACCTCGGGACCGAAAATGCCGGGTGCGCGGAAGGAATCGATGCCACCCGCGGCATGCATGGTGGCGAGCAATTCGCCACACAACCCGTCGTCGGCCAGATCCGGCCGATCGATGGCCACCGCGATATCCACCCCGTGCACGAGAATCTCGGTGAGATGCACCAGCGCGGCCGCGGGGCCGGGCAGTTCACCGAGCGAGATGCCCACCGTGCCGTCCAGCGCATCGGGCCGGTGCCAGGCCGCGCGGTCCACCTCGGCCGCCGCGGCGTACGCGCCCTGCGGATCACCGCCGAGCCAGTCGGATTCGTGGTCGGCGCCGGTATCCATGCCGCTCAGGGCCGCCGCGAAGATGTGCATACCGCCGACCGTGTGGTTGAGAACGGTGCGGACATCCCAGTCCCGGCACGGCGTCGGCGTCGTCAGATCCGCTCCTCCCACGGCGGCGACGATCGCTCCGGTCGCATCCAGTGCACGGTCGATCTGTCCGATCACGTTGTCCATGAGCTTCCTTCGGTCGAGCGGTTTGGCTGAATTGGTAACACAGGACACCGACAAGCGCGCGGCAATGCGAACTCCACCTTGCGTCGAGATAGTTGCCGACAGTGTGCTTCTCGTGACCGCGAAGGAAAATGCGCGGGCCGGACGGCCCCGCTCCCCTCGGTGGTGCGCCCGGTGCGCAGGCACTTCCAATGCTAATGGACAGGTTGCGGGTTCGAGTCCCGCCCGGACCCCATGGTCCGGTAGCTCAATGGCAGAGCGGTACGTTCCGTGGCCGAATTTCATCTCGGGCGCACTACCACCGAATTCGCGCACCCGCGAAGCGGACCGTCTCGCTCGGGCGAAGATTCGGCGCGTGTCCGGTGCGCAGGCGACGGTTACTTCGGGTTCAATTCCTGCCGAAACCATTTCGGTCGCTCGATACGGCGAGCAGCCCGTCGCCGCTTTTACTCGGCCATTCCGCTCCGAAAAAATGGGGTGCGGCAATTTTTTTCGTCTCGGGTACCGCTCTACGTGGAACCTGGCCGGATACCGCTACGGGCACGCCCTCAGCGGCACCCCGCACCGGCACGCCGTCGGCGGCCTGACCGACGTGGCGTTCCGGATGATCCGGCTGTTGGAGGCGGGACGCGACGCCGACTGGCCGTTCTGAACGGCGGCGGGGCCGAGATCGCCTCCCGACCTCGGCCCGTGGGTCCACCGGACCACCGGCACGCCTTCGGCGGCCTGACCGACGCGGAGCTCCGGACCATCGCGCTGCTGGCAGCGGGACGCGACCCCGACTGGCCGTTCTGCTCCGCGGCCTACCCGAACACCGGATAGTTGGCCCGGATGACGCCGTGCGGGTCGCGGGCGCGCTTGATCTCGCGCAGCCGGTTCAGCGTCGCGGCGTCGAAAGCGGCGTCGGCCGTCTCGCCGGGCGTGAGGAAGGTATACGGCTTGTGGCCGCTGATCTGCCCGCTCACCGCGCCGACGATGGCGGTGCGCCGCGCCTCGACCGCATCGCGCAGGTGCGGCAGCCCGAGACCAAGGCAGTAGAGCAGGTACGGCTCCGCGATCGGGCCGCGCGCGCCACCATCGGGCCGGGCTTCGGCCAGGGCGCCGCCCAGGTGCCGGATCTGCACATTGGCCAGCGGGGCGACCGGTTCCTCGATCAGGGTCTTGACCACGGCGTCGCCGAGATCGGTGAGCTGCTCCGCACGGGACAGCGACGGGCTCGGGTCCGTGGGTTCGGCGGTGACCGCGCCGATGTCGGCGGCCCCGAACACGCCGCGCTTGTCGAGAATGAGATCTCCGATGGCGTCCAGCGCGGTCAGCAGCGTCCGTCCACGATCAGGATCACCCAGATACACCGCGTCCACGCCGACCATCGGCGGTGCGTCCGGGATCTGCAAACGCTGGAACCACACCGACAGTTCGTGCGGAGCCGCCGCGGTGATCTCCTGGAATGCGTCGAACACCTCGCGAATCCGCGTTTGCGGCCACAGCATGCGGCCGCCGAACAGCTCCGGCGCGGGAAACAGATCGAACTCGAGCGCCGTCACGACGGCGAAGTCGCCGCCACCGCCGCGCAACGCCCAGAACAGGTCCGGATCGTCCTCGGCCGTGACCCGGCGCGCAGCGCCCTCCGCGTCGACGATCTCGAACGCGCGCACCGCGTCGGCGGCCCAGCCGTGCTTGCGGCCGAACCAGCTCATGCCGCCGCCGAGGGTGTAGCCGGTCACGCCGACGACCGGATTGCTGCCCGCGAGCCCGGTCAGCCCGTGCCTGGCCGCGGCCGCCTGCACCCGACCCCACGACACTCCGGCGCCCACGCGCGCCACCCGACGCCGGGGATCGATCTCGATGCCGTCCAAATACCCGGTGCGCAGCAGGATCGCCTCGGGCACGCCACCGGACGCGCCGTGTCCGGTCGGTTGGGTGACCACCGGCACGCCCGCGCGGCCCGCGTACCGGACCACGGCCGCGACGTGACCGGCGTCTCCGGCCCGCACCACGGCGGCCACCGGCTGGTCGACGGTCGTCGTCCAGGGCCGCGCCGCGGTTTCGAAGCCCTCGTCACCGGCGGCCAGCACGCGGCCGGGCAGCGTGGCCCGCAGTTCGTCGAATGTCATTGATCGTCCTGACTCTCAGCGTTCGGAAGCAGACGCGCGCGGGAACCGGGGTGTCGGCTTTCGACGAAAGGCCGTGGTTCGCGCCGCGACTACCTCATTGACGAAAGAGAGCGCGGAAAGGTAACAACGAGCAGGTCAGCGAGGGTTTCGCCGCTCAGCCGGATTCGGCTCGCCCTTCGGGGTCGGCGCCCTTCGATTCCTCGGCACGGCGGGTGATGCCGTGCTCGGTGCCCTCGTCGGCCTCCTGGTCCGGTTCCGGGTGCTCGGGCTCGAAGGTCGCAGGCAGGCCCTTGATGTGCCGGTTCATCGACCGGACCAGCAGGAAGGTGCCCGCGAGCAGAATCAGGATGATGACCAGGCCGAGCGGCGACGCCTTGCCGAACTCGGGGCCGGTCGGCGTTCCGGGTGTCTGGGCGAGCAGGACGAACGTCACGACCGCTCGTCCTCGATGCCCGCGAACAGGTCGGTCTCCGGCAGCTCGGTGCGCACGCGAGTCTTGGCCAGCTCGAACTCCTCGGTCGGCCACAACCGCTGCTGCATCTCCATCGGAATGGCGAAGAACGCGCCGTTCGGATCGATCTGCGTCGCGTGCGCGCGCAAGGCGTCGTCGCGCTGCGGGAAGTACTTGGCGCAGTCGATCTGGGTGGTGATCCTGGCGAACATGTCACCGCGCTCGGCGGCGTACTTGCGCATCCGGTCCAGCCACTCCTGCAGCGGGAACGGTTCGCCGAGGCGCTCGTACTCCGCGGCGAAGATCTCCATCCGCTTCATGCTGAAGCCGTGGTCGTAGTACAGCTTGAGCGGCGTCCACGGCTCGCCCGCGCCGGGAAAGCGCTCGGGGTCGCCCGCCGCCTCGAACGCCGCCATCGACACCTCGTGGCAGCGGATGTGGTCGGGGTGCGGGTAGCCGCCGGTCTCGTCGTAGGTGGTCATCACGTGCGGCTTGAACTCGCGCACCACGCGCACCAGGGCCTCGGTGGCCTCCTCCAGCGGAACCAGCGCGAAGCTGCCCTCGGGCAGCGGCGGCAGGGGGTCGCCCTCGGGCAGGCCCGAGTCGACGAAACCGAGCCAGTGCTGGCGCACGCCGAGCGCACGGGCCGCGGCGGCCATCTCCTCACGGCGGATCTCGTGGATCCGCTCCAGGACGCCGGGCGTGTCCATGGCCGGGTTCAGGATGCTTCCACGCTCTCCGCCGGTCAGCGTCACGACGAGGACGTCGTGTCCTTCGTCGGCGTAACGGGCGGTCGTCGCGGCACCCTTGCTGGATTCGTCGTCTGGGTGGGCGTGCACCGCCATGAGGCGAAGGCCACTCACGTCTCGTTCTCCGTCGCTCTCGGTCGCGGGTGTCGGGGCTTCGTTACCTATAGTTCCATTCGACCCACATTTGTTCCGACGTACCCCCCGGGAGCGACCACGATGAGCCAGCCCGCGCCGGAGAGCGGCGGCGACGCGAAGGCGGCGTCTCCTGGCGGACCCCCGCCCGACCGCTACGGCACCGGGCCACGCAAGCCGCGCCGCTGGATCGTGCCGGTGCTCGGCGTGCTGGTGGTGCTCGCGGGACTCGGCGTGGCCTACCTGGGCTATCAGAAGTACGGGCCGGAGGACATCGAGGCCGAGCAGCTCGGCTACGTCGTCGTTGACGACTCGACCATGACCATCCACCTCAAGGTCACCCGGGCCGACCCGCAGCAGCCGGTGGTGTGTTTCGTCCGCGCGATGGCTCGCGACGGCTCCGAACTCGGCCGCAGGGAAGTGCTGATCGAGCCGTCGAGCAGCGGGACGGTCGAGTTGACCACCGTCGTGCGCTCGTCCGCGCGTCCCGTGTCGGGCAGCGTGTACGCGTGCAGCGATCGGGTACCCAGCTATCTGCGAGTTGGCTGATTTCCGCGCATAAACCGGCGATTTGCCCGCGAAATTAACTCCGACCTGCACATTTGTGAATCATGCTAAAATGGCGTGATACACGGTTCCGGAGCTCGGAGCCGTGTTTGCTGCATTGGCGGCCAGCGCTGAGGGTTCGGGCTTGCGATTTCGCCCGTGACCGGGGCCTGTCGGGGTTCGATGAACTTCCCAGGATCGCTCTAGCCGTCGACTGGCGCGTGCCCGCTTCCGGGTGGGCACACGCCGGTGCTCAGGGAATCCCGGCCTGCCGGGAACAACTACTAGGGAGTGATCGAGATGACTGAGACGCAAGTGACCTGGCTGACCCCGGAGTCGCACGACAGGCTCAAGAGCGAACTCGACGCGCTCATCGCCAATCGTCCGGTCATCGCCGCCGAGATCAACGAACGCCGGGAAGAGGGCGACCTCAAGGAGAACGGCGGGTACCACGCCGCGCGCGAGGAGCAGGGTCAGCAGGAGGCGCGCATTCGCCAGCTGCAAGAGCTGCTGAACAACGCCAAGGTCGGCGTCGCACCGACCAAGTCCGGCGTGGCGCTTCCCGGGTCGGTCGTCAAGGTCTACTACGACGGCGACGAGACGGACACCGAAACCTTCCTGATCGCCACCCGCGAGGAGGGTCTCCGCGATTCCAAGCTGGAGACGTACTCGCCGAACTCGCCCCTCGGCGGCGCGCTCATCGACGCCAAGGTGGGCGAGACCAGGGAATACACGCTGCCCAATGGGAACACGATGAAGGTCACCCTGCTCAGCGCCGAGCCCTACCACAGCTGACGCTCTCGGTCGCGCCGCCACGGCAGGCCGATACCCCCGCGGACACGAGCGGCCGCGCCCGATCATCGGGTGCGGCCGCTTCCTCATGTCCGTGAACCTAGCTCAATGCCTGCTCGATGTCCGCAAGCAGGTCGCTGACATCCTCGATGCCGACCGAAAGCCGCACCAAGTCCGCGGGCACCTCCAGCTCGGAACCTTCGGTGGAGGCGTGCGTCATCGCGGCCGGATGCTCGATCAGCGACTCGACACCGCCCAGGGACTCGGCGAGGGTGAAGACCTCGGTCCGCGCGCAGAATTTCCGCGCGGCTTCGACGTCACCATTGAGGCGCACCGAGATCATCCCGCCGAAGCGCCGCATCTGCTTCGCCGCGACGGCATGGCCCGGGTGCTCCGGCAGGCCGGGGTAGATCACATGCGAGATCGACGGGTGCCCGGACAGGAACTCCGCGATGGTCTCGGCGTTGTCGCAGTGCCGATCCATCCGCAGGGCGAGGGTCTTGGTGCCGCGCAGCGTGAGGAACGCGTCGAACGGGCCGGGCACCGCGCCCGCGCCGTTCTGCAGGAACGCGAACGCCGCGTCGAGTTCCGGATCGTCGGTGATCAGCGCGCCGCCGATGACGTCGGAGTGGCCGCCGAGGTACTTGGTGGTGGAGTGCACCACGATGTCGGCGCCGAGCAGCAGCGGCTGCTGCAGGTAGGGCGTCGCGAAGGTGTTGTCGACGACCAGTTTCGCGCCCGCCGCGTGCGCGACGTCGGCCAGCGCGGGGATGTCGCCGATGCTCAGCAGGGGGTTGGTCGGGGTTTCGATCCACACCAGCTTGGTGTTCGGCCGGATCGCGGCGCGCATCTCGTCCACGTTGAACACGTGCGCGGGCGAGTGCTCGATCCCCCACTGGCTGAAGACCTTGTCGATCAGCCGGAAGGTGCCGCCGTAGGCGTCGTCGGGGATCACGATGTGATCACCCGGACGCAACGTGGCCCGCAGCGCACAGTCGGTCGCGGCCATGCCGGACGCGAACGCCCGGCCGTAGCGGCCCGATTCCAGCGCGGCGAGGTTCGCTTCCAGTACCGACCGCGTCGGGTTGCCGGTGCGGGCGTATTCGAAACCGCCGCGCAACCCGCCCACGCCGTCCTGGGCGAACGTCGAACTCGCGTAGATGGGCACATTCACCGCGCCGGTCTGCGGATCGGGTTCATACCCGGCGTGCACGGCCCGTGTGGAGAATCCCAGCTCGCTCATGGGGCTCAGCCTAATCGGGGCGATTCCCGGGCAACTTCCCGGTGTAGGCATATCGCCGCTGCGTACGCAGGCGAAACGGACGAATCCGCACAACGGCGTTGGCATAGCGGGACAGCGCCCCTCGATCCGATCGAATTACACCGACGTCACCACCAGCACGGAAATCTTGCACCGAAGCAAGGGGCGTGAGTTCGGTCTCACTATTTCGCCGCCCCTTTAGGCTGAGTCCATGGTCACTGTGGAAGAACTGTTCGCCACCGACACGCTGCTGTCCGACGACGAGCGCGAGATCCGGGACACCGTCGCGAGCTTCGCGACGCAGCGACTGCGCCCGCACGTCGCGGAGTGGTTCGAGGCGGGCACCTTCCCGGCCCGCGAGCTCGCCCCTGAGCTGGGCGCGCTGGGACTGCTCGGCATGCACCTGGAGGGGTACGGCTGCGCGGGCATGTCGGCCACCACCTACGGTCTGGCCTGCCAGGAGCTGGAGGCGGTGGACTCCGGCATCCGCAGCATGGTCTCGGTCCAGGGGTCGCTGGCGATGACCGCCATCCACGAATTCGGCTCCGAGGAACAGAAACAGCAGTGGCTGCCGGAGCTGGCCGCCGGCCGCGCGCTCGGCTGTTTCGGGTTGACCGAGCCGGACTTCGGTTCGAATCCGGGCGGCATGCGCACCCGGGCGAAGCGCGACGGCTCCGATTGGGTGCTGAGCGGCTCGAAGATGTGGATCACCAACGGCTCGGTGAGCGATGTCGCGGTGGTCTGGGCGCAGACCGAGGACGAAGGCAGGCAGGTGATCCGCGGATTCCTGGTCCCGGCCGGGACGCCCGGGTTCACGACGCGGGAGATGCACCGCAAGCTGTCGCTGCGCGCGTCGGTCACCGCGGAACTGGACCTGGACGAGGTTCGCCTGCCCGCGGACGCGGTGCTGCCGGGGTCGAGGGGACTGGCCGCGCCGCTGGCCTGCCTGAGCGAGGCGCGCTTCGGCATCGTCTTCGGCGCGCTCGGCGCGGCGCGCGAGTGCCTGGCGGCCACCATCGAGTACGCCAGGACCCGCGAGGTGTTCGACAAGCCGCTGGCCGCCTACCAGCTCACCCAGGCCAAGCTGGCCGACATGGCGCTGGAGTTCGGCAAGGGCCAGCTGCTCGCGCTGCACATCGGACGGCTGAAGGACCGCGGCGCGGTCACGCCGGAGCAGGTGAGCGCGGGCAAGCTGAACAGCACGCGCGAGGCCATCGCGATCGCCCGCGAGTGCCGAACCATCTTGGGCGCCAACGGCATCACGCTCGACTACCCGGTCTTGCGCCATGCGAACAATCTGGAGTCGGTGCTCACCTACGAGGGCACCGCGGAGGTACACCAGCTCGTGCTGGGCCGGGCGTTGACCGACGCGAACGCTTTCCGCTGACGAGCCGTTCGGCGGCGGAGCCGCGTAGCGACCGCGCGCTCCGCTGATCCGCCCCGTCCCGGCGTGATGCCGCCGGGCGTGGTGCGGAACGCGGCGAAAAGGGTGCGGATGGATTGCCGGATGCCGTTCGCCGACGGCATCCGGGCGAATCCGCCCTTTCCGCGCCGGACCACCGTTCTGTAGCCGATCGGACGCCGACTCGGTCACGACGCGGATCACGATCTCCGAGAACGGATTCGGGTCTGCGCGAGCCGCGTATGGACACTACTGTCGGTGCATGTCGTCGATCCGCGCCGCCGAGATTTTCGCGGCACTGTCGCTGACCACCGATCTCGCCGCCGGTATGCCGTTCGAGAAGGGGCTGGCCACCTGCCTGGTCGCCACCGACCTGGCCGCGCGGATCGGGCTGCCGGAAGCCGATCGCCGCGCGGTCTTCCATGCCGCCCTGCTCGTCGATCTCGGATGTACCGGCCGCGCCTCGGAGAACGCGCAGGCGTATGCCGACGACATCGCCTTCCAGCGCGCCTGCCACGTGCTGGATCCGGGCGATTCCGCCGTCTTCACCGAGCAACTGCGCCGATTCGGCGGCTGGGCGCCCGCCGCCCAATCGGCGCTGCGCAATCGGTTCGTCGCCCGGTTGCGGTCCGGCGCCACGCAGGCGCTGCGCTCGTCGAGCGAGGTCGTCGAGGCGCTCGGATCGCACCTGGGTCTGCCGGATGCCTCGGTCCGCGCCCTGACCGAGGTGGAGGAACGCTGGGACGGACTGGGTGCGCCGAACCGGCTGCGCGGGGAATCCATTTCGATCGCGGGCCGCGTTCTGCACGTGGCCGAACAGGCGGTGCTCGCGCTCGACGCGGTCGGCGATGAACTCGCGACCGTCTCGGGCCACGGCAACGCGCATCCGGCCGCCCCGCACGACAGAACACGCTCCGCTCTGGGCACTGTGGCGAGACGGCAGGGCGTCGTTCTCGACGAGTTGCGGCGCCGGGCCGGCGGCCATCTCGACCCCGACCTGGTGGCCGTCTGCGATGCCGATGCCATCCGCGCGGTGCTCGACGTTCCCGACCTGCTGGCCGCCGTCCTCGCCGCGGAACCGGGGACGCGGTCTTCGATTCCGTCCGCCGAACTCGACCGGCCCGGTCTGGCGCTGGCCATGATCGTCGACTTGAAAGGCCGTTATCTGCTGGGGCATTCGGCGCACGTGGCCGGGCTCGCCGATGCCGCGGCCGTCCGGATGGGCGTGCCCGCCAACGAAAGAGCGGCACTACGCGCCGCCGCCCTGCTGCACGATCTCGGCCGGGTCGCGGTGTCGAGCGCGGTCTGGGACCGTCGCGGCCCGCTGGGACCCTGGGACTGGAAACGCGTTCGGCTGCAGAGTCTTCGGACCGAGCGCATCCTGCGCCGCTGCCCCGGGCTGGCGGCGCTGGCCGATCTCGCGGCGGGTCACCACGAACGACTCGACGGCAGCGGCTACCCGCGGGGCAAGCGCGACCTTCCACCCGGTGCTCGATTGCTCGCGGCCGCCGATGTTTTCGCGGCCTGCGCCGAAGCGCGGCCCTATCGCCCCGCCGCCCGGCCCGAGGAAGCCGCTGCCCAACTGGCGGCCGAGGTCGCGGCGGGCCGACTGGACGGCGATGCCTGTGCCGCCGTCGTCCGTGCCGCCGCGGACGACACCACCATCCCCGCTGTCCACGGCCTGTCCGAGGCCGAGACCGACATCCTCCGGCTGAGGGCCCGCGGCCGCTGCGGCCGGGAGATCGCCGCGGAACTGCTGTTGCCCGAGCGCGCCGTCACCCACCATCTGGCCGAAATCCGCTCCAAGACCGGCCGCCACACCCGGGCGGGCGCGGCCGTCTTCGCGATGACCCACCAGATCCTCCCCGGCTGAATCGCTCGCGCACGGATACGTCCGCGCACCCGCGACGACCTGTGCTGAGCTGCGCCGGGCCCGCGAAACCGCACCTCACAGGCGTGTGCGGGCGGAAGCTAGCGCATTGTTACGTCTTGTCATTCAAGTGCCATGTGGGTGTCACCGGTAGGCCAGCGAAAGCGCGCATCCTTTAGAGGGACCCGGCATTGGGGCGATGCCTCCACCACCACACCATCGGAGGTGCACGATGCACAGCTTGTCGATCGACCGCGGCGTACGGCGGTCCGTTCCGAATGCACTGGGAGCCTGCCATGTTCGTGCGTGACCATCTGCCACGACGCTCGCACGGCGTCGTACGGCCGCTGCCGGATCAGCGCGAACTGGTCGCCGCCTTCGGCGGGCACCCGAGCGAGTCGGGCGAAGACCACCCCCTGGTCGGCTGGGCCAGGACGCTGGCAGCGCTGCACCGGCAGCGCCACTCCGATCCGCTGGCCGCCGCTGGAATAGATTGCCGCCGCGCCGAACTGGTGGCCACGATCGATGCGTGGGTGGTCGACCGACTGCCCCGAAGGCGTGCGACCGACCATTTGCGCAGCGAATCCATCGGCGCCACGGTCGACCGCATGGCCGCCGCCCACGTCCACGCCAGCCATCTGCTGCACACCGCCGAGAAAGTGTCCGACACCCGGGTGCACGCAGCCTGGTACCGACTGGCGCTGCTGGCCGACGAATGGACCGACCTGATCACCGGCGGCGTCCGCGAAACGGTCCGCGGCAGGAGACCGGCATAGGCGTTCGGCCGGAAGCCGCCGTGACTCGGCTTCCGGGTTCGCCGCTCGCCGTGGTCTCGTCTACTTCCCGATGTTGCCCGTGCTGAGGAAACCGAGCAGGTCGTGGCGGGTGATCACGCCGACGGGCTTGCCGTCCTCGACGACCATCAGCGCGTCGGTGTCGGAGAGCGCCTTCGTCGCGGCGGAGATGGGCTCGCCCGAACCGATCAGCGGGAACGAGGGGCTCATGTGCTGGGCCACCGAATCGGTCAGGTTGGCCCGGCCCTCGAAGACCGCCGACAGCAGGTCGCGCTCGGACACGCTGCCCGCGACCTCGCCCGCCATGACCGGCGGCTCGGCGCCGACCACGGGCATCTGGGAGACGCCGTACTCGCGCAGGATCTCGATCGCGTCGCGCAGCGTCTCCGACGGGTGGGTGTGCACCAGGTCCGGCAGCTCGCCGGACTTGCCGCGCAAGACGTCGCCCACGAGCGGTTCGGCCGTGCCGTCCAGCCGTTCGCGCAGGAACCCGTAGGAACTCATCCACTCGTCGTTGAAGATCTTCGACAGGTAGCCGCGTCCACCGTCGGGCAGCAGCACCACGACCACCGCATCCGGGTCGCGCCGCGCCACCTCGACGGCCGCGACGACCGCCATGCCGCAGGAACCGCCGACCAGCAAGCCTTCCTCGCGGGCGAGCCTACGGGTCATCTCGAAGGAATCCGCGTCGGAGACCGCGATGATCTCGTCCGGCACGGCGGGGTCGTAGGCCGACGGCCAGAAGTCCTCGCCGACGCCCTCGACCAGGTACGGCCGCCCGGTGCCGCCCGAGTACACCGAACCCTCCGGGTCGGCGCCGATGATCCGCACCTTCCCGCCGGAGACCTCCTTGAGGTAGCGGCCGGTGCCGGTGATGGTGCCGCCGGTGCCGACACCCGCCACGAAGTGGGTGACCTTGCCGTCGGTGTCGCGCCAGATCTCCGGGCCGGTCGTCTCGTAGTGGCTTTCCGGGCCGCCCGGGTTGGAGTACTGGTCGGGCTTCCACGCGCCGTCGATCTCACGAACCAGGCGGTCGGAGACGCTGTAGTAGCTGTTCGGGTGGTCCGGCGGCACGGCGGTCGGGCAGACCACGACATCGGCGCCGTAAGCCCGCAGCACGTTGCGCTTGTCCTCGCTGACCTTGTCCGGGCAGACGAACACGCACTTGTAGCCGCGCTGCTGCGCGACCAGGGCGAGGCCGACACCGGTGTTGCCGGACGTGGGCTCGACGATGGTGCCGCCGGGCCGCAGCTTCCCGGACCGCTCGGCGGCGTCGATCATCTTCACCGCGATCCGGTCCTTGGAGCTGCCGCCCGGGTTCAAGTATTCGATCTTGGCAGCGACCAGCCCCGCGTTCGGTCCCACGACCGAGTTCAACCGGACCAGCGGCGTGTTGCCGATGAGATCCACGACATGATCCGCGATGCGCATGGCCCCCATAGTTGCAGACGCACTAACTGTGAGTTCGCGCACGCCGTGTGCAGCGGCCGCGGACTACCGGCGAACCGGGGCCCGCGGCCTTAGGATCGCTGCCATGAGGCAGCCGAACATCGCCCGCGCCGCAATGCTTCTGGCCGGATCGGCAGTGGCCCTAGTGGTCGGATCCGGCGCTCCAGCGGAGGCGTCCACCGTCGAATTCCCGCAGGTGCCGACGCTCGCGCGCGGCGGCCTGTGCTGGACAAGCATCCGCACCTGGGCCGACACCGGCCCGGAATGGCCCGGGCGCGCCATCCTCAACGTGCGCGCGCTGCCCGTGAACGGCATCGGGCCGGGCTCCTACCCGCTGGCGCCGCTGTGCGAGGTCCGCACCACCGTGGCGTGGCGCAACGTCACCACCGGCGCGACGGGCAGCTACGACAACATCGTGGTCACCGGCATCTACGGCAGCATCCAATACGCGCTGTTCCAGGACACGGGCCCCGGCCTGGTCGAGGTCACCATCTCCACCGACGCGGCGAGCATCCCGGCCCGCGGCAGCTTCGTCGTACCGGGCTGACCTCGGCGGATCGCGACGCGCACATTTCGGGCCTGCCTTGCGGCGACCCCGCCGTCGCGGGTCCCGAGCTGACCCGAGCGGGTGTTATCCACACACGTTTGCCGACGACAGTGCGGGGTCAGAGGATCGCAGGGCAGCTGCGCCCCCTACTCAGCAGCAGCCGAAGCCAGGTCCTCGATCCTGCTGCGACGCGCTGCGCACACGCGACGGTCCGCGATCACAGAACGCTCCACGCGCACCGGATTCTCGATGGCCGACTCGGCGACCGTCCGGCTGCTGATCGTCGGTGGCCTATCGCCCGACCATCCGTCGACGCACCCGCGACGCCTGGAAGCCCGCAGCGGCTGCCGGTGCGCCTATGTTCGCGGCTGGTCGACTGGGCGGATTTTCGTAAAATTCCTGGCGTGAGCGCACCTCAGTTTCGCTGGCGCGCGGCCGCGCTGGGCGGTGCCGCGGCCGTGCTCGCCGGTTCCGGCGCGGGGACCGCGTGGTGGGCGACCTACCGTCTGCTCATGGCGCAGGCGGGCGTCGCGCGCGGAGTGATCGGCCGGGACACCTCGAAGCCGCCGGAAGCCGACGGCATCTACACCGCGGGCTGCGCGGAGCCCGAGCCGTGGCGTGCGGGCAAGCACGCCGACCTCCATCTGATGATCTTCGGCGACTCCACCGCGGCGGGCCTCGGCTGCGCGGTGGCCGACGAGGTGCCGGGCGTGCGCCTGGCCCGAGGACTCGCCGAGGCGACCGGGCAGCGGATCCGCCTGAGCACCAAGGCGATCTCCGGCGCCACGTCCAAGGGTCTGGCCGGGCAGGTGGACGCGATGTTCGTCGCGGGCCCGCCGCCGGATGCCGCGGTCATTCTCGTCGGCGCCAACGATGTCACCAAGAAGCACTCGATCCGCGCCTCCGCGCGCAGGCTCGCCGCCGCGGTCGCCCGGTTGCGCCGCGCCGACGCCGTGGTGGTGGTCGGCACCTGCCCGAATCTCGGCACGGTTGCGGCCATTCCCCAGCCGCTGCGCACCGTCGTGCAGAACTGGAGCGTGCGGTTGGCCAAGGCGCAGCACGTGGCGACGACGGTCGCGGGCGGGCAACCCGTCCGCATGGGTTACCTGCTCGCCCCCGAGTTCCGCGCCGCGCCGGAGCTGCTGTTCGCCGCCGACGGCTTCCACCCGTCGGCGGCCGGCTACGAACTGGCCGCCGCGCAATTGCTCCCGGCGCTGCTGGAGGCACTGGGCGGGACAGGCGCTTTCGGTCCTCGGCGACGGGACGTAGATTCGGTACGAACCCGTGAGTAACAACTCCGGTTCGCCAGAACCGTCCGACCCAAGGAGTCCTCATGCCTGAGGCCGTCATCGTTTCGACCGCACGCTCCCCGATCGGCCGGGCCCGCAAGGGTTCGCTGGTCGACCTGCGGCCCGACGATCTGACCACGCAGATTGTGCGGGCAGCGCTCGACAAGGTGCCTGCCCTGGACCCCGCCCAGATCGACGACCTGATCCTGGGCTGCGGCTCGCCTGGCGGTGAGCAGGGCTTCAACATCGCCCGCGTCGTCGCCGTCCAGCTGGGCTACGACTTCGTGCCGGGCACCACGGTGCACCGCTACTGCGCGTCGTCGCTGCAGACCACCCGCATGGCCTTCCACGCGATCAAGGCGGGCGAGGGCGATGTGTTCATCTCCGCGGGTGTGGAGACCGTGTCGCGCTATGTGAACGGTTCCGCCGACAGCTGGCCCAACACGCAGAACCCGCTGTTCGCCGAGGCACAGGCGCGCACCGCGAAGACCGCAGAGGGCGGCGCGGGCATCTGGCACGACCCGCGCGAGGACGGCCTGATCCCGGACGTCTACATCGCGATGGGCCAGACCGCCGAGAACGTGGCGACCTCCACCGGCATCACCCGCGAGGACCAGGACCGCTGGGGCGTACGGTCGCAGAACCGCGCCGAGGAAGCGATCAAGAACGGCTTCTTCGAGCGCGAGATCACCCCGGTGACGCTGCCCGACGGCACCGTGGTCAGCAAGGACGACGGCCCCCGCGCCGGGGTCACCTACGAGGCGGTGTCCGCGCTGAAGCCGGTGTTCCGCCCGGACGGCACCGTCACCGCGGGCAACTGCTGTCCGCTCAACGACGGCGCCGCGGCGCTGGTCATCATGAGCGACACCAAGGCCAAGGAGCTGGGCCTGACGCCGCTGGCGCGGATCGTGTCCACCGGCGTGTCCGGCCTGTCGCCGGAGATCATGGGCCTCGGCCCGATCGAGGCGTGCAAGCGCGCGCTGGCGCTGGCGGGCAAGACCATCGACGACATCGACCTCGTCGAGATCAACGAGGCGTTCGCGGTGCAGGTCCTCGGCTCGGCACGGGAGCTGAAGATCGACGAGGACAAGCTGAACGTCTCCGGCGGCGCGATCGCGCTGGGCCACCCGTTCGGCATGACCGGCGCCAGGATCACCACCACGCTGCTCAACAACCTGCAGACCTACGACAAGCAGTTCGGTCTGGAGACCATGTGCGTCGGCGGCGGCCAGGGCATGGCGATGGTCATCGAGCGTTTGAGCTGACCCGCGGACGAAAGGGCGGTCGCCGGATATCCGGCGACCGCCCTTTCGTCGTATCGGCTAGTCGTTCTGGAAGTAGCTCAGCAGCCGCAGGATCTCCACGTACAGCCACACCAGGGTGACGGTGAGGCCGAGTGCGACGCCCCAGGCCGCCCGCTCCGGAGCCTGCGCGCGGATCAGCTGATCGGCGGCGTCGAAGTCGAGCAGGAAGCTGAACGCGGCGATGGCGATGACCACCAGGCTGAACACGATCGCGAGCGGACCGCCGTCGCGCAGGCCGAGGCCGCCGTCGATGAAGAAGCTGGCGACGAGGTTGCCCAGCATCAGGACCAGGATGCCGATCATGGCGCCGACGATGATCCTGGTGAATCGCGGCGTCACGCGGATGGCGCCGGTCTTGTAGACCACGAGCATGCCCGCGAAGACACCGAAGGTGCCCAGCACCGCCTGACCGATCAGCGCGCTACCGCCGACCCCGCCGAACTCGATATTGGTGAACATGAACGACAGGGCGCCGAGGAAAAGGCCCTCCGCGACGGCGTAGGACAACACGATCGCCGGGTTGTCCATCTTGTTCGCGAAGGTCGCGATCAGCACGAGCACCAGGCCGACCAGGCCGCCGCCGATCACGAACAGCGGCGCGAGCGAGGTGTTGGCGTTGGTGAGGCCGTAGGAGACGATCGCGGACAGCGCGAGCACCGCGAGGGTGATGCCCGTCTTCGTCACCACGTCGTCGATGGTCATCGAGCGCGTGGTGGGGGGAGCCTGCTGGTACTGGCCGTACTGCTGTGGGTATTGGCCGTACTGGTTGCCGAACTGGCCGGCGGAGGTCACGCCGGAACCGAAGCTGGCGTATCCACCGCCCTCCTGCCTTGGCAGGTTCCTGAAAACCGGATTGCTCGTGGTACGCATGTGAACGGCGTCCCTTTCTGGAGTCGTTGCCGCTGTTCATCGAGTTGCTTCACTCGATATCCAACTGCCCTGTCCAACGTTTGTCATCCGTCGCGAGTTCCCGGGGAGTCGCACAGAGCCGGACAATTCGGACTCTACCTCTGTCGTGGGTCGTGCAGACCACGCACCGACCGAGTCACGGTGAATTTCCGGTTGCGGCCCATCACTTCGGTCCGGCCCACCATCCGTTCGACTACGGCCCGATAGTTCAAATGCGAGTTGTACACCGTCCACAGCTCTCCACCCGGGCGCAACACCCGCCCGGTCTCGGCGAACATTTTGATGGCCGATCCGGTGTGCACGGCCGCGCCGATATGGAACGGCGGATTGCACAGCACCAGGTCGGCGCTGTTGTCCGCCGCCGAGGACATGGCGTCGTCGCGCACGACGCACACTCGGTCGGCGACCCCGTTCGCCTCGGTGGTGGCCCGCGCCGAGGCGACCGCGGCGGCGGATTGGTCGGTGGCGATCACCTTGATACCCGGCCGCGCCTTGGCCAGCGCGACGGCAAGGATGCCGGTGCCGCAGCCGAGATCGATGGCGTCGCGCGCGTCCGGCTTCATCAGTCTCAGGTGCTCGAGCAGGAACCTGGTGCCGATGTCCAGGCGGGCCCCGGAGAACGCCGCGCCGTGCGCGACCACGTCGAGACCGAGTTCGTCCAGCCGGTCGCGCACCGGGAACGGTCGACCGGCTACGGGTTTGGGTCCGGCCACCAGCAGGGTCCGCGACTTCTGCCTGCCGCGGCTTGCGCGCACCTCGGAGAACGACTGCGCCAGAACGTCGTTCATCGACTTGGTCAGATATTTGTCCCGCCCGCCCGCGAACACCTCGACCGCCGGATCCGCGTAGCGCGCGATCGTGTCGGCGACCTCGGCCAGACCGGCCAGCATCCGGGGCAGGCGAAGCAGGACCACCTGGGCATCACGCAGCAACTCGGGGCCGAGCGGGTGCGCGGTGTAGCGATCCGACAAGCCCACCGCGCGGGCGTTGTTCGCGAGGGCGAGTTCGCCGGTGAGCAAGTCCTGATGTACCCGGACGTCGCGCAGATCGTGTCCCGCGATAGCGCCGAGGGTCAGTGCACCATAGGCGTCACCGATGATGGCTACTTTCCCGCTATTCACAGTCGCGAGGGCGTCGGCCGCGACGTCGAGGATCAGCCGATCGGCGGCGTCGACGGCGTAGAGGTTCAGCGCCTCCACGTCCGGATACCGCCGCAACCGGCCAAGTACGTCCTCGACATTTCCCACGCCTCAAGTGTGCTAGATCGTTGCCGCATGGTCGCGCCCACCCCGCCCTATCGATTCCGCCGGATTCCCGGCACGGCGCTCCGCACGCTGAATCCGGTCAGGACAAGCGGTTTCGCGGACGCATCGGTGAATACGGCATTCGATCAACCGCCGATCCTCTCGGGCTCGACGGAGGGGCGATCCGGCGCCGGCACTCACTCCGCTGGCGACGGCAGGACTCTCGCACACAGGACATGAACCATGGCAATCAAATAGCAATTAATCGGGCTCGGCAGGCCGACCATTCGAGGTGCACGAGTGTTCGCACCTCCGCGTAGCTTGCGGCGGGCCGATGGCGAATGCGCCGCAACACTCTCCGGTTACGCCGTCCGAGACCTTTCGCTGAGTAGCATCGGGCCATGCGCAACAGGATGGTGCTCATGGTCGCGGTCGCGACGGCACTGCTCGCGGGCTGCGGGGACGGCGAGTCGGCACCGGGCCCACCGGCCGCGTCGAACACCGCCACGTCGGTCGAGGTAGCGCAGGCCCCAGCCCCCGGGGACACCGCACCGAAGCAGGGCAAGCCTTCCGGCGACGCCGCGCTCACGGTGACCGATGTGCGGCTGGGAAGTCAGCCCGGTTTCGATCGCGTGGTCTACGAACTCGGCGGGGCGGGCACGCCCGGTTGGATCGTCCGGTACACCGACCGGGCGGTGCAGGACGCCAGTGGCAATCCGGTGGACGTGGCGGGCCGGTCGATTCTGGAAGTACGAATCCTGGGCTCGGCTTACCCGTTCGACAGCGGCGTGACACCGTACGAGGGCCCGGACCCGGCCGTCGACGCGGCGGTCTCCGGCATCGCGGGCGTCTACCGGACGACGGTGTTCGAGGGCGTGACGCAGTCGTTCATCGGCGTACGGGCCGACCGGCCCTCCTTCACCGTCATCACGCTGTCCAACCCGACCCGATTGGTCGTCGACGTCGCGAGCTCCTAGATACCGGTACCGCCAACGGGTATATCGAGAGCGGGGGCTAGACTCGGTACTCGTGGTCGACCGCCGCGCACTTCCCGCCGCCGGGCTCGCCCAGCTCCTAGGGGTGCTGGCGTTGGTCGCCGGGGTCGTCGCGATGCATTCGGCGGTCTTCGGCCACGCCCACGCGGCCGGCGTGCACACCCTCGCGGCCGCCTCCGACGCGGTAGCCGACGGACTCGAACGAGCTGCCGCCGCGCCCGGGTTTCCTCATCGACACGCGACACCGCAATCCTCGGGCGGCGCTCCGACCGGCCACGATCGACCTCAGGACAGGGCGCACCGCGACGACCGGCAACGCGGCCAGGAGTTATCGGGCACACCGGGCGTATCCGCACCGGTGGTCGCTTCCCGCGACTCGACTACCCCGCCAGCCGTCCGGGCAACCCCGGGCACGGACACACCGGCCGTCGCTTCCCGCGACTCGACTACCCCGCCAGCCGTCCGGGCAACCCCGGGCACGGACACACCGGCCGTCGCTTCCCGCGACTCGTCTGCGCCTCGAGCCGTCGAGGCGAGCTCAGGCGCGTCATGGCACGCGACCGTCGCGGCGAAGATGTCCCACTGCGCGGGCGGCGGGTGCGACGGCGAGCACAGCGCACTGCACGGCTGTGCGTTCATCTTGGCCGCCTCCATCGCGTTGGCCGCGTTGGTGCTGCTCCGCCGATTGGCGTTCGATCGCCCCGGCTGCGGTGCGGCACGACCGCGGCACTGGCGGGCGCGGCGTGCACGACCGCCGCCGTGGACCGTGCTCACCTTGGCCGAACTGGCGATTCTGCGGATCTGACAACTCCGTCGCCGCCGTGTGTCCGAACCACGGTGGCGGCGCAGTCCACTCCATCCTCAGACTTCGCACTTCGCAAGGAGCGACCCCATGTTCATCACTCGCACCCGATCGGCCCTCGTTCTCGCCGCGGCGGCCGCGGTGAGCCTCGCCGGATGCGGCGACGCCGACACCGGGCACACCACCGAGCACGGCACCTCGACCACCACCGCGGCCGTCACGACCGCACCCGCCCGTGCGGCGCACAACGAGGCGGACGTGATGTTCCTCCAGATGATGTATCCGCATCACGCCCAAGCCGTCGAAATGGCGCGGCTGGTGCCGACGCACACCGACAACCAGCAGCTGCGTGCGCTCGCCACGCAGGTGGAGCAAGCACAGGCGCCGGAGATGCAGCAGATCACCACCCTCTTGCAGAGCTTCGGCAAACCGGCGCCCACCCCGAGCGAGGGGCACGGCGGCCACGAGATGCCCGGCATGATGTCCGCCGAACAGATGGCGGCGCTGGACGCGGCATCGGGTCCGGACTTCGACCGTCAATGGCTGACCATGATGATCGAGCATCACGCGGGCGCGATCGCCATGGCCCAGACCGAGCTGGCCGAGGGCGAGAACGCCGACGCGAAGGCGCTCGCTCAGCGGATCATCGCCGCCCAGCAGGCCGAAATAGCGCAGATGCGAGCCATGCTCGGCCAGAGCTGAACCGCTCCCCCGCGCCGATATCGGTTGGCCATCGTTATCGGCGCGGGCTCGGCGTGGCGGGTCCCCGCGACGTACCTTCGGATTGTCCGGCTCCGTTCATCCGTCCCGGCCGGACTTCCGAGGGGAGCGAGGGACCGACCATGCGACGACTCGAACGCGCGGGCCTGCTGGTGGCCGCCACGGCCACCGCGGCGGGCGCGCTGACCATCGGCGCCTGCGCACAGCAGATCTCCGGCACGGCGGAGGTCAACCGGACCGACCTGGCCGCGTACGCCTCCGAGGTCACCTCCTCCTCGGCCGCCGCCTCGTCGGCACGGGCCGCCGCCGCCGAACGCGCCACCAAGTCGGCCTGTGACGCCTTCCTGGCCGCGAACGGCAGCTCGGTACGCGCGTTCAACGACTACATCGATGCAAGCAACACGAAAGGCCGCGGCGATCCCGATACGAACGGCAAAGCCGACGCGGCTGTCACGACGCTGCGGAACAACGGGCGCTCGGTGGACCAGAGCGTGACCAGCGAAGTGCCGTCCGGGATCGCCACCCCGCTGCGCGCCTACCGCGACGACACCAACGCCTTGGCCGACACGCTGGCCCGCCGCGCCGACACCGACACTTTGAACGCCGCGATCGACCGGTTCAACGCCACGAAGAACACCGCGCTGACCGCCTGTCAGGGGCACGGCACCCGCTGAACCGTGCCGGTCGGGCTCACGCGCGTGCCAACGGCTCGCGGCACGCGCCGCCGTTCGACCGGAGCGGTATCGCCTTCTCATCGTTGAGGAATCCCGCCGTGCGGCTGTAGCATCTGGCCGTTTACTGCCACGCGGAACGGGACGATTACATGACCAGCGGTATCCGGGATACTCGTCCACCCGCCCGGAAAGGCCGCCGCCGCAGATCCGCCGAATCGGCCACGCCGACGTTCGCCGCGCTGCTGGCCGCCGCCGCGGAGCACAATCCCGACGGCGTCGCCGTGGTCTGCGACGACAGCGAGATCACCTACCGCGACCTCGACGCGCGCTCCTCGCGGCTGGCCCGCACGCTGATCGCCGCGGGCGCGGGCCCCGAAACAGCGGTGGCGGTGGCGCTGCCGCGTTCGCTCGATTCGGTGCTCGCGGTGTGGGCGATCGCGAAGTCCGGTGCGGCGTTCGTCCCTGTGGATCCGGCACTTCCCCTGTCCCGCATCAAGTTCCAGGTCATCGACAGCGGTGCCGCGCTGGGCCTGACCCAGGCCGCCCACGCGGCGACACTACCCACCGAGGTGCGCTGGCTCGCGCTGGACGATGCCGAAGTGATCGCACAGGTGGCGGCGAATCCCGCGAGCCCGATCGCGTATTTCGAACGCCCCGTTCGACTTCGCGCCACCCACGCGGCCTACGTGATCTACACATCGGGATCGACCGGACGCCCGAAAGGCGTCGCCGTGACCCATGCCGGGCTCGCCCCGCTGTGCGCCGAACTGGCCGCGCGGCAGGCGCTGGACAAAGACGCGCGGGTGCTGCACTTCGCGTCACCGAGCTTCGACGCCTCGGTGCTGGAGTTGCTGCTCGCGATCTGCTCCGCCGCCACGCTGGTGATCGCCCCACCGACCCTGTACGGCGGCACCGCACTGGTGGAACTGCTCGCACGGCAGGCGATCACCCACGCCTTCCTCACTCCGTCCGCGCTGGCCACCATCGAGCCGACCGGACTGCCCGCCCTGCGTTCGGTCATGGTCGGCGGCGAGCCGTGCCCGCCGATGTTGCCCCGGCACTGGGCGGCCGACGGCCGTCTGTTCCAGAATGCCTACGGCCCCACGGAATCCACCATCATGGCGACGCTGAGCCCGCCGTTGTCACCGGACGCACCGGTCACCATCGGGTCGGCTGTGCCGGGCATGCGCTGCCAAGTACTCGATCACCGGTTGCGCCCGGTCGGCGTCGGCGTCGTCGGCGAGCTGTACGTGTCCGGGCCCGGGGTGGCGCGGGGGTACCACGGACGCCCGGATCTGACCGGACAGCGGTTCCTCGCCGATCCGTTCGGACCGCCCGGCTCGCGGATGTACCGCACCGGCGACCTCGTCCGGCGCACCACCTCGGGCCATCTGGACTATTTCGGCCGGGCCGACGACCAGGTCAAGGTCAGGGGTTTCCGGATCGAACTCGGCGAGATCGACGCCATCCTGTCGACACAGCCCGGCGTCCGGCTGGCCGTGACCGTCGACCGCAAGACCGCCGCGGGCGAGACCACGCTGGCCGCCTTCGTCCAACCGGAACCGGGCCATGCCCCTGACCCCGCCACGCTGGCCGACGCGCTGGCCGCGCTGCTGCCGAAGTACATGGTGCCCAACACGATCACGGTCGTGGATCGGATCCCACGCACCCCGACGGGCAAGGCCGATCGGCCCGCGCTGCGCGTGCGCGCCCTGGACGAGCCGGACTACCGGCCCGCCGTCGACCTCGGTGAGGAAACGGTCGCCGAGGTCTTCGCACGCGTGCTGCGCCGAGAGCGGTTCAGCGCGGACGCCGACTTCTTCGCGGCGGGCGGCAACTCGCTGCTGGCGACGCAGGTCGCCGCGCGCCTGAGCGAAACATGGCGGCTGCGCATCCCACCCCGGCTGGTGTTCGACCATCCGACAGTCACCACCTTGTCCAAGGCGATCCGCTCGCAGCAATTCGACACCGCACGCCCGGTGTTGCGCGCACGGACCAGGCCGGAGCGCATCCCGCTGTCGCCGGCCCAGCTGCGGTTCTGGCTGCGCAACCAGTTCGACACGACGTCCTCGGTGGACAACATCGGCTTCGCGCTGCGGCTGTCGGAGCTGGATATTCCCGCCTTGCGCGCGGCATTCGCCGACACGGTCGAGCGGCACGAGTCGCTGCGTACGAGTTATCCCGCCGACGCGAACGGACCGCGGCAACTCATCCTCGGCACCGAGCAGGTGGTAGACGATTTCGCGGTGGAGGAACTGTCCGACGACGCGGTACCCGACCGCGTCCGCGCCATCCTGCGGCACGGGTTCGACGTGTCGGCCGAGGTGCCGCTGCGCGTCCGGCTGCTGCGCACCCCCACCGAGTACGTCCTGGTCTGCGCCCTTCACCACATCTGCGCCGACGGATCCTCGCTGGCGCCGCTGGCCCGCGACGTCGCTTTGGCCTACGCCGCCCGCAGCGCGGGGGCCGCCCCGGCCTGGCTGCCACCGGATGTGCAGTACGCCGACTACGCCCTGTGGCAGCAGGATCTGCTCGGTTCCCGCGACGACCCCGATTCCCCGCTGTCGCGGCAACTGGCGTACTGGACCGGCGAGCTGGCCGGTCTGCCCGACGAACTCGATCTGCCCGCCGACCGGCCGCGCCCGCCGGTGGCCACACTGCGCGGCTCGGCCACTCAGCGGACGGTGCCGGCGACCTTGCACCGCGACCTGCTCACCGTCGCACGCGCCCACCGATCGACGCTGTTCATGGTGATGCGCTCGGCGCTCGCCGTGCTGCTGGCCCGCCTGTCCGGAAGCTACGACATCGCGATCGGCGTGCCGATGACCAACCGGGCCGAGCCCGCGCTCGCGGATGTCGTCGGCATGTTCGTCAACACGACCGTCTCCCGGACCAGGATCGAGCCCGCGGAGAGTTTCACCGCTCTGCTGCACCGCACCAGGGAACGGGATCTGGTCAACTTCGCGCACTCCGAGGTGCCGTTCGAGCACGTGGTCGACGCCGTCGATCCGACCCGATCACCCGGACGCCACCCGCTCTACCAGGTCGGCTTCGCCTTCCAGAATTTCACGCAGGCCACCTTGGACCTGTCCGGGCCCAGCGTGTCGTTCCTCGACGTGGACGCCGACACGGCGAAAACCGATCTGCACATCGGCGTGGTCGACATCCGCGACGACGACGGCGAGCCCGGCGAGATCATCATCCGATTCGGTTACAGCACAGACCTGTTCGACGAGCACACGGTGCAGCGCTTCCTCGACGGCTACATCCGCACCCTGCTGCGGGTCGCGGCCGAGCCCGACGCCGTGGTCGGCGACATCGACATCATGGACCCGGTCGAGCACAAACGCATCCGCTCCTGGGGCGCCGGAGCCGAGCACGACGTGCGGGCCGAGCCGCTCACCGCCGCGACGGCGCGGCAGGCCGCGGCGACGCCGGACGCGATCGCGGTGGTCTGCGGATCCGAGACGCTCACTTACGCGCGACTGCTCGAACGATCCGCGCGGCTGGCTCGCTGGCTGATCGAACGAGGCGTGGGTGCGGAGACCGTCGTCGCGGTGGCGATGCGGCGGTCGATCCAGCAGGTCGTCGCGCTGCACGCGATCGTGGCGGCGGGCGCGGCCTGGGTGCCGATCGACCCGGGACACCCGGCCGAGCGCATCCGGTACGTGCTCGAATCGGCGGCGCCCCGGTGCGTGCTGACCACCGCGGCGGACGGTTTCACCGCGGCCGAGGCTTACGACATCGACACCCTGGACCTCGACCGCTTCGGCGCGGAACCCGTGCTCGACGCCGAGCGCCGGACACCGTGGCACGCCGACCACCCCGCCTATCTCATCTACACCTCCGGGTCGACCGGCCGCCCCAAGGGCGTGGCGATCAGCCATCGGGCGATCGTGCACCAGCTCGCTTGGATGCAGGCGGAATACGCTGTCGACGCCACCGACGTCTATCTGCACAAAACTCCCGCGACCTTCGACGTGTCCCTGTGGGGCTACTTCCTGCCGCTGCGCGCGGGCGCGCGGATGGTGCTGGCCGGACCGGACGAGCATCGCGACCCGGCGGCGCTGTCCCGGCTGATCGCCGAGCACCGGGTGACGCTCACCGATTTCGTTCCCGCGATGCTCACGGTATTCGCCCAGCAGGCAACGGCGGACGAACTGTCCTCGCTACGAGCTGTTTTCGTCATCGGAGAGGCGCTGCCGCCGGAAACCGCGCGTGCCTTCGCGAACGTGACCACGGCCGAGTTGCACAACCTGTACGGACCTACCGAGGCCGCGGTGAGTATCACGCGACACGCGGTCTCGGCCGCCGATCGCACCGCGGCCGGCGTTCCCATCGGTGTGCCGGAATGGAATTCGCGCTGCCACGTGCTGGACGACCGGTTGCGGCCGGTTCCGGTGGGAGTGGCGGGCGAGCTCTACCTCGGTGGCATTCAGCTGGCCCGCGGTTACAATGGCGCGCCGGGTCTGACCGCGGCCCGGTTCGTCGCCGATCCGCTGCACCCGGGCGAACGGATGTACCGGACCGGTGATCTGGTGCGCTGGAACCGCATCGGTACCCTGGACTATCTGGGCCGCACGGATTTCCAGGTCAAGGTCCGCGGCCACCGCATCGAACTCGGTGAGATCGAAGCGGCTTTGCTGGCCGACCCTGCGGTGGGCCGGGCCGCGGTGGCGGTCAAGGGCTCCGATGCCGGGGACCGGCTGGTCGGCTACGTCGTCGCGGCGCCGGGGGCCACGGTCGACCCGGATGTCGTGCGTCAGTCGGTCGCTCGCGTGCTGCCCGGTTACATGGTGCCGTCGGCGGTGCTGGCGCTCGACGCGTTCCCGGTGAACACCAGCGGGAAGCTCGACCGCGCCGCGCTACCCCAGCCGGTATTCGCCGCACGCACCGGTGCGCAGCCCGGCACCGCACTGGAGCGCGCGGTCGCGGACGTCTTCGCCGACGTGCTCGGCGTGTCCCCGATCGGGGTGGCCGACGACTTCTTCGAACTCGGCGGGTCGTCACTACTCGCGTTCACATTGCACCAGCGGCTGTCGGAGCGGCTCCGCCGCGACGTGCCGATGTCGGCGATCCTCGCGACCCCGACCGTCGGCGGCCTCGCGGCGCGACTGGCGGGCGGGTCCGCCCCCACCGCGGCGACGCCGGAACGCGACGCCGTGCTGGAGCCGGAGATCGGCATCGGCGGATGCGAGCCCGCGCACACCGGTCCGCCACAGGAGATCCTGCTGACCGGCGCGACCGGCTTTCTCGGCGTACACCTGCTGCAAGCCCTGCTGGATCGCACCGAGGCGAGGGTGTGGTGCGTGGTGCGCGCCGCCGATGCCGAGGAAGGCATCGACCGAATCCTCGGTGCGCTGAGCCACTACCGGCTCTCCGGGACCACCGCCGCGGAGCGGATCGTCGTCGTCGCGGGCGACCTCACCGCACCGCGCCTCGGCCTCGACCCGGCCGATTACGACCGATTGGCCGACAGCATCGACGTGATCTATCACAACGGCGCGCGCGTCAATCACGTCGATCCTTATGCCCGGCTACGGCAGGCCAACGTCGAGGGCACCCGCGAGTTGTTGCGGCTGGCGACGGCGCGGCGGGTCAAGCCGTTCCACCTGGTCTCCACCATGGGCGCGGCCGTCGCCGCGACGCCGGATTCGCCGGTGGTCACCGAGGACATCCGCCTACCCGCGGGGCAGGTGTCCGGCAACGGCTACCTCGCCTCCAAATGGGCCGCCGAGGAACTGGTCCGCCAAGCAGGCGAACGTGGTGTGCCCATCGCCATCTACCGTCCGAGCACCATCTGCGGTTGCCCGGACATCGGCGTGAACAGCCCGCAGGATTCGCTGTGGAACATGGTGCGAGCCGCCGCGATGCTCGGCATGGCGCCCGACGTGGGCGAGGCGACCGTTTCCCTGGTTCCGGTGAGCTATGTGGCGGGCGCGATCGTGGAGATCTCGGCTCGTCCGCGCTCGGAAACCGTCTATCACCTGGTCAATCGGGCCCCGGTAGCGGTCGGGGAGATCCTCGCCAGTCTGCGCGCGCACGGTTTGCCGGTGGCGACGATGCCGGAGGACACGGTGCGCGCGGGCCTGGCCAGGGAAGCGCGGCGGCGCGACGCGCTCGGCGACGATTCGCTGGTGCGCGCGGCCCTGCTGAGCCACGACTTCGCCGGACTCGCCGGTCACCTCGACTGGGCCGACGAACACACCCGCGCCGCGCTCGCGGACACCGGCATGGCCTGCCCGGAGATCGACCGTGCGGTGGTGGACACCTTCGTCCGGGAGTTCATCGAGTCGGGTTTTCTGCCCCGGGATTGACGCTCCTCAGTACCCCGGCGGCACGGTGGCCCGTTCGGCGGGCGGTGCGGCGTGCCTGCGGGCCCGCACCTGCTCCAGCACGATCAGGCCCACCCCGATCAGCAGGAAGACGACCGTGATGATCGCGGCCACGACCGAGAGCCTGCCGAACCCCCAGCCGGCGAGCACCGCCGCGGTTATC
This sequence comes from Nocardia sichangensis, assembly GCF_047200615.1. Taxonomy (NCBI): domain Bacteria; kingdom Bacillati; phylum Actinomycetota; class Actinomycetes; order Mycobacteriales; family Nocardiaceae; genus Nocardia; species Nocardia sichangensis. The sequence goes on from NZ_JBJZOK010000019.1 coordinate 166,764, forward strand.
GCACCCGCCGCGGCGACCAGCAGCAACCCGTACCCCGGCCAGTTCCTGGTGTCGGCCATCGTCGCTCCCGGCGGCGGCGCGGAGTCGCGCGCGATATCCGGGGCGTCATCGATCGGAGGGATCTCCCATGGGCCGTCGTCCGCTGTCACTGGTCGTTCCTCCCGCCGCGATACCGGCCGTTGTTCCGGTATCTGATGCGAAGAGGGTGCCCGGATCCTCTCCACCGAAACGCTAGCGGCGATCCGCCCCGGGTTCAGTTGTAGGACTTGGTTACTCCGTCTAGCAGGTGCTCCAGGGTGTCGTAGGTCGGGGTGGCGACGACGTCCAACAGGTCCGGGGCCACCGGGACGTTGCGTTCGGCGACGACCTTCGCGAACTGGGCGCCGTCGTTGGTGCGGAAGCCGTGCTCGGCGGCCAGGCGCTGCAATTCCGGGTCGGTGGACAGCAGGCGCCCGAGCCGGTCACCCGTCGCGCCGAACGGCACCAGCGTGTGCCGGGACAACACCGTCGGTGACGGGTACAGCAGCGTCATCTCGGGTTTGATCTGGCCGCGCACGGTCGCCTCGACGTACTGCGCCTCGTAGATCCAGGCCATCGGCGTCGGGCCCATACCCGTGGCGAGATAGTTGTTGAACGGGCCCTCGGTGGTGTTCTCGGTGTAACCCTGGCCCACGAAAAGCCGCGACACCGCGGGGAGGACGGCCTGCTCGGCGATCTGCCCCTGCACGATCGTGTTGTTGTTCGCGACATAGCTCGCCGCGGCCAGATACATGGCCGCGGAGTTGGAGCTGCGCGGGTCGGTGGTGGAGATCAGGATGTTCTTGCGCACCGGGTAGGCGGTGTTGTCGGGCAGTTCGTCCCAACGGGTGCCGTTGCGGACGAGCTCGAGGTAGCGGCGCAGGTCGAGCGTCGGCACCTGGCCGGGGCGCACCGCTCCCGCCCGGGTGAGCAGCTCGGTGATCGGCGCGAACGTCGCGACGGCCATCGGCGAGGAGAACGGCGTGTATTTCGCGGTCACGTTGCGCTGCCGCTGGATTCGCTCGGCGGCCGGTTCGCTGGACGGGAAGGCGAAATCGAATTTCGTGAGATCGATGGACGTGGCGATCTGCCGCGAACCGGCGGGCTCGACCTCGACGCGCACGCCGTTGCGCGCCAGCGCGTCGATCACCTTGGGGTCGGAGAAGAACGGCATCTTCTCCGAGCCGACCACACCGTGGACGACCGTGAGCGCCGCGGCGGGCGCGGGAGCGGCGGCGGGCGCCTCCGGAGCGGGTTGCCGCACGGCGAGAACCACGGCGATCACCGTCAGAACGACGACGGCGCCCACGGCGTACGGTGCGAAACGCTTCTTGGACGACAAAAGCTCACGGATCTCCGACAGTTTCCCGGGAGCGGCGGCGGGGGCCTGCGGCGACTTGTCCATCGGGACCGTGGTGGGTTGCACTTCCGCCTCGGGAGACTTCTCCAATTCCCGCCGCACCAACCGCTCGATCAGAATCGGAACGAACTGCCGCACCGGGCGGCCCTCGAATTTCCGCCGCGCCGCACCGACGGCGCTCTCGATATGGTCCGGAGAATAAGTCTCGGTGTAGTTTTCGACCAGCCGCTCCGTCATCTGACGGATCGCCTGTTCCTCGCGGACGGTATCGACAACCACCACAATCTCCTCGGCGTCGGGGGTAACGCGGCAGCGTCTCCGGCCTGCACCGCGCCGGCCAACACTAGCCCCATCCCTCCACCGCCGACATCCGGAACGGCTTCCCTCCGGTGAACGATTTCGACTGCGCCGGTGCGCATCCCACGTCGCCATGCACACCCGTCCGCCCAGCTCACAGGCCCGCGAACCACGCGAGCGCGGCACACACGACAGCCCGCCGACGCCACGTCCGGGCTCGAACCCGCCATGCAGAATTCAATGGGCAATATCCGAGCCGCCACCACGTGTTGTACTCCCGTTTCCCACCGCCATTGGGCCGGGCGGGCATCGACGCCGCGTTCGTCGTGCGGTCGGCTCCGCAGCACATCGACGGCACCGAAGTTACTTTCTGGTAGCACAGAGCGAGAGCTGACGATATCGTCAGCATGTTGCCGTCGAAAGGAGCGTTATGTCTCGCGTCGCTGTGGTCACCGGTGCGTCGTCCGGAATCGGGAAGGCTACGGCCGCCGCGCTGGCCGGGCGGGGGTATCGGGTGATCGGCACCAGCCGCAATCCCGACGCCATCGGTTCGGACGCCGTGCTGCCCGAGGTCGAGTACCGCGCGCTCGACCTCACCGATCCGGCTTCGATCGAGGCCTTCGCCGCCGGTCTGGACCACGTCGACGTGCTCGTGAACAACGCGGGCGAGAGCCAGGCGGGACCGCTGGCCGAGTTGCCCACCGACGCCGTCGAGCGACTGTTCCAGCTGAATGTGCTCGGCCCGATCGCCCTGACCAAGGCGGTGCTGCCCGGCATGCGGGATCGCCGCTACGGGCGCGTCGTCATGGTCGGGTCGATGCTCGCCAGCTTCCCCATGCCCTACCGCTCCTCCTATGTCGCCACCAAGGCGGCGTTGCGCGGCTTCGCGGTCGCCGCCCGCTTCGAGGAATCCCCCTTCGGCGTCTGGATCACCGCCGTCGAGCCCGGCCAGATCGACACCGGACTCCGCGAACGCCGCACCAAGTACCTCACCGACGGCTCCCCCCACACCGCCGATTTCACGACCTTCATGGCGAAACTCGACGAAAACCAGTCCAAGGGCATCACCCCCGAAAAGGTCGCCACCACGATCGTCAAAGCGATCGAAGCCCCGCGCCCCCAACCCCTCTACGCCGTAGGCAGCAACGCCCCCGCCCTCTTCACCCTCCGCCGCCTCCTCCCCCGCACCGCCATGGAGCGCATAATCGCCCGCGCCCACGGACTTTCCCGCTGAAGAGGCGACGGTCGCCGGATACGACGGCTCGCATACCGTCTTCCTGTGCCAGTCAGCCGAACGAGCTGACCCAGCCGATCACGCACGTGTGGGATCGTCCATCCGGCATGCAAGAGCAGCCCTATTGTTCGATGCCCCGATCGTTGGAGGTTGTCGACCCTCACTCTTCCTCGTCGGACCCCAAACGCGACGGTGCGTCCTTCGGCGAGACCGGCGCAGCGGAGACGGGCGCGCCTAACCCGATGGTTTCCAGCGCTTCGTGCAGATGGTCGCGCAGAACATCCTTCGCGGCAGAAAGCGCCTGCTGATATGCGAGCTGCGCGGCCGCGCCACCGGCGGCTCCCGCCCGGTGATATCCGCCCCACCACTCGACCACGCGATATTCACCGTCCGTCGGGTCGATGCGTACCACCCAGTACGTTCGACCTTGTTTGCGAACCGTCCAGTAAGTGCCGTCCGCGGTGTAGTTCCGATAGCCACTAGGCCGTGGTTTCGACGCCATACTCCCATTTTTCCCGCAATAGTGCTGTCCCCGTGCAGAATTCGGTGACTCACGTCTTCTCGAGCCGCATGACGGTCCATCCGTGGGATCGACAGGTCGAGTTGCAGTGTCCGGCAATACCCTGCGTTCACTGCACCTACAGTGCAGAAGGCGGCCCGTCTTCTTCCTCGATGCGCTGGCGAATCGCGTCCACGGTCAGCCCCGACACGATGGCTTTGTTCGAAGTTGCCTTGGCACGGTGCTACGCCGAAACGGGCGACAAAGTCCAGGCCGTGAAGGCGCTTCGCCGAGCCGAGCCATGGATCATGCCCGAGGCAACGACGGAGATTCCTCGATGGGCCGCGCTGTTCTGTCCGAACAAAGCAAGCGCGACCCGGCAGACCGCGAAAACATTCCTCGCGATCGGCGACTTGGCCGAAGCCGAGCGCTATCAGCACATGAGCGCGACGATCTGGCATCCCAGAACGCACACCCGGATTCACGCGATCAGCCTGGCCGAGACCGGACTCATCCGCTGGCGCATGGGCAACCACGAGGACGCGGCCAAACTCTGGCGCACCGCGCTCCCCACGCTGACCTCCATCAGTTCGGAACGAGGGTCGAAGCTGCTGCGCCGCATACGCAGGGCCGCCCCCGAATTGGTCGATCACACCTGACCTTGACGAAACACGCGGATACAGCGAACCTGTCCGAATGGAAGACCCAGTTGGTTGATAACGACCTGGCTCGGTAAGGATTCGATGAAACGTTGATAGCGGGCCGATCGCCGGGCCTGAACCGGCTGTTCCCGCGTCCGCGATCAAGGAGCACAGCCGACGATGTCACCGAGCGAGCGCACTACCGATCGTGTACTGGCCGTGTGGGTGCCCCCGGAATTCGTGTCCGACGGCAGCAACGGAATTCTGAGTTGGGTCGGACCAGCGTTGCGTACGCCCACCGGGTTGCGGCTGTCCCTCGCGGCGGAAGTGGTCGGCGATGCCGCGCCGTCGTTGCGGAGTTACCAGGTCGGGGTGTCGGCACTGGCCAACGGTGTGGCCACCGACGTGGGCTGGGGAAGCGGCTCGTCCGACACCCACGCCGGCACGACCTTCACATTGCCCGACCTCGGCCCGGATACGACACCGGTCGATATCGAGCTGACCATCGACGACGTCACCACCGACGGTCCATGGGTGAGGCGACTGTCTCGGCCGAACGACATCGTCTACTCAGCGCCGCTGGGCGATCCACGGGGCCGATTGGCCATGCTGACGAATCCAGCTTTCGTCACCGACGAGGATGGTCCGATCGAGGCCTGGATCGGACCGATCACGCTCGATCTCAACGGAATCGAGTTCCTCTACACCGCGACCGCGCTCGACGAACGCGCACCATCCATCTGGGACTACGAGGTCGATGCCGTCCTGCGCGCCAACTTCGGAACCTCGGAGGTGGTGGCCGGCGAATCGACCTCGGCGACGCGAACGATCAGAACCTTCCAGGCCCCGATCCCGGACGACATCGCAGACACGCCCTGGGACTTCGAGCTGACCCTTACCGACCACACGGCAGGACTCATTTGGTCGACCGAATTCTCGTGGAATGGGCCGACGTCCTAGCGCTCGCACTGCCGGCTTCCTGGTACAGGTCGGCACAACAGCGCGACCCGAGGACTGCGGACCGAGGGCGTCTGCACGGGTGTGAAAGGCAGCGAGGAAAGCGATCTACCTTCGGCTC
>NZ_JBJZOK010000020.1:0-161066 GCF_047200615.1 Nocardia sichangensis
CCCGCGGCGGGGGCGGGGGGTGGCCGGCCCCACCGGGGGCGGGGGCCCCCCCCCCCGCGGGCCCCCCCCCCCCCCCCCGCCGGGGACGCGGCGGCCGCGCAAACGCGAGCCGGGCCGCGAACGGCGGATGCTCGGTCTCGCTTCGCTCGAAAGACGTGGTTGGGGTGCGCTGGGCGCGTCGGTGTAGGAACTCGCTACCAGGTGCACGCGGTTGTAGTGCTGGCTGCGGGTCCGGCGGCCGGGCCGCGAAGGGTGGATACTCGGTCTCGCTTCGCTTCGAAGGCGTGGGTGCGTCGGGGTCGAGGCTTGCTACCGGGTGCGCGCGGTTGGTGGTAGCTCTGGTGTCGGCTCGATCGGTTCGGCGAGTTGTCGGGTACGAGTCGGCTGTGTTGGCCGCCGGCGCGTGTGACTCGGCCGGGACTGCCCGGAGGGGCAGGCGTGTTGGCCGTTCGGGCTGTGGCGGGGCGCGTGCGACTCGTGGGTCGAATTCGAGACGTTGTGCATGAGGCCGCAGTAGTTGCCGGTCCGCCGGGGTGTTTTGCCCTGCCTGGGCGGCTGCTCGGTCTCGGTTCGGTCGCAATTGTGCTGGGTCTGATGAGGCGATCCGGTCGTTGTGGCGGCGGGGTTGGTGAGTGCGGGAGTGTGCTGTTGTGTGGCTCACTGGGCGGTGGGGACGGGTCGCCGCTCGGCTAGGGTTGGGATTGTTACCGACGAGTAGGACGGGGCGACACGGGTCGGGGCGCGGGCGGTCGATTCGCGGCGGTTCGCCTAGCCTGGATCTGAACGCTCGATCGGACACATCCGCTGGAGGAGTCGAGCATGGCGAAGAAACCGGAATCGCAGCTTCTCGGGCCGGAGCAGCGCAGTGCGGCCTGGGAGCGCTTCGGCAAAGATCATTTCGATGTGGTCGTCGTAGGTGGGGGCGTGGTCGGGGCCGGCATCGCGTTGGACGCGGCGACCAGGGGCTTACAGGTCGCTTTGGTCGAAGCCCGCGATTTCGCGTCCGGGACGTCCAGCCGGTCGTCGAAGATGTTCCACGGCGGACTGCGCTACCTCGAGCAGCTGGAGTTCGGATTGGTGCGCGAGGCGCTGCGCGAGCGCGAACTCGCGCTGTCCATGCTGGCTCCGCACCTGGTCAAGCCGCTGCGCTTCCTGTACCCGCTGACCAACCGCGTGTGGGAGCGTCCGTACGTGGCGGCGGGCCTGGTCCTGTACGACACCATGGGCGGGGCGAAATCCGTTCCCGGGCAACGGCATCTCACGCGCGCGGGCGCGTTGCGGCTGGCGCCCGGGTTGCGGCGCGATTCGCTGATCGGCGGTGTCAGCTACTACGACACTGTCGTCGACGACGCACGCCACACCATGATGGTGGCGCGCACGGCCGCGCACTACGGTGCGGTGATCCGCACGTCCACCCAGGTCGTCGGATTCCTGCGGGAAGCCGATCGGGTGGTCGGTGTGAAGGTGCGCGACACCGAGGACGGCCGCGCGGGCGAGGTCCGTGGACATGTGGTGATCAACGCGACCGGCGTGTGGACCGACGAAGTCCAAGCTCTGTCGCATCAGCGCGGCCGGTTCCATGTGCGGGCCTCCAAAGGCGTGCACATCGTGGTCCCACGCGACCGGATCGTGAGCGACACCGCGATCATCCTGCGCACCGCCACATCGGTGCTGTTCGTCATTCCCTGGGGCGCGCATTGGATCATCGGCACGACCGACACCGAGTGGAATCTCGACCTCGCGCATCCGGCCGCGACCAAGGCCGATATCGACTATCTGCTGGAACGGGTGAACCAAGTACTGGTTCAGCCACTCACGCCGGACGACATCGACGGCGTGTACGCGGGCCTTCGCCCGTTGCTGGCCGGGGAGAGCGACGAGACCTCCAAGCTCTCACGTGAACATGCCGTCGCCCGGGTCGCACCCGGTCTGGTCGGCATCGCGGGTGGCAAGTACACCACCTATCGTGTGATGGCTCTCGACGCGGTGGACGAAGCGGCGCAGGACATACCGGCCCGGGTCTCACCGTCGATCACGGCGAAGGTGCCGCTGCTCGGCGCCGACGGCTATTTCGCGCTGGTCAACCAGACGGTGCAGCTGGCCGAGACCTACGGGGTGCATCCGTACCGGATCAAGCACCTGCTGGATCGGTACGGCTCGCTGATCGCCGATGTGATGGCCTTCGCCGAGGACCAACCCGAACTGCTGCAACCGATCACGGACGCGCCGTCCTATCTCCAGGTGGAGGCGGTCTACGCGGCGGCGGCCGAAGGCGCCCTGCATCTCGACGACATCCTGGCCCGGCGGACCCGGATCTCGATCGAGTACCCGCACCGCGGAGCCAATTGCGCAGAGCAGGTGGCCCGGCTGGTCGCGCCCGTCCTGGGCTGGGACGACGAGGAGATCGACCGGGAGGTACGCACTTATCAGGCGCGGGTCGAGGCGGAGATCCAATCGCAGACCCAACCGGACGACGCCTCCGCCGACGCCCTGCGGATCGCCGCGCCCGAGCCGCGCCCGCAGATCCTGGAGCCGGTGCCGTCGGAGGGCTGAGTGTGGTCAGTCGGGCGCTTCCATCGCCATGGCCCAGCCGACCAGCGAGCGCAGGTAGCGCAGCACCAGTTCGTCCGGATACGCGCTCGGGTCGGTGAGGTGCAGCCGGGCCAGTTCCTCCATGGCGGCCAACAGGATTCGCTCTGTCGGACCATTCGGATCCACGGTGACCCCGAGGTATCTGGACAGATGACGCGCGCCGATCGCCCGCGCGTAAGCGCGACCGAGCGCGAGTCGCTCGCGCAGCTCCGGCGGCCCGCCGTCGAACGGGCTGAGCATGATCCGCCAACTGGTCGGCGCGGCGCGCAGGTAGGCGAGGATGCCGCGACCGACCCGGTCCACGTCACCGTGGTCCCAGTCCACGCTGCGCACACCGGCGAAGGCGATGGCCGACTCGCGGTCCAGCAGCGCCGACGTCAGCCCGGACAGGTCGGTGAACTGCTGGTACACCAGCGCACGGGCGACCCGCGCTTCGCGGGCCACCCGGTCGATGCTCACCGCGCCGAAACCTTCGGTGGCGACGATGTCGCGCGCCACGTTCAGCAGCTGGGTACGGCGGTCGGCGGCGGACATCCGGCGCTTCGGCCGCGCCTCGCTGGTACCGCGCTCGGCCGTGGAGCGGTCGGTGGTCACGCCGTCGAAGGTAGCTCGAGCAGCAGCTCGACCGCCCGCGCCGCACTCTGCGCCGCGCTTTCCATCGTCGCCGACCAGTCGGTGGCGGTCCAGTCACCCGCGAGGGTCAAAGTGGGCACCGAGGTGCGCTGGCTCGGGCGCAACGCGTGGTTGCCGACGACTTGGGAGAAGGTGGCTTTCGGCATGCGGACGACTTGGGCCTGTACCACGTTCGCCGCTCGCGCCGCCGGATAGTAGCGGCGCAGCAGCGCCATCTGCTCGGCGACGATCTCGTCGCCGTACTTGTGGATCTGTTCGTAGGCGCCACTGGTGGTCAGGCAGTACAGCCAGGCCTTCGCGGTACTGCGCCCGGTCATCCGCTGGCGATCGAAGACCTCGTCGATGACGCCGGTGCCGCCGATCAGCGCCTCGAACTCGGCCGTGGTCCCCAGTGGGCGATCGAGATAGAGGTTGGTGCTGACGATCGGCGTGTAGCCGAGTTTGTCGGCCGCCGCGTAGATCTCGGCGTGCTCGGGTAGATCGTCGAGCAGGCCGCCGATGTTCGAGTTGGGCACGGCGCACACCACCGCGTCGGCCGGGATCGTGCTGCCGTCCGCCAACGCGACGCCGCTGGCCTTCCCGTCCACGATGTGGATCCGGCGCGCCACGGCTCGATAGCGCACCTGCACGCCGTGCTTCTCGAAGACACGCAACGCCCCGGTGACATATAACGTGTCCAGATCGGTGGTCGGATAACCGATGTCGACGGCCTGCCGGTGCCGCAGGCCCAGCCGGATGCCCGTGGCCATCACATCGGCGAACACCTTCGCCGACTCCCGCTGGACCGGCTCCGCCGCGATGCCGAGCGCCAGCCAATCCCACAGTGCTTCCCGGGCTTTGGCGGGCATGCCGACCCGGTCGAACCATTGCTCGGTGGTGAGGCCGGGCAGGTCGGCGGGCTGACACAGGCATTGCCAGCCGAGCCGGAGCGTGGCGATCGTCGCGCGTACGCGCTCCAGCGGGTTCGCATCGGGATGCGCGCCGGAGAGCGTGCGCAGCGCGGCGATTCCTTTGGTGCGCATGGTGACGCTGCGGCCGTCGGGCCAGCGCAGTGTGCCGCCATGTGGGAAAGCGACGTACTGCCGTGTGCCGACGCTGGTCAGATAGCGGAACAGGTGGTCGTATCCGCTGGCGATCACGTGCTGGCCGTTGTCCGGTGGATCGTCCACCGCCGCGGCGCGCATGGCGTGGGTGCGTCCGCCGAGCCTGCCTCTGCGTTCGAGCAGGGTGACCTGCTTGCCCGCTTCCGCCAGCCAGACCGCCGAGGCGAGCCCGGCCAGGCCGCCCCCGATCACCACGTATCGCCGTGGGTCGCCCATGCTGCCTCCCGCCATAACTGACAAATTGTAAGTTAGGTGGGCGGGAAGTGCTCGTCAAGAGTTGTCGGCCGATATCGGCTGTAAGGCAGCGAATTAGCGCGCGGCGTGGCGGATCGCCGTGTCGGAAACCGGGACTCGCGGCATCGGATCAATCGGCCGGGATGGGCTGACATCGAGGGCAGAAGAAGATGCCCCGCTCTCGCTGCACCACGCGGTCGTGATCCGGTGCGGTGTCACCGAGTAGGTCGGCGACGAGTGGGGTGCCGCAGCGCTGGCACGGACGGTGTGTTCGGCCGTAGGCCAGAGCGCGCCGCGGCGGCTTGGCCACCGATTCGGCGAGGATGCGGTGTGCTTCGTTGACCATGGCCAACAGGTCCGGGACGTCGCCGACCCTGGTCGCGGGGTGGACGCGGCGCAGGAAACACACCTCGCTGCGGAAGATGTTCCCGATACCGGCGAGGTTGCGCTGATCCAGCAGTGCGACGCCGACGGGTTGATCCGGATACCGCGCCAATCGCCGGACGGCTTCCGCCGCATCCCAATCCGGGCCCAGCAGATCGGGTCCGAGATGGTCGACGATGCGGTGCTCGTCGCCCACCCGCACGACCTCGACGGTGCCCAAGGAGAACCCGACTGCTTCGACGTCCGCGGTGCTCAAGACGACTCGTGCGGCGACGCGCGGTTTCGTCCAGCGCTGTCCGCAGTGGAACACGCGCCAGCTGCCCTCCATCTTCAGGTGGGTGTGAACGCTCACGGTGGGCGTGCGGATGAACAGGTGTTTTCCGTAACTGCCGACGCTTTCGATCACCTGCCCGCGCAGATCCACCGTCGCGTATCGCGGTACGCGGAAGTCACTGCGCGTCAGTTCTTTGCCCTCCAGCGCGGTGCGAAGCCGTTTCGCGGCGAGAAAGACGGTGTCCCCCTCAGGCATACGGCAGCTCCGCCGAGTCGGCGCGGAATCGCGGGCTCACGGGCGGCTCCGGAGGCGCAGGCCGCGGGGGGTGGCGGAGAAGCCGGCTTCGGTGAGGAACCCGGCGAACGTGTTGCCATGCACGGTGTCTCCGTTGACCCGGTCGATGACCAGCGAGTCCACCCGGCGGCGGTGGACCAGGTCGGCGAGCGCCGCGGCGGCGGCGCGGCGGGCGTCGGGGTCCTCGGTGAAGGTGAGCAGGGTCTTGCCGCCCCGCTCCAGATACAGCACCAGTTCACCGTCGACGAGCACGACGAGCGCTCCGGCCTTACGTCCGGGGCGATGCCCGCCCTCCACGTCGCTCTTCGGCCAAGCCAGAGCGGCGCCGTATGGGTTCGCCGGATCGGACGCGGCCAGTGCCAGTACCGTGCCGGTCGGCTCCCTGGACTCGGGACGGGCGCGTTCCGGGTCGAAGGAGCGCAGCCGGTCCACCACGTCGGTGGTGGAGAACTGCGCGCCGCCCAGCGAATCGACGAAATAACCGCGGCGGCAGCGTCCTCGGTCCTCGAACTCCGTGAGCACCCGGTACATCAGCGCGAACCCGCCCGGCACGCCCTCGTTCTGCACCGAGCCCCTGGTCAGCACGCCGTACCGCTCCAGGAGCAGATCCGCGGTCGCGTGGGCGCGCAGCGTGTTGTCCGAGACCCGCGCCGGGAGCAGAGACCATCTCCCGGCGACCGAGGGCGGGCCGGAACGGGTGGGCATGCTCGGCCGGGGCAGGTAGGCCCGTCCTCGCGGGGCGCGGCGGGGCGTGCGGTGGGCCGTCGTGGTCCGGGCCGTGCCGGAAAGCAACGCCCGTACCGGCGCGAACGTGTCACCGGAAACCATTCCGGCCCAAACCAATTCCCACAGCGCGGCGGCCGCAGCGGTGTCGTCGAGCAGGCCGGTGGCGTCCGAGAGTTGCCGGAAGAAGTACGCGCCGCCGCCCTGCGGCACGGGTATCAGTCGTTCCGCGGGAGCGCCGGAGATCGAATGTCCCGCACCGGCCGCGTCTTCCGAGCCGACCGGTGATCGTCGGCCACGTCGGCCGTTGTCCGACTCGTTCGGTGTGGCGCCACCGGCCGTCTCGGCGGATCGCCTGCGCGCGCCGTGACCGTCGGACGCACTGCCGGTCGGCGGATCCGGCTCGTCCAACGGCACGGGCGGTCGATCCGGCACGGTTTCCGCGGGGCCGGGTGGCGTCCATGGCACGAAGGTCGCGCCGAGCGCGGCGAGCAGGCGTAATTGGACATCGGTGAGATCGACCTCGTCCGGCGGCGCGAGGGTGAACGGCGCCTGCTCGGCCGGATGCAGGGCGATCCAGCCGTCCTTGGCGGTGATGGCGCCGTGCCCGGACCAGATCACCTCACCCGTCGCCATGAGCTCGTCGAGCATGGCCGGGGTGTAATCACGCACCCGCGCGGGCAGGACGAGCGATTCCCAGGCGGACGCCGGGATCGGCACGCCCGCGAGCTGTTCCACGACGGCCGCCACGCCGTCGACGCCGCGCAGTTCGCCGCTGCCGACGTGCTGCCAGGACGGGAGAAAGCGCCCGAACGCTGCGGTCGAGACCGGCTCGACCTCGTGCCTGGCGGCGGCGAGCGATCTGCGGCGCAGCCGGCGCAGCACCTGCGCGTCGCACCACTCCGCCCCGGCGGCTCCGGGCGTGAACTCCCCCTCGACCACCCGTTTTTCGATGGCGAGCCGGTGTAGTGCGGTGGCGGCGACCGCGGTGCCGAGCCCGAACCGGGCCGCCACCGCCTCCGTGCCGAACGGACCGTGCGTGCGGGCGTAGCGGCCGACCAGATCGCCGAGCGGATCGGCTACCGGCTCGATGAACGCCGATGGTGTGCCGATCGGCAGCGGAACCCCGAGCGCGTCGCGCAGCCGGGCCGCGTCCTCCACCGCGACCCACCAGCTGCGCCCCGCGAAGGAGACCTCCAGCGCACGGCGTGCGGACACGAGGCTTTCGAACCAGGCGACGGGATCCTCGTCGGAGCGCTCGGCGGCTTCGGCGGCGGTGAGCGGCCCGAGCAGCCGCAGCAGATCCGCCAAGCCCTCGGCGTCGCGCGCGTGCCGCTCCGGAGTGAGCCGCTGCAGTTCTCGCTCGGTTTGCTCGATGACTGCGGCGTCGAGCAGTTCGCGCAGCTCGACCCGGCCGAGCAACTCGGCGAGCAGACCGGAATCGAGCGAGAGCGCGGCGGCGCGCCGCTCGGCCAGCGGGCTGTCGCCGTCGTACATGAACTGCCCGATGTAGTCGAACAGCAGGGCGTTGGCGAACGGTGACGGCGTCGCGGTCTCCACCTCGACCAGCCGTATCCGGCGCCGCCCCACCTGTCCGAGCAGGTCGCGCAGCGACGGCAGGTCGTAGACGTCGCGCAGGCATTCGCGCACCGTCTCCAACAGGATCGGGAATTCGGGGAACTTGCGCGCGACGTCCAGCAACTGGGCCGAGCGCTGCCGCTGCTGCCACAGCGGCGCTCGCTTGCCCGGGTCGCGGCGCGGCAGCAACAATGCGCGGGCGGCGCATTCGCGGAACCTCGAGGCGAACAGCGCCGAGCCGCCCACCTGCTCGGTGACGATGTCATCGATCTCGTCGGAATCGAAGACGAACAGTTCGGCGCCGGGCGGATCGTCGGTGGTATCGGGCAGCCGCACGACGATGCCGTCGTCGGAGGCGTTCGGCGCGGCGTCCACACCGAGCCGTTCGCGCAGCCGCGCCCCGATGGCCAGCGCCCAGGGAGCGTGGACCGGAAGACCGTAGGGGGAGTGCAGCACCAGCCGCCAGTCGCCTAGTTCGTCGCGGAACCGCTCCACCACCAGCGTGCGGTCGGTGGGCAGATGTCCGGTCGCGGTGCGCTGTTCGTCCAGGAGTGTGAGCAGGTTGGCGGTCGCGTTGTCGTCGAGACCGGCGGAAAGCATGATATCCGCGACGCGCTCCGGTACCGCGGGCGCGCGACCCGTGCCGTTGGGTATCGAATCCGCCTGCGCGCGAGTCTGTTTCGACGCCTTCGGAGGTGTGCCCGCATCGCGCCGTGCGGTCTTCCCGGCACCCGTGGACGCCTCGGCGGCGAGGTCCTGTGCGACCGTGCGCACGAATTCGCCGAGCGCAGCGCCGAGTTCGGCGGGCCGACCGAGCCCGTCGCCGTGCCAGAACGGCAACCGCCCCGGCTGTCCGAACGCGGGCGTGACCAGCACCCGATCGAAGGTGATCTCCTCGATCCGCCAGCTCGTCGCCCCGAGCGCGAACACGTCGCCGACCCGGGACTCGTAGACCATCTCCTCGTCGAGTTCCCCCACCCGGGAGGCCTTCTCGCCCACCATGTACACCGCGAACATGCCGCGATCGGGGATCGCTCCGCCCGAGGTCACGGCCAGCCGTTGCGCGCCGGGCCGCCCGGTGAGCGTGCCCGCGTCGCGATCCCAGACCAGCCGGGGACGCAGTTCGGCGAACTCGTCGGACGGATACCGCCCCGAGAGCAGGTCCAGCACCGATTCGTAGGCCGAGCGCGGCAGCGACGCGTAGCTGCCGGTGCCGCGCACGACGTCGAACCACGCGTCGACGTCGATCGGGTCCAGCGCGCACGCGGCGACGGTCTGCTGCGCGAGGATGTCCAACGGATGCGCCGGGATCTGGATCGCCTCGATCTGTCCGGCCGTCATCCGCCGCGACGCCACCGCGCAATGGATGACGTCGGTGCGGTGCTTGGGGAAGATCACCCCGCGGGAGATCTCGCCGACCTGGTGCCCGGCCCGCCCGATCCGCTGCAATCCGCTGGCCACCGAGGGCGGCGCCTCCACCTGGACCACCAGGTCGACCGCGCCCATGTCGATGCCGAGTTCCAGGCTGCTGGTCGCGACGACGCAGCGCAGCCGCCCGCTCTTGAGATCGTCTTCGATCAGCGCTCGCTGCTCCTTGCTGACCGAACCGTGGTGCGCGCGCGCCAGCAGGGGCCCCGCGCCGTGGATCACCTCGGTGGACGGGCCGAGCTGGGCGGGCGGCTTGTGCTCGGTCTCCACCGGCTCGCCCAGCCGCGCCGCGTAGGCCTCGTTCAGCCGGGCGGTGAGCCGCTCGGCCAGCCTGCGGGAGTTCGCGAACACGATCGAGGACCGGTGCTCCAGCACGAGTTCGACGATCGCCTCGTCCACGTGGGGCCAGATCGATCCAGGCTGGTCGGAGTCGCCGGGCTCGGTCATGTCCGCCACCGGCACGCGCACCGACAGGTCGAACGTCTTGGGCGCGGGCGGCGCGACCAGGGTGATCGGCGCGTTGCCGACCAGGAACCGGCCGACTTCCTCCGGCGGCCGGACGGTCGCCGACAGCCCGATGCGCTGGGCGGGCCGCTCGGTCAGCAGATCCAGCCGGGCCAGCGACAGCGCCAGGTGCGAACCGCGCTTGGAACCGGCGATCGCGTGCACCTCGTCCACGATCACCGTGCGCACGTCCCGCAGCGTCTCGCGGGCCGCCGAGGTGAGCATGAGGAACAGCGACTCCGGCGTGGTGATCAGGATGTCCGGCGGGGTGCGCAGCATGGACCGCCGATCGGACGCGCTGGTGTCGCCGGAACGGACCCCGACGGTGATCTCCGGCGGCTCCAGTCCCAGGCGTTTCGCCGTCTGCGTGACGCCGACCAGCGGCGCTCGCAGATTGCGTTCCACGTCCACCGCCAGCGCCTTCAGCGGGGACACGTACAGCACGGAAGTGCCCGCCCGCTCCGGCCGACGTTCCCGGCCGGCCAGCTGGTCTATCGCCCACAGGAACGCCGAGAGCGTCTTGCCGGATCCGGTGGGCGCGACGACCAGAGTGTGCTCGCCCGCCGCGATCGCCTTCCACGCCCCCAGCTGAGCGGAGGTCGGCGCGGGGAACGCGCCGTCGAACCATTCCTGGGTCGCGCGGGAGAACTGGGCCATGGATTCAAGTGTGCACCGGCCCACCGACAAGCACGCCCGTACCGTTTCGCGAGCGAAGCGGGAGCAATCGAACAACGGCCGCCGACGCCGGGCCGTACGCTTCGACAGGTGCAAAAAGTGCTCAGACTCGACCTGGTCAGCCATGGGATGACCGAGGCGATGCGGAAGGCACGGTTCCCGGTGGACGAATCGCTCACCGAGGCGGGCAGGCGGGCGGTGGCCGGATGCGGGCCGCTCACCGCCGCGCGCGTGCTCACCGGCCCGGAACGCCGGACGGTGGAGACCGCCGCGTTGCTGGGGCTGCTGCCGGATGAGGAGGACAACCGGCTGCGCGACCTGGACGCGGGCGCGTGGCGCGGCGGCGAACTTATGTCGGTGCCCCAGGATGAGCTGTACGCCTGGTTGACCGACCCGGCGTTCCGCGGGCACGGCGGCGAGTCCGTGCTGGACGTGATCGAACGGACCAGGCTCTGGATGGCCGAGGTCGCCGCGCGGTCGGTGTCCACGATCGCGGTCACCCACCCGGCGGTCGTCCGGGCCGCGCTGCTGGTGACGCTGGACGCTCCACCGAAATCGTTCTGGCGCATCGATATCCCGCCCGGCAGCGTCACCCGCCTGCACTATCGCGGCGAATGGACGCTGCACTTCACGGCCTGAGCCGGGATACCGACCGCTCGAGGGGGTGGCTTTCGGGCCGAGCCGGGCTAGTGTCTGAGACTATGGGTAACAACAAAGGGTCGCAGCGGCGCGGCCTGGCCATCGGATGCGGTGGCACCGTGGGGGCGGCCTGGATCGTCGCCGCCCTCGCCGCCGCCCGGGATGTGCTCGACTGGGATCCGCGTGAGGCGGACGTGCTGCTCGGCACGTCCGCGGGTGCGGAGACGGTGACGATGCTCGGCAGTGGCGTTTCGGTGGACGACCTGGTCGCGTTGCAGCGCGGCACCGCGACCGACCCGATCCTGCGCGAGCACCGCGCCGCCGAGCCAGGCCGGTTTCCGCCGCTGCCGCGCCCGCGGCTCGGCTCGCCCCGACTGCCGCTGCGTCGCCAGGAGCCGGGCCAGGCGCTGTTGGCCGCGGGCAGCGGACTGCTGCCGGTCGGCGGTGGCGACCCGGGCTGGCTGCAACGGCTGGCCGAACGACTGAACCCCGGCCGCGACTGGGTGCCGCATCCGGCGACCCGGCTGGTGGCGATGGACTACGCGACGGGCGAGCGCGTCGCGTTCGGCGCGCCCGGTGCGCCCGCCGCGACCATCGGCGCGGCACTGCGGGCATCGTGGGCCGTGCCCGGCTGGTTCCCTCCGGTCACCATCGGGGGCCGCCGCTTCGTCGACGGCGGCGCGGGCTCCACGGCCTCGGTGGACCTGCTCGTCGCCGAGAACTTGGACGAACTCCTCGTGCTGGCTCCGATGGCCTCCGCGGCCCGGATCCCGGCGACCGGCCCTGGGCACCTGCTGGAACGGCAGCTGCGCAACCGGATGAGCGACAAGCTCCGCACCGAGATCGTACGACTGCGCGCCGCGGGCACGAAGGTGCTGTTCGTTGGCGCGACCGCCGACGACCTCGCGGTGGCGGGACCGAACTTCATGGACGGCCGCCGCCGTCTCGCCACCTTCGAACACAGCCTGCGCAGTACCCGTCGCACGCTCGAACAAGGAGCATTCGTATGAGAATCCTCGGATCCGGTTACCCCGCGATCGACCTGCGCGAGGCGACAGTCCTGATCACCGGAGGCGGGCGGGGAATCGGCCGGGCCACCGCGGAATTATTCGCCGCGAAAGGATCTCGGGTCGTAATCGCCGACGTGGACAAACCCGCCGCCGAGGAGACGGCCGCCGCGATCGGGGCGAGTGCGTTCGAACTCGACGTGCGTTCGCGCGGGCAATGGGACGCGGTGGCCGCTGCGGTCGGCGGAATCGACGTGCTGGTCAACAACGCCGGTGTCATGCCTGCGGGCGCGTTCCTGGACGAACCGGACGTGGTCGGTCAGGCCACGCTGGATATCAACGTCTGGGGTCTCATCCACGGCATGCGCGCCGTCGCGCCGGGCATGATCGAGCGTGGTCGCGGCCATGTCGTCAACGTCGCCTCGCTGGCGGGCAAGGTCCCGATTCCGGGGCTGGCCGTGTACAACGCGAGCAAGTTCGCCGCGGTCGGTCTCTCGGCGGCGACCCGCCTGGAATTCGCCGGGCATGGCGTCAGTGTCAGCTGCGTCCTGCCGTCGGCCGTGCGAACCCGCCTTTCCTCGGGATTGACACTCGGCCACGGCATGCCGACCGTCGACCCGGAAGACGTCGCCGGCGCGATCGTGCGCACCTGCGTCACCCGCAAAGCCGAGGTGGCCGTGCCGAATTACCTCGGCCCGCTCGACATCGCATTGGCGGCCGCGCCGGAACGCGCGGTGCGCCTGATCCGGGGCCTGTTCGACGGGGATCGCGCGTTGCACCCGGCCGACGAGAAGGTCCGCGCGCAGTACGAGAAAGAGGTGCGTTCCATCAGCTGATGCAACGAAAAGCGGCCCGGGAGAAGCACTCCCGGGCCCGCTTGTCTTCTGGGTTCAGCAGCTGGTCGGTGCGGGTTCGCCGCGGAACCTGGCCTCGACGTAGTTCCACGCGTCCGCGAATCCGGCGGCGGCCGCGGTCAGGTGCTCGGAGATGTCGACGGTATGGAACGTCAACCGCGCACCCGCCTTGCAGTACCGGTCGGCGACCTCGGCGACCGGGTTGTAGAAGGTGAGGGTGTCGAAGCGGCCCTGCCACATGTAGGTCGGCACAGTCGGAACGCCGTCGAAGTACTTCAGGCTGTTCTCCCGCAGGACGGCGTGCGCCTCCGGGCTGTCCATCAGGCTCTTGGACGCCGCCATCTGCTCCGCGCTGCGGAAGGCGCCGTGGAAGAGCAGGAATCGGCGGCAGGCGTCGTGGGTGAATTCCCGGAACCACAAACCGTTCTCGTTGAGCTGATCGGAGATCGGCAGCCGGTCCGGGTACTCCCGCTCCAGCCCCATGGCGGCGGCGAATGCGAGGCCGAATCCGGGGTGCGGCTCGAAGCCGAGCGCCATCGCCATCTCCTCCAGGTCGGCGGGGATGCCACCGGCCACGGCGGTGGTGAGTTTCAGATCCGGCGCGTAGGTGGGTTGCATGGCGGCGGCCCACGCGGTGGCCATGCCGCCGCCGGAGTAGCCCGCGATGGCGACGGGGGAGTCGGACAGCCCCAGTTCGGCGACCTTGCGGACGGCCTTCACGCTGTCGAGGGTCATCATTCCGGCCAGGCGCGCGGCGCCGTAGGCGGAGGTGGGGCCCAGATAGTCCGGCAGCGAGATCGCCCATCCGCGTCCGATGGGCAACATCGCGCCGACCGCGTCCTGTAGTTCGCCGTTGAACAGCGAGCGCGACGGATTGCACTGGGTGCCGAGGGAATTGATCAGCGCCTGGTAGGAGACCAGCGGCGGATTCTTCACCCCGGCGGGCATCAGGACCGTTGTGATGCCCATGACGGGCTTGCCCTGCGAATTGGTGGAGCGGAACGCGACTTGCCAGCCCTCGGTCCCGACATACATACCGGTGTCGATCCTGCGGCTCCGTACGACGTCGCCCGGGGTGAGCGCCCCCAGGTCGGGCGGGGCGGTGTAGAAGGGATCGGGATCGGGAGTGGGATAGAGGGGTTGCGCAGTAGCGGGCAGGCCGAGCAGGCCGAGCGAGACGATGCTCACCAGCAAGATCGCGATCCTGAACGGAACTCTGGACACGGGTTTCCTTCGAAAGTCAGCCGTCACCGACCCACCGCCCCGCGGGCAGGCCGCGACGTCGGTGCTTCGGACGCACCGGCACTACACGAGAACCGCAGCGAACCTTCACTGCGGGGCGGAGCAGAAGGAACCGCCGCCGTGGGCACCCTGAGTCGATCATGGCGGACTGCCGCACCTCCTTCGACTCCGGGACCGCCGGTAGCCGCGAAGGCGGCACCATCCGCTGCGAAGATAGCGCCCGACATTCTCCGGACGCCGCTCCGGAACAGGCGAACCGGACAAGTCACAAAGCCCGCGGCCCGCCATTCGACAAGATCACTAACGGAGGTGGCCTACCCGGTCGCGCGCCGATCCGGCTCATGTGAAGCTGAGCACCGCCCGTCCGCCCAGCGGGCGTTGCAGGTCGACGACGACCACGCCGTACTCGCGCTTCTGCTCCGGGTTCGCGCCCTGACACGGCGGCATGCCGCGATGCAGGCCATGGATCAATCGCACGCTCACCAGGTCGGCCGATTCCTCCACCCGCGCGGTGAATCCTATGCTCGGGCAGCCGACCGGGCCGGGGATGTGGATCCCGAGCTTGTCCGTCCCGTCCTCGACGTCGTACTCCGAGAAGGGTAAGGCGGAACTGGATTCCAGGTCCGCGGCATGCGGGATGACGACCATCGTCCCGCCCGCGTATCGCCGGGGACCCGGATCGGCCCGCATCCCCGCCGCCGCTTCCGCGGTGCGCTCCGGAGTGGCGGGCACGGCCGGGTCCGCCTGCTGCCCGCACGCGGTCAGCGTTCCGAACGTGATGGCGGCGACGATCGCCGTACCCATCCTGCGCAGTGCCACCTCTCCACCTTCACACAGGTAGGCGCGGGCGCGGCGGAGGATGCGCGGTGTGGCACCGGTGCGGCTCGCGGAAATGACCGGACGCCTCGACGCGAGAGTGTGCGCGTCGTCACAGCGACCTCGCACAGTGCTTAGCCGGTGCCCATCCATGACACGTCGAATTGAGCAGATTGCTCAACTTAGTATTCAAAGGTTGTGCGTTCAGATCTTCGGAGACACGATATCGGCACCAAGTGCTCAACAATGCGAAGCGCCAGATCGGCGCCGAGCGGACGGGTGGATCCGGATGACCGAGCTCGCCGACCGCGATCTGATCGCAGCTCCCTACGACCTCGCCGACCGTTACCGCGTCGGCTCGGGGACCGTTGTCCTCACCGGCGTGCAGGCCATCGCGCGGCAGCTGGTGGAGCAGCATGTGCGTGATCTGCGCGCCGGGCGGCGAGTGGGCACGTTCGTGTCCGGGTACCAGGGCAGTCCGCTCGGCGGCGTCGACAAGATGCTGTCCGGCATGCCGGAGGTGCTCGCCGAGCACGACATCTCGTTCGTCCCGGGATTGAACGAGGAACTGGCCGCGACCTCCGTGTGGGGCAGCCAGGCGGAGCTGCCCGCGGGCGCGGCGACCCACGACGGCGTCGTCGGTGTCTGGTACGGCAAAGGCCCCGGCCTGGACCGCGCGACCGACGCGCTGCGCCACGCCAACATGTACGGCGTGCATCCGCGCGGCGGCGTCCTGCTGCTGGTCGGCGACGATCCGGCGGCCAAGTCCTCCACCGTGCCCGCGGTGAGCGAGCGCTCCTTGGCCGCGATGAACATTCCGGTGCTGTTCCCGCGCAACGCCCGCGAGATCATCACCATGGGCCTGCACGGCGTCGCCCTGTCGCGCGCCTCGGGTTGCCTCGTGGCGCTGAAGATCGTCGCCGACGTCGCCGACGGCGCGTGGACCGTGGACGGTTCGGTTGGTGACATCGACATCGTGGTGCCCGAAATCGACTGGGAAGGTCAGCGGTTCCACTACCGGCAGCGTCCGATGGCCGCGCCCGCCGACAGCTTGCTCGCCGAAGCGGACCTCTACGGTCCCCGCTGGGAGATGGTGCGCGCCTACAGCACGCGCAACGGCCTGGACGTGATCGAGGTGAACCCGGCCCGCGCCACGATCGGCATCGCCGCCACCGGGACCACCTTCGACGCGGTCCGCCAAGCGCTGATCGACCTCGGCGCCGACGACGAAGCGCTGTACAGCGCGGGGATCCGCCTGCTGCGCATCGGAATGCCGTTTCCCCTCGCGCCCGACCGGGTCGGCGAGTTCGCCGCCGGGCTCGACCAGCTGATCGTCGTCGAGGACAAGACCGCCTTCATCGAAACCCAGATCCGCGACATCCTGTACGGGGTCGCGGGCGCGCCGGAAATCCTCGGCAAGCGCGACGAGGCGGACCGCCCGCTGTTCGGCGCCGACGGCGAACTGACCTCCGGGCGCGTCGCCGCACCGCTGCGCCGCGTGCTCGACGGGCACCTCGAACTGAAACGTCCGCTGCCGCAGCCGCTGTCGCTGTCGGTGCTGCCCGCCAAGCGCGCGGCCTACTTCTGCAGCGGTTGCCCGCACAATCGTTCCACCGCCGTTCCGGAGGGCTCACTGGCGGGCGGCGGCATCGGCTGCCACACCCTGGTGACCATGTCCGGCCGCGCCGACAGCAAGGTCACCGGGCTGACCCAGATGGGCGGCGAAGGCGCGCAGTGGATCGGTCAAGCGCCGTTCACGGACGTGCCGCACCTGTTCCAGAACATCGGTGACGGAACGT
This sequence comes from Nocardia sichangensis, assembly GCF_047200615.1. Taxonomy (NCBI): domain Bacteria; kingdom Bacillati; phylum Actinomycetota; class Actinomycetes; order Mycobacteriales; family Nocardiaceae; genus Nocardia; species Nocardia sichangensis. The sequence goes on from NZ_JBJZOK010000020.1 coordinate 16,780, forward strand.
ATTTCCACTCCGGCCAGCTCGCCGTGCAGGCGTGCGTCGCCGCTGGCGTGAACATCACCTTCAAGCTGCTGCACAACGATGTGGTCGCGATGACCGGCGCGCAGCACGCCGAGGGCGCGCTCACGGTGCCGATGCTCACCCACAAACTCGCCGTCGAGGGCGTCCGGCGGATCATCGTCTGCGCGGACGAGCCCGAGCGCTACCGCAAGCGCGATCTCGCTCCCAGCGCCCTCCTATGGCACCGCGACCGCCTCGACGAAGCGCAACGCACACTGCGCGAGATCCCCGGCGTCACCGTGCTGATCTACGACCAGCACTGCGCGGCCGACGCGCGGCGGCAGCGCAAGCGGGGCGCCCTGCCGGTGCGCCGCACCCGGGTGGTCGTCAACGAGGCGGTGTGCGAAGGCTGCGGCGACTGCGGGGTGCAGAGCAACTGCCTGTCGGTGCAGCCGGTGGACACCGAGTTCGGGCGAAAGACGCGGATCGACCAGACCTCGTGCAACACCGACTACAGCTGCCTGAAGGGCGACTGCCCCGCGTTCGTCACGGTCGAACTGCCCGACCCGGCCGCGCGGAAGCCGCGCCGAGCCGTTCGCGCGCCGCAGCCGCCGCGGCTGCCGGACCTGATGCACGAACCGCCGACGACCACGCAGAACGTCTTTCTCGCCGGTATCGGCGGCACCGGCATCGTCACCGTGAACCAGGTCCTGGCGACCGCCGCGATGCGCGCCGGGTACGAGGTGGCGAGCCTGGACCAGATCGGCATGAGCCAGAAGGCCGGGCCGGTGGTCTCGCATCTGCGTTTCGCCGTCGGGGCGCTGGAGCCGGCCAACCGGCTGGCCCCGGCCTCGGCCGACTGCATCGTGGCGTTCGACCTGCTGGCCGCCACCGACAACAAGAACCTGGCCTACGGCTGCGCCGAGACGACCGTCTCGGTCGCCTCCACCAGCGAGACCCCGACCGGGGACATGGTCTACGACCGGTCCGTCACCTACCCCGGCGAGGCGACGTTGCTGCGGCGATTGGAACAGGTCTCGCGCTCGGTGCGGTCCTTCGATGTTCTCGCCGCCGCGGAGGCGCTTTTCGGCAACACTGCCGCCGCGAACTTCCTCCTGGTGGGCGCAGCCTACGAACTCGGTGGCCTGCGGCTGCCGGGCACGGCGATCGAGGAGGCCATCGAGATCAACGGCGTGGCCGTGGACGCCAACCTCGCGGCCTTCCGCTGGGGCCGGGTCGCGATAGCTCGGCCGGAGGAGTTCGCCGCCGCCACCACGCGTCGCACGGCCGAACGCACTCCGGTACCGGTGCCAGCGGACCTGTTCGACGAGCTGACCGCGACGGGCGAGACGCGGCGGCTGGTCGAGCTGCGGGCCGTCGAGCTGATCGGCTTCCAGAGCGTTGCGATGGCGCGCGACTACGTGGCCACGATGCAACGAGTCTGGGCTGCCGAGCGCGAGGTGACCGACCGTACCGAGTTCAGCGAGCAGGTCGCGCGCGGACTGTACAAGTTCACGGCATACAAGGACGAGTACGAGGTGGCACGACGGCTCACCGATCCGTCGTTCCTGGCCGAGGTCGCCGCGCAGGTACCCGAGGGGGCGAACCTCACCTATCGGCTGCACCCGCCGGTCCTGCGTGCGCTGGGACGGAAGGACAAGATCGGAATGGGGCCGGGAAGCCACTTCGCCCTGCGCTTGCTGGCCAAGGGAAAGCGGCTGCGCGGCACGAGATTCGACCCGTTCGGATACGCGCACGTGCGACGCGTGGAACGTGAGTTGCGCACTCACTACACCGCGATGGTGACAGACCTCGCCGAGGGGCTGGACCGGTCGGGCTACGACCGCGCCGTGCGGGCGGCCGCGCTCGCCGACGTGGTGCGCGGATACGAGGAGATCAAACTCGCCGGCGTGGCGGTCTACATCGAACGTCTGCGGGAGCTCGGCATCGAGCCGCCGCGCTGTTAGTGGGCTCCGACGCCGGTGGCCGGTCGGAGCGCCGCGCGGGCGTTGCCGGGACCAACGCCTCAGCAGGTCTTCGCCGCGAACCGAGTCCGGTGTGCCACCTGTGACCCGGCGAGCTCGTGGAAAGGCCACCCGTCGGCGAACGCCTCAGCCGGTGTAGCCGGTCACCTTGCCGATCCACGCGACGAAATCCGCGGCGTCCTCGTTGCTGCCGTGCCCCGCGTCCCAATACATCGCGGCGTCGACCTGGTCGCCCAGATTCGCCAGGCTCGCGGCGAGATTGCCCACGATGGTCAGCGACGCATCGGTGTCCTTGGTGCCGACGCGAATCCACCAGTGCTTCGCCCGGGCGGAATTGCGTTGGCGGAGAAAGAACATGGGGTTCATCATGCTGATCTTCTCGGGCAGGTCGCTGTCGAGTTGCGCGCCAGGGTCGCCCGTCGCTCGCCGCAGGCTGAACGGGGTGAAGTGCCTGGCCTTGACGGTGCCGGCGCCGAACAGGTTGTTCTCCGGAGAGGACAGGTCGAAGGCGTCGAACGCGGGCACGCCCTTCTTCCGCTCGCCCACGTGCGCGAGGAAGTTCGGCCAGGTGAACTCCGCCCGGTCGCCCGACCAGGTGATCCACGTGTTGGCCGCCAGGTAGCTCGAACGCTCGGAGTCCTGCAAAGCGGTCAAATACCTGGTCGCCGCCGGTTCGAGGTAGGTCCGCACGAGGTAGTTGCCGTAGTTGTCGGCCGTGATCGGCCCGAATCCGTCCGCCCCTTGCAGTTCCAACGATGCCTGATAGTCCACGAACGCGGTGCTCAGTTCGCGCGAGGCCGTCGCGTCCAGTTCGCCGGAGCGCAGCGGGTTGGCGCCCCAATTCCACTCGTAGGCCATGTCCGCGTGGTCGAGATCGGTCACGGGACAGTAAGAAGCGGCGGCGAAAACGGCGTCGCTCGCGTCCGCCGCGCCGAGTTCGGCGAGATACCGGTCGTACATCCGGTTGTCGGCGGAGGCAGCCAGCAGCGCGGACAGCGCGCCGCCCGCGCTGACCCCGGTGGCGACGATCCGGTCGGTGTTTCCCGGAACCCGGCCGGAGTTGTGCCGCAAGTATCGGACCGCGGCCTTGAGATCCACGATGGCGGCGGGCGCCACGCCGTAGTACGTGCCGTCCGGGGCGACCAGGTCGCGCCCGCGCGCACCGGGCTCGACGACGACATAACCCGCCGCGAGGGCGAGCTCGCGGTTCCTGTCCCGATCACCGCCGTCGTCCGGCTTGCCGCCCTCGGCCGCCGACGACAGATAGCCGCCGATGGAGTTGCTCAAGAGAATCGGAGCCTTGCTCGCGTCGACGGTGTTCCCGTCGATCTCGACGGGCACGCTGACGTTCAAGCTCTGATACGTCTTGTTCACCGGTTTCGCCACGTAGACAACGCTGTCGTAGAACCGGTAGGTCACGTTCTTGTCCCGCTCGAAGGTGGCGACGGTCTTCTTCCGCACCGTGAATTCGTCCGGGTCGAAAGCCAACTCGTCCGCCGGTTGCGCGTCGCTTTTCAGCAGGCCGCAGGCGGCGAACATCGGTGCGGCAACCGCCGCCACACACCCCTCGAGCATCGCCCTGCGCCGCACAGCGCTCTCCTTCGCCTTCGTGGCAAGCCTTCGGCGTCGCGGCCGTAGCGGCGTCGGTAGAACTCTTGCCCGGAACGAATCAGCTGGTCATCGGGTCGCTGAGATCGAAGGATAGCGGTAGGAGACGCCGCGCTGGCGTACCTGCGCGGCTGCGCCCGACGCGTCCGCCGAAAGGCGGGCGTCGGGCGCAACCTGCCGGTCGGCGGTCAACGACCGCCTGGTGGCGCGTCGGTCGGGTCATCTACTCCCAGCACTCGCTCGGCCCGTCGCAGGACGAGGCAGCGCGAGGAACAGATGACGTGGATTTCGAGAGCGCGCCGGGCTTGTCCCTCGGTGAGTTCGCCCGGATCGGTGAAGCAGTCGCCGATATTGGAAGTGACCGATCGCATGCGAGATCAGCCGACTTTCACCGGGACGACCGCGACGGCGGCGAATCGAGCACGACCGACGGTAAGGGCGACCAAACCGGCATTGCCCGCCGTGGAAATCATCGGACCGGCGATCGAAACGAATTCGAACCCGCTCACCAGGAGCACGCCGAGCAGGCCGAGGCCGTTCGCGAGTGCGTTCGCCGCGAACGTTTGCCACGTTTCCTCGTGCGGTTTGGACCACACATGCCGGAGCGTTGGAATGGTGGCGATGAGATTGGCGCATATCGCGAACAGCGCGCCGAATGCCTTTTCCTGTACGCCGACCGTCACCAGCACGCATGCGATCGAGGAGACCAGGCAGGCCCAATCGATATTGTCTTCCGGCCGCAGGCCGGACCCGCGGGTGATGCCGACGACGATGACCGCCGCGTTCATCGCCGCCGCGGCGGCGTTGATGGCTGCGGCCAGATAGCCGCCCTCGAGGTACGCCACCACCGCGAACACCGTGTTCGCGGTGCACCAGGCCGCCCACGACGCGATGCGCGGCCGGGTGTCCCCTTCCAGTATCCCCGCCAGGTACGCGATGACGCCGAACAATGAAATGCCGACGCTGAGACACGCCAAAGACGAGCTCACGTTCCAGAAATCACTCACGCGGAACTTTCCTCACAGATTGTTGTCGTTGCACGCAGAGATGGCCGACATTGGCGATCGAATCATTACGAACACGCCGAAGGAGACAAGGCGGGTGCGGTGATGGGAACCGGGGGTTGCCTGCGGGAAAACACTTCGGGATGATTTGTCCAGGTGACTCGAAAGTATCGTGACATGACAACTCGGACGTCACCAATCCAGGACGGTGCCGTAACCATCTTTTAACCGCCGATTCGCAACCGCGATCGACGGCTGGTCATTCTGCCGGAGATTCGGATGTGAGCTACGGAACAGGCAAGCGTGGAACCGTATCGTAGGATTGCGCACGTCGGAGTAAGCGACATCAGCAGTCAAAGAATCTGCACTTCGACTGTCGGGGTTCCCGACGTCAGCGGCAAGGGTCTACGCGATGCGCCCAGCGTCGGATCCTCGCCGACCACCTCGCTGGACCGCCGGCTCTCCGTGCATCGCTGAGACCTCGCCGGATCCGGAAGCCACGGCGTTCTACGAGGTGTAGTGCTCGGACGACCCGCTGTGCGTGGACCATGGTCGCGACTCGACCCGGCAAAAGAGAAACGGCCCGGAGCGTGTGCTCCGGACCGTTCCGCAGTAGCGGGGACAGGATTTGAACCTGCGACCTCTGGGTTATGAGCCCAGCGAGCTACCGAGCTGCTCCACCCCGCGTCGGCTTTTCCAACAGTACACATGGTGGGCGCGAATAGCCCAATCGTGCTGGTGAGAGGGCATGTTGCGGGTGACTCGGCGAGGCCTGGGCAATCTTTTGCGCACGGGTGGAACCGAATGCGCCGACGCCGCGTCCAACCATGTGACGAGAAGTATCCGACGCAGATTGCGAGACGAGGAGTGGAAGGTGACGTCCAGCGTGCGGTCGGTGGCACGAGCCCGGGTGGCCCGCTGCAAGAGCGTGATGCGTTAGCGGCGCGGCCGCAGGATCCGGCCGATGGGCCGCGGTGTGGTGGTGGTCCCGGCGACCGGCGTGGCTGCGCCGAAGCACCATCGCGCCTATTGTGACGGTACTCGAGGTACAGGGTCGAAGGCTTGCCGCTCGGTCGGGGGCTCGAGTACTGCCCGTCCTGCGCGTAGCGCCGGCGGATAGGTAAGAGGCGCGCGAAAGCGCGCTGATCGAAGTGAAGGGGGCTTTCTTGAACGCCGTTCGAACCAGTAGGGATTCCGAACAAGCAACCGGGCGTGTCGCATTCGTCCATCCGGGCTTGCGCGACTATCTGGATCCCGCGGATGGGTCGTGGGGGAGCGTGTTCGGGCCGCATTTCGAGTTTGAGTTCGCCGACTACGACCAACTGGCCATGCGCAGGGACGCCGGCGGCGCCCCGATCGTGCTACCCGTCAACAGTGAAACCCAAGCCGAAAGCCTGCGGTCGGTTCGCGCCCGGCACGCCATGGGGCTCATCGTCGCGGTCACCGATGACGTCGGTGGTTACTCGACCTATGCCGCGATACGCTCCGGCGCCAACTTCGTGATCAACGTCGCGATATCCGTCGAGCGTCAGGCCGACCTCGTTCGCGCGCAACTCCTCGACCGCACGCGCTCGGCACCGGGGAAGCCGCTCCCGGCGGTGCTCGGTGCGGTGACCGGCCGCGAACCGAACGAACCGGCACGGCAACGCCTGCGCGGCCGGTCCGCTACACCGGCCACCGGCGCGGATCAGTCCGGCCGAGATGGTCTGACCGAGTCGGACACCCGGCTGCTGCGCATGCTGCGCACGTCGATGACCGTCGCCGAGATCGCGCGCCTGAACTATCTTTCGGAGCGGTCGATGTATCGACGCATCCGCAGCCTGTACGACACCTTGGGCGTGGGCAGCCGGGCAGAATTGGTCGGTTCGGAACATCGAGCGGACGTGTCCTTTCCGCTCACCGTGCTGCGCGGCTGATCGGTAGCGACGGTGCTGTCGAATTCGCCCGCAAAAGTGAGCCGTCGTATCGCATTGCGCACGTTCGGAGTGGTTGCCGCCGTGGCTGTTCCGTCTGCTTGCCGTCCGGCCGCACCATTCGGCGTGCCCGGCCCGGATGGGCTCGACGAGACTGTCCGTCCGCAGGACGACCTCTACCGGCATGTCAACGGGAGGTGGTTGCGCGACTACCGGCTGCCTCCTGATCAATCGGTGAGCAGCCCGATAACCGAAGTGATGCGGCGCGTCGAACAACAACTCTCGACCGTCATCCAGGAAATCCGCGAACCCGGGCTCGGTACGTCCGAGCAGCAGGTGCGCGACCTGTACGCGGCCTGCCTGAACACCGCGGCTGTCGAACGCCTCGGCACGACGCCGCTCGCCGACCTCTTCGCGGCGATCGACGCGGCCGCGTCCAGATCCGAGTTGGCCGGCGTCATGGGCATGCTGCCGATTCCGGGAGTCATCTCTCTGTATGTCGACATCGATGCCAGGGATGCCCGCCGATATGTCGCCACCCTCGCGCAGTCCGGTCTCGGGATGGACAGCCGGTACTACCGGAACTCCGATCTCGGCGCGCACCGTGACGCGTACCGGGCATTCTTGGCGCGAGTCGCGGCCGTCGCGAATTTCGCTGATCCGGCGGGCATGTCCGACCGAGTGTTCGAACTCGAGCGGCAGCTCGCCGTCGCTCACTGGGACGCGGTGCGAGACCAGGACGTCACGGCTACCTACAACCTGATGCGCTGGTCCGAAGTATGCGGTCTGGCAGATGATTTCGACTTCGACGCGTGGCGCGCCGGACGAACGTCGCGGCCACCGGAACTGTTCGCCCATGTCGTGGTGCGGCAGCCCGACTTCATCACCGCGGTCGGCCGGCTGTGGGCCGATACGGATATCGCGCACTGGCGTGACTACCTACGATTGAGTCTGCTCCAGGAGTTCTCTCGTTTCCTGCCCTCCGGAATCTCCGACGTCAATTTCGAGTTTCGCCGCAAGTTCCTCGGCGGTGCGGGCCGGCCGGCCGAACCCTGGCAACGAGCGGTCGCCACGGTGAATGCCGAGTTAGGCGACCAGCTGGAAAAACTCTATGTGGCGAAGCATTTTTCGGCCGCGGCCGAGGCCGCGCTGCGCGAGCTGGTCGACGATCTGTTCGCGGCCTACCGTGTGGCATTGCTCGACTCGCTATGGATGTCGCAGTCCACGCGTTCGGCCGCCGTCGCCAAACTCGACAAGATCACGATGATGATCGGCTCCCCGCGGCACCGACCGGACTGTGCGGGCGCGTCGGTCGATCCGGACAAGTTGATAGATTCGCTGCGCAGCATCCGCGATCTCGCCAGGCGGCGGGAGTTCGACCGACTTGCCACTGCGGTCGACAAGGGCGAGTGGACAACCACCGCGCAAACCGTCAATGCCTTCTACAACCGATCGACGAACCAAGCCGTCTTTCCCGCCGCCTTCCTGCAGGCGCCATACTTTGACAAGGACGCGGATCCGGCGGTCAACTACGGCGCGATCGGTGCGATCATCGGGCACGAGATCGGCCATGCCTTCGATGACCAAGGCGCTCGATACGACGGCGACGGCAGGCTGCGCGAGTGGTGGACTGCCGAGGACCGCGCCGCGTTCGACGCTAGGACCAAGCAATTGGTCGATCAGTACGACAGCCTCGTTCCCGAGGGTTTCGATGCCACACACCGGGTGAACGGGCGGCTGACCGTCAGCGAGAACATGGCGGATCTACGCGGTCTCCAGGTGGCGGTCGCCGCCTACCGACGGGCCGCGCTCCGCCGGGGTACCGTGCCGGACTTTCGCACACTGTTCTTATCGTGGGCGCGGTGCTGGCGGGTAAAACAGACACAACAGTTCGCCGCCGCGGCGCTGGCCGCGAACAGCCACGCACCGAGTGAGTTCCGAGCCAATCAAGTTGTCCGCAACGTATCGGAGTTCTACTCGGCCTTCGACGTCACACCGCGAGATCGACTGTTCCTTCCACCAGAGCAGCGAGTCGTTCTGTGACGAAGCGCCACCTGAATTTTGCTTTTCCAGAAGTAACGACGACAAGGAATACGATATGCAACTCGACTATCTCGACTACCTGACCTGGGACGAACAGCACAACATCGCCTATCTTGCGCTTCGGCAGAACAACAAGGGGCCGCGCCACGCTGCCCGCACCCTGCGCGTACGCGACGAGGACAGCGGCGAGATCGTCGCCGCCCTCGACTTCGGCGACGACGGCGAACTCATCGGCATCGAGTTGCTGAACGCGGACGTCCAGCTCGGCGCGGCGTTGAAGCGGAGGGCCCGCGCGGGGGAAGGCGAGTGACCCGATCGCGCCGGACGTGAACCGCATCGCGTTCGACAGCTACAACCTCGATGGAACCGAACGACTCGAGGAGAGATATGGCCGCCACCGTGGCACGCTACGGGCCCGACCTTCGCCCACGGCGAGACCAGCCGAGTTTGTGGGACGTCACCGCGACAGAACTGGCGAGGATGCGTCGCGGCTTCATCGGCTGGTTCGCCATCCTGGTACCTGTCATCATCACCGTTCCGCTGTATCCCATGTCGTTGGCATCGCCAGAAGGCCGGTCGGGCCATACCTGGACGGTGTTTCGCGACGTGGTTCTCGAAGGCTGGGGCGTCCTGATCCCCATGACGGCCGCATTGCTGGCCGCCCTCTCGGTGCGAGCTGATCAGGACGCCTGGCGGTTGCTCTTCTCGTACGCGGTGCCGCGCAACAAGTACCTGCTCGCCAAGTATCTCGGGCTGGCCGTGCTGACCGCGGTGTCCACTACGCTGCTCGCGTTGCTGCTCAGCGTCGGGGCCGCATTGAGCGGCCGGTTCGGGACCAGCGTCGCGACTATCGTCGCCGCGTCCTACCTGCCTTGGCTGGCCGGGCTCGGTACCGCGGCAGTGGCCCTGGTCGTCTCGGTGGTTTGGGGCCTGGGCCCCACCATCACGACCGGTGTCGTCGGCATGATGTCGGGCATGCTCATCGCGGACAAGAGCTGGTGGATGGCGGTGCCGTTCGCCTGGCCCATGCGCGTGATCCTGCCCTTGGCCGGGATCGGCCCCAACGGCGTTCCACTACCGGCCGACAGTCCGGTCCGGGACCACGGTGTCATACTGCCGGCCATCGCGCTCTCGATCGGACTCGCGGTGCTGGTTCTGGCTCTTGGCTCGCTCCACATGACGCGCAAGGAGATCTGACCGTGTTTGCTTTGGAAGTGGCGCAGCTGCACAAGCACTACGGAAAACACCACGCTCTCGACGGCGTCGATCTGTCGGTCCGCACGGGAGAGGTCTACGGGCTGCTCGGCCCGAACGGCGCGGGCAAGTCCACCTTGATGAAAACCGTTCTGGGGCTTCAGCGGCCGACCAGCGGCGTCATCCAGTTGTTCGGCCGACCCTATGATCGGACGCTGCTGGTCGATGTCGGCGCATTGATCGAGACACCGGGATTGTGGCCGAAACTGGACGCGGTGACGCATCTGCGCATTCACGCCCGACTGCGCGGTGTGCCCGAGGAGTGGATCGAGGAGACCTTGGCCGTCGTGCAGTTGACCGAGGTCCGAACCCGCAAGGTGCAGGCATACTCCCTCGGAATGCGCTGGCGTCTGGGTATCGCGATCGCTTTGCTGACGCGACCGAAACTCCTACTGCTCGATGAGCCGACCAACGGCCTCGACCCGGTGGGCATCCGAGAGATGCGGGAACTCATTCGTACTCTGGCCGCCAACGGAACAACGGTCTTCATCTCGAGCCACCAGTTGTCGGAGATCGCTCAGGTGTGTGACCGGGTCGCCGTTCTGGTCGCCGGAAAGACGCGCTACGAGGGCACCGTTCAGGGGATCGCGGGCGACGGTGATCTCGAGGAGGGGTTCTTCCGCATCCTCGAATCGTGCGGTTCGCAGATCCGCTGAAGCACTTGCACGCAACGCCGGGTGAGGGCGATTCGGATCGCCGTGTCGGCGGGCTCCTCGGTCCCGGGCACGAATCCGAATCCGCCGTCGACCTGTTGCTGCGCTAGCAGGAAGCCCACTGCCCGCGCGGGAATCGGCTGCTGGGTCAGTCCGAACTCGGCGCAGCCCAGCAGCAAGGTGGCAAGCGCATCGAGGTCGTAGCGGCGGATCGCCAGCACCAGAAGTGAGTCCAGGACGGCGGCCCATTCGGCCGCGGATGCGCCCGAGGCAGCTGCGGCGTCGACCGCGGCCAGCGCACGCCAGCGCGTCGGATCGGAGCACAACATGGTCAGCGGTTCTCGAGGCGGCGAACCGGACCGTTGCGCGTTGCGCTCCGGTGTTCGGGCGGCCGGATGCTCCCTTGACGTCTCGGCCGCCAACCACTTCCGCGCAGCCGCCAAAGACCGGTCGGCGAGCGCCGGACCGGAATCAGTGGATCTCATCGTGCACGATGCCGTTCTCGCTCCGCTGCGGCCATCGCCGCAACCATTGTCGTGTGATGGCATGTTCCGAACGTGTATGCCTCGGCGACCGGGCCGCTCAGTCCCGACAGTCGGATCGGGTCGAACAGGGGACCCGGCACCGCACCGTCGGCCAGCCTGCGGCGAGTCAGCGTTTGCCATCCGTGCGCGGTGATCGCGCTGTCGTCCTGCGTGACCGCCAATAGGCACAGCATCAGCTCGCCCGCCAAATCCATGTCCCCGGCCGCGAGATAAGTCCCCAGCAGGGTCCGCATCGTGGCTACGAGCGCCGGTGCGGTACGCAGCGGCCGCGCTGCGAAATCCGTGGCATAGAAGACAACGTGGGTGAGCGCGTAGACCTCGTCGTCGCGCAGCCAGATCGGGTCGGGCTCCGCGGCGGCAATGGTCGCCCCGACCAACTCGTCCATCGGCGGCAGAGTATGCGGGAACCGGCCGAGCTCGAGCGCATACCGCAGCTCCAGACGGGACAGCGGCGGGTGCCAAGCGCCGTCCCGGCCACCGCATCCCGTTTCGAGTACCGTGCGCACCCGTTGCGCAGCACTTGGTATCGGGAAGCCGAGGTCAGCGAGCAAGGCCACCAAGTAGGCGCGATACGTGAACTTGTCGTCCGCACGCCCCAGTGCGTCGTGGAAGGCGGCCGCTTCCACCAGCGTGCGCGCCAGCCCGGTCGCGCCGTCGACGAGCGGGTGATCGCGCCATCGCCCACGACACAGCACACGGCACAGCACGAGCAGTTCGAGCGCAGCGCCCTCTGGGAACTGCCGGGCCGGCAGAAAACGATCCCACTGTGCTGGATCGAACCAGCGTAGGTTCGCGGCGAGCCAGTCCAGTGCCGCTTCCAGTATCGGAGTACTCGCTTCGTGATCGACCGCGGCCACTGCGGGCCATAGCGGAAAGCCGTGGACCCGGCCGCGCTGGTCCTCGGCGGGGTGCAGGCCGGTCGCCGACATCATCGCCCGATCCTGATGCGGATCGCGGCGGTGAAGAACAGCGCCAGGCACACCAGGACCAGCGCGTCCACGCCCATCGAAGCGAAGCCTGGCCCGCCGACCAATACCTGTCTGCCCATGTCGACCAGATAGGTCAGCGGATTGAGGCGAATCAACACCGAGAGCCAGGACGGCACCCCGGCGGGTTGGAACACCGAGCCCGAGAGAAACAGCATCGGCAGCATCGTGATCTGGACGCCGGCCTGCAACGTCTGGATCTGCCGCAGCGCGGTGGCCAGGAACAATCCGAGCAGGCTGAAGACCGCCGACCCGAACAGGTAGATCGCCGCGGCCGCCGCGATCTGCGCAGCTGTCGGTGACAATCCGAATACCGGCGCGCACAACAGCAACAGCGAACTCTGCGCCCCGACAACCACCCCGGTGCCGGCGACTTTGCCCATCGGCAGACACATCCGGGGCACCGGCGCGACGGTCATCTCGCGCAGGACGCCGAACTCTCGATCCCAGGCGTACGACAATCCGGTGGCGATTCCGATCGTCGCCACTTGGATGGCGATGATGCCGGGCAGGATATAGGCGCTGAAGGAGACCGTGCCCACGTTGCCGACCATGGCGTCGAAACCAACGGCATAGATGACGATGAAGAACAGCAACTGGGCGGCATTGCTGATCAGTAGTCCCGGACGACGGATCTGGCGTTGCAGGTCCCGGTACGCGATCACCGCAACGGCCCTGATGCTGCCGACCATGACGCGTTCCGGCCGATGGTCGGTCGTCGCCTGCGATGCGGTCACGGCATGTCCTTCCCGGTATGTGTAGTCGCGGCGGCGTAGACGTCGTCCATCGACGGGTTGTGCACGGTGACACTCAGAATCGGCAGCTGGAGCACGCGCACGATGTCGGCGACCCGCCGATCCGGCTCGGCGCACCGGATCTCCAGCGTCGTGAGCCCGGTGACCACCTCGAACCCGGCCGCGCGTAATTGCTCACCGGCCGCGGCGTCGTCGTGGGTCCGCAGCCGCACACAGGAGACGTGCAAATCGTCTTTGAGGTCTACCGGCGATCCCGATCGGCCGATCCTTCCACCGGCCATGATCACGATTTCGTCCGCGTACTCGGCTTCGTCGAGGTAATGCGTGGAATAGATCGTGGTGATACCGAGTTCGTCGCGCATGCGAAGCAGATCGCGCCAGAAGACCCGGCGAGAACGCGGATCGAGTCCCGTTGTCGGCTCGTCCAGGATGAGCAGACCGGGACGATGCAAGAGGGCGCGCGCCAGTTCGACCCGCCGAGCGGTTCCGCCGGACAAGCGTTCGACGGTGGCGCGCCGTTGCTCGGTCAGATCCAACAAAGCGAGCAGCCGATCGATCTGTGCAGCGGCGTCGACGCGGCGCATACCGAAGAGCCGGGCGTGAAACCACAGGTTCTGCTCGATGGTGAGTTCTTTGTCCAGCGTTCGTTCCTGGAACACCAGACCCAGCTGCGCGCGGGCACGCATCGGAGCGGTGCGCGCATCGTCGCCGAAGATACGCACGGACCCGGATACGGGCCGGGCCGCGGTGGACAGCACATTGAGCAGGCTGGATTTGCCCGCACCGTTCGGCCCCAGCAGCGCGGTCAGGCGGCCGGGGGCCGAACTCAGCGACACCGAGTCGACGGCCGACGTGGCGCCGTACCGCACGACGATCTCGGTGAGTTCGAAGGCGTTGACCGTCATCGGAAGTGCACCTTTCAGCTCAATGCCAGGACGCGATCCCACGGACGCGCGGGAGCCTCGGCCGCAGTGCCGAGCATCCCGTCCGGAATCACCGACAACAGCGCGCACGCCACCCCCGCGGAGCCCTCGAGGATCCCGGCGACATCCAGCAACTTGAACTCCGTAGGCCCCGGCGCCGACCGCGGATACCGCATCGGATGCCGGAAGCCGAATGGCGCGTCGGCATCCGCCATGGCCAAAATGGTGGAGGCGAGACGGGTTTTCGCGCCGAGCAGCACGTCGTCCCGCTCTGCCGTGCCGATTCGATGGACGATCTGCAGCAAGCCCGCGTAACCGTGGCATACCGTCGGCCCCGCGAGGGTCCAGCGCGATTCGTCCCTGGCGAGGGCATCGTGTAGAGCACGGACAGCGTGCAGGCGCCACTCGGCGATGTCGAGGGTTTCGCCCGCATGGTGTACCGCCGCCGCGACTCCCGGCGCGCCGTAGCACCAGGCGGTCCGCGTGAACAGGCTGCGCGGCGGTGCGGCGGCGACTTCGTCATCGAATCCGACTCGGCAGGGCCAGTACGTGCCCTGGTCGTCGGTGCGTATCCACCGGATCAACCACGTGACCATTCGCACCAGAGCCTCTCGCAGTCCCGGCACCTCGTGGCCACGGCGCAGGGCCAGCGACATGATCATGACCGGCCCTGGAATTCCATGCGCGAGACCTAGATTGAAGTCACCACGCGGGTAGTCGCGGCGGTCCTGCTCGACTGCTTGCCGTGCTGCGGGGACCCACCAACCAGGTACTTCATGGCCATCGACGGTGATCGGCCGGCTGATGGTCACCAGGTAACCGAGCGTCTCCCTCAGGGCGTGCTCGACCTGCGTGTCGTTCTCGACGGGATCCTCGACCGAATCGAGCAGCAGCCGTGCCGTGCCGGACAAGCCGTTGACGATGTCGTAGCACTCCCAGGAGATGCCGGGTCCCGGCGCGGCTCGGCACTGCCGCAGCCGGGTCAGTTGATCAGCGGCGAGCCACGCGGCGAGCCTGCGCCGCAGACCGGGATAGTGGTCGCGGCAGGTCTGGGTGGCCGCCAGCAAGGAAGCCGGTCCCGCGTACAGGCCCCGGCTCGGTTGATCGGGCAGCACGGCCCCCGCCGCTTGCACATGCCGATGAGTGACGCTGAACCAATCGGGAATTCTCGCGGCCAACTCCGCGTAGAACAGCGCCGTACCCGGCAGGCCGTTGGACAAGGTCGTCGGGCCCCACATGCCGGCGCCGTAGATGGGATCGCGGTTGTCCGGACGGCCGGCTATGCCGGCGACGGCGGCGGGGTCGCGGAGACGGGCGGCAACGAGCGACACTATTTCGGCGGCCCGCTCGGCCACCGAGCCGACCTGCCGCTGATCGACGTTGCTCATCGCGCGTAGTTCCTCCTGTTGAAGTTGTCCTGCACCGCTCCGCGGGCGATGGCGACGGCTGCCCGCTCCCGATCGCTGTCCCCACCGAAGAGCCGATTGCAGGTCATGTGCATCAGGCTGCCGATGAGCCGGTGGGGCCGTGTCCTGCTGCCCGCTGACGCGAGGCGCAGTTCGCCGACGGCCGCGTCTCGTGGCCGGAGTGCCTCGAGCGCCGCCGCCCCGTGCGGGTCGGCGCGCAGCGTGCTCCACCCGCCGTAAGGGTCGACGATCCCGCGCCAGCGCTGCGCATCCACCCGGTATGTGCCGGGCAGGGTCTTGCGTGAGCCCGTCAGCGACAGCCAGGCCATCGCAGCGTCGTCGCTCCGGGCGCCGTGACCTGCCGGGTCCGCCTCTGGCAACCCGAAAGCGTCAGCGATCGCAGCGACGGAAACCGCCGCGAATGCGTCGAGCGAATGGGTGCACGTAGGCTCCTCGACCAGATCCAGGAAGCGGATCGCGGCCTCGCTGTCGGCTTCGAACACCCGCTCGGCTGCGGCCATCGCCGCCGCACCGCCGTATCGTTCGGTTTCGGCGTCGTACTGGTCGAGGCGATGAGCTCGGATCAGACCGCCGCGGTGCAAGTCGTCGAGTCGCCGGCCGAGCGGGCGTACGACGGCGCCCCAGATCTCGTCCGGCACGCCGTGGAAGCGAACCCGTAGATGCGGCCCGTCGGGGTCGGTGTACCGGATGAAGAACCAGCGGTCGCAACCATGCCCGCGTGCCTGCTCGACCAGTTCCGGCAAGTGAACGCGGAGGAAGTCGCTCTGGCGCGACGCCGGCAGGTACAACGCGAGAGACAGCCAGTCGCTTCCGAGTCCGGCCGGTCGGCGGTCCGGTTCCAGGTACCCGCCGTGCGGCGATCGGGCCGGTCGTGCATCGCGGCGCGACAGTGGGACGACCACCTCCATCGCGTGTCCGTGGATTCCGTCGGTGAAGTCGTCGTCGCCGGGCACCTCGTGGGCGACGATGGCCGGGTCCTTGCGCAGCTCGTCCCACAGCAGTTCCAGATGCGCCGGATCGGTCAGGTCGAACAGCAGCCGTTGATCCATCTGTACGGCCAGGATTCGATCCGGCACCCGCCATTCGCGGCGCCACTGATCGACCGCGGCGGCGAATTCCGATTCGGGCACATCGATCAGCGCGTCCATACGCCATACCGCGGGCGCGAGGACGAGGCGGCGGTGCCGGACGCGCGGCACGAACGGCAGCTCCGACAAGCCGGCCCAGGTCCACGGCTCCCACAACCGTTGGCCTTCGAGCCCGATCTCCCAGAGCAGCCGGGAGACGTTGGGCGCTTGCGTCATCGGGCTGATCATGGTGTTGAGCACTGGAACGATCTCGCGGCCGGTAGGCAAATGTATCGCGCATATTCGCTCCGTCGTCGCGCCGATGGCCACGTCGGCGAGCGGGATTTCGTCGATACCGGGAGCATCGGGCAGACCGACGCTGATCCGGACACCGCTGTGCGCCGTGGAATGCGCGAGGTTCGCGGCCTTGCCGGACCGGGGCATGAAGGACAGATCGACCCTGGCCGCATTCGTGACATGGACCGGAATCGCGCCGGACTCCGCCGCGACGTCCGCGCGGAGGTCCGGCGGCAGCAGGTCCGCGAACCGGGCCAGGGTCGCTCCGGCGTGGTGCGAGCCTGGACTCGGGGCTACCACGACACGGAAGTCACCGGCGGACAACGCGTCCAGCGATCGTGCGATGACGTGGAAGGTGATCTCGCACGAGTTCGGTACGTCGGCGGCTGGCTCGTCGCCGGGAATCAGCTCGTCGAGCAGCTCGTCGGACAGCTCGATCTCACGGGCGCCATCGCGCAGGGCGGTGCCGATCAGGCGGTGCAACAACCGAATCCGGGACGCGTCACGGTCGATCGCCCGCTCCGCCGCCTCTTCACTGTTCGGCCAGCTGTATCCGGCGGGCGCACCCAGGCCCCGGGCGGGATCGAGGAGTTCACGGATGCCGATGATCCGATCGGTACCGTAGCGCTCCAGGAACTTCTCGTGATAGTCCCGCAGCGCTGCGAGCCCGAGCTTGGGTGCCGACATCCGCCACATCAGCGCCGCCGCCCGCTCGACTTCGGTGCGTACCTCGTCGGGGAGCTGAACCTCGACATCCAAGGCGGTGTCGATGTGCAGTGGCGTCTCGTGGGCGTGGAATTCGCGCGCCAAGTCGGCTGTCTCGATCAGCCGTGCGGTACCGGGACCCAGTGGTAGCCGGTCGCTCGACCGCCGGTGCTCGTCGATGTCGCGCAGTGCGCGCAACGCGTTCGCGATCGGCGCCGCAGGCTGGTCGATCTCGGCGAGAACCTCGATCACATGGCACAGTGGATCGCCGCCGTCCAGCGGCGGCCGCAGATCGGTAAGCAGGAATTCCTGCTCCACCAGCATTCGGATCAATTCGGCGACACGTGTCGGCGGGGCGCCGAACCGCGTCGCGGTCGTCGCGGTGAGCTCACCTACCGCGACGGTGCGCGCGGCCGCGTTGAGCACCACCTCCACCACGGGCGAGTCGCGTATCGAGACGACCGATCGGGTCGCTCCGTCCAGTGGCGCACCCAGCGGGGACGGACAATCGAGCACGACCCGCTCGCCGCGGCGGGTCAGCGCGGGGTGGGCACGAACACTCAAGCGGGGCAACAACTCCGGAAGGTCCTGCAAGTCGTGCACGACACCGAGGAGCCACTGCATGTCGAGGTGCGTCCTGGTGCGGTGGGCGGTGCCGCGATCGAACTTTGCCGACGAGCCGAAGCGCCCGCCCGCCACACCGGAGAAAACCCCGAACGGAGTCGGTCGCGTGCGTGTTCTGATGTCGTAGCGCAGCACCGCCAGGGCGGCGCGACGCAACTGGCTCGCCTTGATCTCCGCGTGCTCTCCACGGTGGACGCGATCGAGCAGGCGGCCGAGACTCGGCGTCGCCAGCATGATCGCGGCGCGCAGCTCGTGGTCCGCCACCGCGGCTCGCACGATGTCGAGGTGGCTGCCCGTCGTCGGCAAACCGCTGCCCCCGACGCGCAGCGGAGCCCGGAGCAGGAAGACGTCCCATGCGCGGAAGATCGAATCCGACACCAGCCCAATTCCTTCGAAGTGTTCGACGATGTGGGGTGTCCGGGCCGAGCGGCGGTGCTCGACCCGGACCTCCGGATCAACAGCAGTGGCTGCAGCCGCTGCCGCCACCCGAGCTGGTGCAGCCGGGGGTGCAGTACGACCAGCTGGTGACCGCCGCGTTGCCCTGGATGTTGCCGACACCCACACGGATGTCGAGATCGAACAGGTCGACGGTTTCCACTGTCTCCACCGGTTCCACGGACGCCTTACTCACGGTGTTCTCCCTTCTGAGGCGAGTGCCCGGCCGATCGAACGACTCGGCCGAGGGAGGCCCAGCGATCCCACCGGGCCCTGCGGCCGGTGCTGTCCCCCCGGGTATCGAGAAAAGCAGCGCCCCTGCGGCGGTACAACGTCGCGATCGGTATCTGGCAGCCGCGCCGTGGGCTGCCAACATGCGCCGGGCACCGCCGCGCGGATGTCGCCCCCGCCGCGGTTGAACCATTCGGAACCCGACCGCTACACAAGTGGGTGTGGACTCGGACGAAGCGCTGCTGGCCGCGGTGGCAAGGGGGGACCAGGCATGTTTGCGCGTGCTCTACGAGCGGCACGCGCCGACGATGCTGCGGTTGGTTCGCAGGATGACGACGCAGAGCGGGGTCGCCGAGGAGATCCTGCAGGAGACTTGGCTCGCCGTCTGGCGCTCGGCGGACAGCTTCCGCGGCGAGTCGTCGGCGCGCGGCTGGCTGTTCGGCGTCGCGAAGCGTCAGGCCCACAACTACTTGCGCAAGTCCGTGCTGGTGACGGTCGACCTGGACGAGACCGCGGAACTGTCCGACCGGACCGGCACCGTCGAAGACATCGTCCTGGCCAATGCCGCCAGGGGCGATCTCGTCGCGGGAATCCGCGAACTGCCCGAGCATCTGCGTGAGGTGTTGCTGCTCGTCCTGGTCGACGACCTGTCCTATCCGGACGTCGCCGCGATCCTCGGTATCCCGGTCGGCACGGTGAAGAGCCGGATGTCCCATGCCCGTAAGCGGTTGGCGCTGGCGTTGGCCGGCACCACCGCCGACCTGTCCACCCGATATGGAGGTGAGAAGTGACTTCCCCGATCTCATGGGGGCCGCATCTTTCGGATGACCAGTTGGTCGGTGGACGCGACGATGCCGCCGCCGCGCACCTGAGCGCCTGTCCTGATTGTCAGGCCCGCGCCGAGGGCTGGCAGAACGTGGCAGTCGCCGCGCGGCAGGTCTCCGCCGCATCGGCCGGTGTGTTCCGCACCCCTTCCTTCGATGCGCTGCTCGGCGATGCCCTCGGCATGCCGTGGTCCACGCCGAGGCGAGCGCGGGCCCTCGGATGGCCCGGGGCGCTGTCGGTGGCCGCGGCGCTGGTGCGCGCACAGCTGCGCCTATTGCCGCGCGCGCTGCTCGTGCTGAGCGTGCTCGGCTTCGTGGGGTGCGTCGTCGGGGCCGTGCTGACGAAGCGAAGCGAGTCCGCGCCGACCGTGTTCGGCCTTGCGGTAACCCTGGTGTTCCAGGCCGGAACCCTGACCGCGTGCCGATCGCGATCGGATCCGCGGCTGGAGTTGTTCAGCACTCTGCCCATCCCGCCCGCCGTGGTGTTCGCGTGCAGGCTGGTGCTGGTTCTGCTCGCCGACACCGCGCTCGCGCTGTTCACCTCCGTGCTGGCGAACCGCCTGGGCGCGGCGTCGGACGTCTCGGCCATGATCGCGGGCTGGCTCGGTCCGGCGATGTTCGCCTCGGCGGTCGGTGTCGTCTGCGCGGTCTGGAGTTCCGCGCAGATCGGGGCCGTGGCCGGGGCAGTCGTATGGCTGCTCGGCGCCGCCGCGTCCTCGGATGCCGGCCCGGCGCGACGAATCGGCGCGCTGATCGAGCCACTGTGGTCCACCTCGACGGCATCGCTCGTGCTCGCGGCGCTGCTGCTGGTTGTCGCCGCGGTCGGGATGAGCAGGCCGCGATACGACGCGGTGGTCGGATGAACCCATTCGCGCCGACCCGCTACCACCACGATGTGAATCCGATC
Source organism: Nocardia sichangensis (assembly GCF_047200615.1). Lineage (NCBI taxonomy): Bacteria > Bacillati > Actinomycetota > Actinomycetes > Mycobacteriales > Nocardiaceae > Nocardia > Nocardia sichangensis. The sequence goes on from NZ_JBJZOK010000020.1 coordinate 36,963, forward strand.
TGGCTGTACGAAGCTCGCCGCTGCGGGGGAGGTGTGCTGGCCCTTCCGCTGCTGGTGGCCGCGTTGATCGCCCTCGCGTCGGCCGTGTTCGGCGCCGACGAAGTGTTGTGGAGCGCCGCGTTCGAAGCCATCCCGCTGGTGGCGGGACTGGCTTGTGCGACAGCCGTAGGGCGAGAGCGGTCGATCGAGGTGCAGCTGAGTGTGCCGACGCCGTACCCGGTGACCGTCGGGCGGCGGGTCGCACTCGTCCTCGGTACGACGGCCTGCGCCGTGGTGCTGAGCGGCCTGTCCGCGATGATCACCGATGGGCCCGCCGTCCTGGCGGGCAATCTGGTCTTCGCGCTCGCGCTGATCAGCATCGCGACTTGGGTCGGCGCCGGTTTCGGTTCCACCAGTGGAGCCTCCGCCGTCGTCACGACGGTGTGGTTGGTCAAACTATTGCTGCTGAGCGAGGTCGCGCGGCACACTCAGGCGGTGCTACTGCTCGCCCTCGCGGCGTCGTGCGTCCGGCCGACCCTCCTGCGCGTCACCGACAGCGAGGCACAGTTGCGCGGAGCACACCGATGAGCGCCTTCCTGGGGCTGGGCGCGACCATCCGCTATGAGGCGACGCTCGCACTCCGGCAGCGGGTGTTGTGGTTGTCGCTGCTCCCGCTCACCGCGTTGATCATGGTACTCGGCGGCTTTCCGCACGGCCGGAACCGAAGCGGGGAGATGGCCGCGATCGGTGACACCGCTCTGCTGATCAATTTCCTCGGTTCCCTCGGCATCGCCATCGCGCTGGCCGACCGCTTGGCCGGGCAGCGCAGACCCGGTCTGCGTGAATTGTTCGGGGCCACCCCAGCAGGCGGTGGGATCAGGTCTCTCGGTGTCCTTCTCGGGCCATGGCTGGTCGCGTCGATTCCCAGCGCGCTCGTCTTGTCGGCCATGGGCGCGTGGCTGACTATCACCACCGGCGAGCCGGAGCTGTCGGTTGCGGCGGCAGTCGGACTGCTGACGATCGTGGCGCCGGGATCGCTGCTGCTCACCGTCCTGGCCAACGTCGCGAGCCTGCTGCTGCCCAGCACCGTCGTCCGCGTGCTGCTCTTACCGTTCTGGTACTGGGCTACGGTGCTGACGCCACTGATCCCTCTCCCGACGGTGGCCAGGACAGTGCTGTCCCCGCTCGGCGACTACCAAGCGGCGCAATGGCTGGACGTCACGCTGGCCCGTCAGGACGGCGGCTGGCTGCATCCGGCGCCCGGTTTCCTCCATGGAGTCGCCGCGCTCGGAATCACCCTCGCGACCACGGCACTCGCCTTTCTCGTCGGCCATCTGCTGCTGGCCGAGAACCGTTGAGCTGGAATGGAGTTCGGATGACCATCACCCTGCGCAACGTCACCAAGGTCTATCGAGGCGGCACGGTCGCCTTGCACGAGATAGACCTGACCGTCCTCGAGGGCATGACCGGACTGCTCGGCACCAACGGAGCAGGCAAGACCACCCTGATCCGGATCCTGACCGGAACCATTCGGCCGACCTCGGGGACGGTATCGGTCTGCGGCCACGACCTGTCCACCACCGCGGGACGCACCGCCGCGAAGCGGCTGCTCGGTTATCTGCCGCAAGAGCTCACGCTCTACGCGGACTTGACCGGACGAGAGTTCCTCGACTACGTCGCTCTGCTCAAAGGCATCGACGACAAACGGAACCGGTGGTCCCAGATCGACAGCTTGCTGGAGCGGGTCGGATTGGATTCGGCCGGTGCGCAACGGATCGGCCGGTATTCCGGTGGCATGAAACGCCGACTCGGTATCGCGCAGACACTGCTCGGGGACCCGAAGCTGATCATCGTGGACGAACCGACGGCCGGACTCGACCCCGAGGAGCGGATTCGCTTTCGCGCTCTGCTCGGCCGGCTCGGCGGCGATCGGATCGTCGTCCTCTCCACCCACATCCTCGACGACGTGGCGCACAGTTGCCCGATGGCGGCCGTGCTGACCGAAGGCCGGATGGCCTATCACGGCACGACGCCCGGATTGGTTGCCCTGGCCGAGGGCCGGACGCATTTGGTGCGCGCCTCCCACGAGCCGCGCGGCGACTTCACCGTGGTGAACGTCACCAGCACCGCCGAGGGACCGGAGTACCGGATCGTCGGACCGACGCCGCCGCCCGGCTCGCGTCCGGTTGCTCCGACCTTGGACGACGGCTATATCGCTCTGCTGCGAACCGCCAGGGCGGGGACGCCGTGATCACGCCGTCGCGCCGCCGGTGAGTGTCCTCAGGTAAGCGTGCTGACGTGGGAACCGGGCACGCAGCACACCACCGATCGCTTGTGCGTGCTGGTCGGTGGCGCACCACAGCGGAAGCAGGATGGCGTATCGGCCGCCCACGGCCGTGCTAGCCAGCTCCTCCAGCAGACAGTGTTTCCCCTGTTGAACGAAGAACTCGCGTAGCTTGTCGTCGACCTCGTCGCGGATTATGCCCTCTGCCGTGCGGTAGCGGCTGGAATCAGCAAGAGCCGCATACCAATCGCGGAGTTCGGTGAGATGAATCGCGCGGGCGGCACTGCGGTGTTCGTCCGTTCCGATGGCCTGCAGAACCGCTTCGGCCTCGGCCTGGCTGTCCACCCACTGCAGTACGACCGCCTGCGGCGGGCGAAGTCCGTTGCGCCTCGTGTGCGGGCCGACCGTGAGGAGCGCGGTGCGCTCGGCGGCGACCGCGAAGTCGAAGCCGTGCCGGGCCGAGCGAAACCACAGATCCCAGTCCTCGTATCCGGCGTGTTCGGTCGTCCAGTAACCGACCTCCGCCAGCAGCTTTCGCACGTGACCGACGCGCGTCGGCTCGAACATGGCATTGGTGGTTTGCAATTCGGGATGCCAGATCAGATCGGTGAAGCCACTGCGATCCAGCTCCGCGTCGGACTCGTCGACCCGCATGCAGCCGGTGGCGGCGAGTGCGGCGCCGCCGTCGAGCAGCCCGAGCAGTGTCGCGAGGTGGGTCGGTGACCACCGATCATCGTGGTCCAGGTACGCGACATACGGCGCCGTCGCTGCCGCGACCCCCGCATTGCGCGGCCCTCCGGGGTGCCCGTAGGGGCCGACGCGCAGCAGTTGTATCCGCGGGTCGCGATAGGCGCGGACGACGTCGTCGGTGTCGTCGGTGGAGCCGTCCGAGACGACGAGCAGCGTCCAGTCGGCGACGGTCTGCGCCAGTACGCTGTCTATCGTTGCCCGGATCGCCGTGGAACGGTTGAACGTCGCGCACACGATATCGATCCGGGACGGCCGGTGAACGGACAATAACTCTCCTGGGTCGGGTGGGGCCTGTTCTCGACCTTATTCGCCGCGGCTGCCATCGCCGCTCATGAACCGAAAGATGGCAGTGCGCAACGTTATGGATAGAAGAATTCCACTGTGCTCGGAGGAGGGGACGATGATTCGGCGTCTAGTGATCGGTGTGGTTTCCTGCGGTGTATTGGCCGTCGCGGCGTGTGGTGGCGGTTCGGGGGCCAAGGACCCGGATCATCCGAATCCGGTTCCGGTGCCCGAGCCGACATCCAACAGCCAAGCGGTGGCCAGTGAGAACCTCGGCTACCTGTGGCCGTTCACGATCGCGCACGGCACCATCGAATGCCGCGCGGGCGAGGTTGCGGTGTTCGTCGCTCCGGACGGAAAGGCGTACGCGCTCAACGAAAGAGCAGAACAAGCCGGGCTGGCCAGTATCGAACCCCTTCGCGCGAACGGTGCCGGGGGCGACAAGATCAGTCTCGGCGCCCTGCGCAGCCGCGCGCTGGCGCTTTGCAAGTTCGCGGGCTAGGAAGTCGGGTGGCTCAGCGGCTGTTCGGGTTGTACGGGTAATCCTGCACCCAGTGGAACCGGCGGCTCAGCAATGGAAATGTGCCTGTGTCGAGATGCCGAAGCCCGATCTCCACGCGGTGACCCTCGAGCGTGCCGGACAATCGCGCGCTGTCCGCTGTCGGGATTTCGAGCGTCAGCGTCGAGATGACGTTCGGCGAGTCGTACCGGCTCAGATCCAACCGATGGTTGGCCACGTCGACGGTTGCTCGGTAGACGGTGATGGAGTCGTCCATACGCTGCACCTTGAACTCGCCGGGGTATTCGAAGAACACGCGCCGCCAGCGTCGGTCATCGGTGACGAGCGGCGGCACCTCACGGCCGTCCGATACCAGCCGATCCACCTGCCATATTCCGTACATCGGAGGCCTCGGTCGCCCTTCGCCATGTTCGCTCCACGCGGCCATACAGTCCTGCGCAATGGGGATCGCGATCCACAGCCCCAGCAGTATCTGTCCGAGCAATGCCATGCGGTTCAACCGGCGGGTCTCGAACAGTGCAGGCAGGGTCGACAGCCCGACCGGTCGATGGGACAAGAGCACGTTCAGCAGCCTGCCGAGGTCTGGCGCCAGCAGGAAGACACTCATCGACAACAGATGTAACGACATCGACTTGACCGGTACGTCGTAGGTCAGATTCAGCACGAAGACCTGGGTCAAGCCGATGGTGCCGAGCAGCGCGCCGAGGGTCGTCGTACGCGGCAGCACGAGCAGCATGCCGCCGATGGCTTCGAAACTGCCGATCATGATCTCGTAGGCAGGTGCGGCGCCGACCGACGACCAGAGCAACCCCATCGGCGTCAGCTCGCCGAACGGCGTCACCAGCGTGGTCAACGGTGGTGACGGCATCTGCGTCAACAACACTTTCGCTGTGCCGTACAGCATCAGCTGCCCCGCAAGCGTGAACCGCAGAAACAGCCGGAACCAGACGAGCAGCGCCGGGTAGGCAGCTCGGTGGCGATCCAGAACGGACCAGACGAGGGTGGCCACGGCAGCGATGACCAACAGACAGCACAGCAGCACCCAGTCGTAGGTCCGGTCGCTACTCGCGGTCGCTTCGTGCAGCAGCGGTTCGTGCACGCCGAAGACATGCGCGGCGGCCCAGTCCACGAGGGGAGCGGGCAGCAGTCCTGCGCTCAGTCCCGCGGACGGTCTGCTCACGAACCCGAGCAAGGGGCTGATCACCTGGGTGCACAAGCAGTAGAGAGCGAAATAGCCGAAACAGAAGCGGAATGCGATGCGCGTCAGTGGGTGCCACGCGCGCACCGCCGGGGCATCGTCTTGTTCCTGACGCGGCTGCGCAGCGATGATCACCGTCATTCGATCTCGATCCTGCGCTCGCCGGTGCCGACGAGCGCGGTCAGCGCCCGCGGGGCGGGCGAGTCAGTCCGGTGCGATGGACGCCGTGCGCCAGTCGTCGAGTTCCGCCAGGAAGTCGATGAGAACGAGCTGATTGCTCGCGGTGAGTGCGGCGCCGTCGAGGACTTTCTGGAAGATGTGGCGGTACAGCTCGACCGTCGCCCGGTCGTAGTCATAGCGGAACGTCGCCCGGTCGTCGATGCCGTGCATCGGCTCGTCGATGCCGTTGTCGGCCGCGAACCGGGCCAACCGGGCCACCTGCCCTTCGGTCAGGCCGTCCGGGAAGAGGATCTGCCACCGTTGCGCTGCGGGCTCGGCCATGATGGTGCTCCAATCGTGTCAGTCGAAGTCGAAGAAACTGTCGTCCGCGTCATAGATTTCCTCGCGCGGATACGCCAGGTCTCGCAACCAGTCGTCGAACCGTTGGATGAGCCCGCGGATCGGTGCCAAGTCCTGGTCGGCCGTCGGCTCGTTGTTCACCACCTTGCGCAAGACCTGGCGGCAAGCATCCACTTCGGTGCTGTCGAGGACGCACGAAAACCAGAACCGCGGGTCTCGCCCCGTCCGGAGGAAAGCCGCCGAGTCCGCGGGGGCCATGCCCTCTGCGACCGCGTAATCCGCGATACGCTCGACGTTCTCCTTCGTGATCCCCGGTTCGAAGCGTATTTGCCACGTTCCGGCGGCGGCCGGAGCAGCTGGGATCCGGTCGTTCGGACGATCCAAGTCAGTCACCAATCCGGTTGAGGTTTTCGTCGTACGTCCCCATCCGGGTGTCCTTCGAGGCGAGCCTTTCCGGGGAACTCGCCATCTTCCACCGCCCCCCGTTGTGGCCGTCGACGTCCTGCGAAATGTACAAATTCTTCTTCGCGTGCTTGAAGATCAAACACCCGTGACTTCTGCCCACCTTGGCCTCAGCGTAACCGAGATCCCGGGCGGCGGCGCGGTCCTCGCTGTCGGTGAACCGCTTGGCCGCGAATTCGAATCCGGACGGCGCTGCCGGGGCATCGCCTTGGAAGATGACCGCCGTGGCGGGTGACGTCGTGTCCTCGAGCGGTGCGGCGACCGCTTGGGCGCTCGCGACGGCGATGAGTGACCACGTCGCGAACAAGGCTGCGGTCGCGGAGGTACGAAAGGTCGTCATTGCTTCTCCGATCGTCTATGCGATGTAGAGGTTTTCCGCCCACAGTGGTGCCGCGAGCGCCACACACATGCGGGCTGTCATCGGCAGTTGCCGGCTCGGAAGACCGCTACATCACCGTGACGATGTAGGCGTCCTCGTTGATCGCCACGGAGACTCCGCCCCAGGTCACCAGCCAGGTGCGGTGCTCGGGCTGCCATTGCCCCTCGTAGTGGCTGTAGATGGCGGACTCGACCTGATCCTCGTTGATCCGGCGCTCGGCCATTCGCTGGCGTGCGTGATCGGTGTATCCCGCGATGTAGTGGGGGCGGCGCCCCGCCACCGCGTCGAAGTCGATCTCGGTCACCGTCGCGGGCCGCTCGCTCAGGACGACGGCGGAACTCGCGCCCGGAACGACGGCGGAAGCCGCCGCCGCGAACGGTATGCCGGACAGCAGAATGGCGAAGCCGGCCAACGGTGCCGCGGCCGCGCGGATGATGGATCGCATAGTTCCCCTCCTGAATGACTTCGGGCGCGCTACCGCCCGGTGGCCGGGTGGCGTCCGAACCGGGCTGCCCACCCACAGCGGATCCCATAGTGCCCCCGCTGGGCTCGGGAAACGTCGGCCCATGCGGTTTATGGCACCCGCATGGCAGCCGAGCCGGTCAGGATGTGGCAGCCGCCGCAGATGTGGCAGCCGGGGAGGGGTGTGGCGTTCAGCCGAACTCGATGCCTTGGGCGAGGGGGAGTTCGGTGGAGTAGTTCACGGTATTGGTGGCTCGGCGCATGTACGACTTCCAGGAGTCCGAGCCGGATTCGCGGCCGCCGCCGGTCTGCTTCTCGCCGCCGAAGGCGCCGCCGATCTCGGCGCCCGAGGTACCGATGTTGACATTGGCGATCCCGCAGTCAGATCCGTCGGCGGCGAGGAAGCGTTCGGCCTCGCGCTGGTCGGTGGTGAAGACGGCGGACGAAAGGCCCTGCGGCACTTCGTTGTGCAGGGCGATCGCGCGATCGAAGTCGTCATAGGTGAGCACGTAGAGGATCGGCGCGAAGGTCTCCTCCCGCACCACCGCGGTCTGGGCGGGCATGCGCACGATGGCGGGCCGCACGTAGTAGGCGTCGTCACCGAACCCATCGACTCGCTCGCCGCCGCAGACCAGTTCGCCACCGTCGGTCACGGCCTTGTCGAGCGCCGCGCGCATTCCGGTGTATGCCTTGCCGTCGATCAGCGGCCCGACCAGCACCCCGTCGTCGAACGGATCGCCGACGGACAGTTGCCGGTACGCCCGTTCGAGTCGGTCCAGCAGCGGGCCGGCCACGCTTCGGTGCACGATCAGCCTGCGCAGTGTCGTGCAGCGCTGCCCGGCCGTGCCCGCCGCCGCGAACACGATGGCTCGCGCCGCGAGGTCGAGGTCGGCGGACGCGGTGACGATCGCGCCGTTGTTGCCGCCCAGTTCCAGCAGGCAGCGCCCGAGCCGCTCGGCCACCCGTGGCGCCACCAGCCGACCCATCCGCACCGAGCCGGTCGCGCTCACCAGCGCTACCCGCTCGTCGTCGACCAGGCGGGAGCCGACGGCGCTCGCACCCTGGATCAATTGATGGATCTCGGGGTCCGCGTCCACTTCGCGGGCCGCCCGCCGCAGCAGCGCGTGACAGGCCAGCGCGGTCAGCGGCGTCGTCTCCGACGGCTTCCACACCACGGTGTCGCCGCAGACCAGCGCGATCGCCGTATTCCATGCCCAGACCGCGACCGGGAAGTTGAACGCCGAGATCACCCCGACCACGCCGAGCGGATGCCAGGTTTCCATCAACCGGTGGCCAGGACGTTCCGAGGGCATGGTGTGGCCGTACAGCTGCCGGGACAGGCCGATGGCGAATTCGCAGACGTCGATCATCTCCTGTACCTCACCCGCGGCCTCGGCCGGGATCTTGCCCGCCTCGAGCGTGACGAGCTCGGCCAGGTCGCTCTTGTGCGCGGTGAGCAGCCGACCGAGGCTGCGCACGAGCCCGGCCCGGACGGGCGCCGGAACCCCGCGCCAGGCGCGGAAGGCGGTAGCGGCCCGGCCGATCGCGGCGTCGACCTCGTCGAGCGAGCTGGATCGCACGGTGGTCAGCTGCCCTCCGGTGATCGGAGTGCGTGCGGGCAGATCGCCGGGTTCCGATGGTGGCGCGCCCAATTGGCGCAGCACCGCTTCCGCGCGGGCGGCGAGTCGCTGGGTGGCCTGGTCGTCGAGTACATCGGTCATCTGTTGTTCCGCCATACCTTTCGGCCGCGTCGCGGCGTGTCTGTCCCACATAGCGGGAGGGTGGAGGTCAGGTTCCGGACACGAGGCGGGCTGCCTGAGTTAGCCTTCGCTGATGGCGGATACACCGGCAAGACCCGTACTCGATGACATCGATCGCCTGCTGATTCGTGAACTGATGGCCGATGGACGGGCCACTCTGTCGAACCTGGCCGAAAAGGCGAGTCTGTCGGTGTCCGCGGTGCAGTCACGGGTCCGCCGATTAGAGGCGCGCGGTGTGATCCGCGGGTACACCGCGCACGTCGATCCGGAAGCCCTCGGCCAGCTGCTGTCTGCATTCGTCGCGATCACTCCTCTCGACCCGTCGCAACCCGATGACGCGCCGGCGGTGTTGCAGCACATCCCCGGCATCGAGGCCTGCCACTCGGTGGCCGGTGAGGAGAGCTACATCCTGCTGGTGCGCGTGGCGTCCCCGCGGCACCTCGAGCAGTTGCTCCAAGAGATCAGAGCCACCGCCAATGTGCGCACCAGGAGCACCATCATCCTGCAGACATTCTACGACAGGTGACGATTCGGTGTAATTAATCCGCCATGTTGTAGAGGTTCCGTAAATTTTTACGTACCCTCAGGGCGTGACCATCGAACTGGAACGCACCCGCCCGGCGGTCACCCCCGCCGCCCGGGTCCACGAGATCTTGTCGGCGAGCATCCTGGCCGACGGCTTCGACTTGGTACTCGACCTCACCCGTTCCCGTGGCTGCCGCCTCGTCGACGAACGCGGCGGCAGCCCCTACCTGGATATGTTCGGCTTCTTCGCGTCCAACGCGCTGGGCATGAACCACCCCGCTCTGAGTGAGGACGCCCAGTTCCGGGCCGAGCTGCTCACCGCGGCGGTGAACAAGCCGAGCAACTCCGACATATACACCGTCGAGATGGCCCGCTTCGTCGAGACGTTCGTGCGGGTGCTCGGCGACCCGCGGCTACCGCACCTGTTCTTCATCGATGGCGGCGGACTCGCGGTGGAGAATGCCCTCAAGATCGCGTTCGACTGGAAGAGCAGGCACAACGAAGCACACGGCCGCCCAGCGGAACTCGGCGCCAAAGTGCTGCACCTGACCGGCGCGTTCCACGGCCGCACCGGTTACACCATGTCGCTCACCAATACCGATCCGGTGAAGACCGCGCGTTTCCCGAAATTCGACTGGCCGCGCGTCAAGTCGCCTTATCTCACCGACGCGTTCGACGTCGAGGAGGCGGAGGCCTGCGCGCTGACCCAGGTGCGGCGGGCATTCGAGGAAAGCCCGCACGACATCGCGTGTTTCATCGCCGAGCCGATCCAGGGTGAGGGCGGCGACCGGCATCTGCGTCCACAGTTCCTGCAGGCCGTGCAACGGTTGTGTCACGAGAACGACGCGCTGTTCGTGCTGGACGAGGTGCAGACCGGCGTAGGCATGACCGGAACGGCCTGGGCCTATCAGCAACTCGGCTTGGCGCCGGACGTCGTCGCGTTCGGTAAGCGGACCCAGGTGTGCGGCGTCATGGCGGGCGGGCGGGTGGACGAGGTACCCGACAACGTCTTCGCGGTCAGCTCCCGGCTCAACTCGACCTGGGGCGGCAACCTGGCCGACATGGTGCGCAGCAGGCGCACCCTGGAGGTGCTGGAGCAGGACGCGCTGATCGAACGCTCCCGGCCGTTGGGGGCGCACCTGCTCGAACGGCTCGGCGCGCTCGGCGCCCGGCACGCCGATGTCAGCGAGCCGCGCGGGCGCGGCCTGATGTGCGCGATCACCCTGTCGTCCTCCCGGCTGCGCGACGAGGTACTCACCGCGCTGCGTGAGCGCGAGCACGTGCTGATCCTCGGCACCGGCGAGCGGGGCATCCGGTTCCGTCCTCCGCTGACGGTCACCGGCGCCGAACTGGACGAGGCCGTCGACGCGCTGGATCGGGTGCTGACCAGCCTCGCATAACGCACGGAGGTTCGATCCGGACATTCCGGTGCACTCCGGCGCGGGTGCGCCGGAATTCCGGATTCGGCTCCTAGGCTTCGCACCCATGTCATCTCGTCTTCACCACGCTCCGACAAGGTGCAGCAGGTGAACCGACAGCGGATGTTTCGGCGTTGCGCGCCCCACCTCGTCGTCTCCATGCTGCTGCTGTCGGCGCCGGTCGGCTGCGCGGCCGGTGATGCCGGCACGGTGGGCGCCGAGCAGAGCCGGACCGCCCAGATCACTGTCGCGACCCCGGCCGCCGCGGCGGCCCCCACTGCAGGCGTGCTCCCACCGCACATGACCGATCCGCTGCCGGGGATGCCGCCGCCGCTCTCAGCGACCGACGTATACGTGGCCGACCGAGAGCTCAGCCCCACCGTGGCCGATCACCGCCCGCTCGTCTACGTGCCCAACAGCAAGTCGAGCACGGTCTCGGTGATCGATCCCGAGACCTTTCGAGTGATCGACACCTATGCGGCGGGCGGCTCGGAACCACAACACGTCGTGCCGTCGTACGACCTGCAGACGCTCTACGTCACCAACGATCTGCCGATCGGCGCGGGCAGCCTGTTGCCGATCGACCCGAGGACGGGCAAGCCGGGCGAACCGTTTCCCGTGCGCGATCCCTACAACATGTACTACACGCCGGACGGCCGGTACGCGCTCGTGGTCGCGGAGGCGGACAAGTCGCTGGATTTCTACGATCCGCGAACCTGGCAGAAGACGCATGCCATGGCGGTGCCCGACTGCGCCGGAGTCGACCACATGGACTTCACGGCCGACGGCCGTTTCGCCCTGGTCTCGTGCGAATTCAACGGCCGCATGCTGGTTTTCGACGTGGCCGAGCGCAAAGTCGTCAAGCTGGTCGATCTGCCCGGCGGTCGCTCGGGCATGCCGCAGGACGTGAAGCTGTCCCCGGACGGCCACACTTTCTTCGTCGCCGACATGACCGCCGACGGCATCTACCTGTTCGACGCGCACACTTTCGAGAACACCGGATTCGTGCCGACCGGCAAGGGTGCCCACGGCCTCTACATCACCCGCGATTCCGCGCAGATGCTCATCACCAACCGGCACGAAGGCAGCGTCTCGGTGTGGGACTTCGCGGCGAACGGGCTCGTGCGCAAGTGGTTCGTGCCCGGCGGCGGCAGTCCCGACATGGGCAACATCTCCGCCGACGGTCGCGTCTTCTGGGCGTCCGGCCGACACCACGACGAGGTGTACGCCATCGACATCGTCAACTGGAATCTGCTGGCTCGCATCCCGGTAGGGAAAGGGCCACACGGACTCACGATCTGGCCGCAGCCGGGCCGCTACTCCACGGGCCACACCGGCGTCATGCGCTGACCCTCGGCCCGGCCGGCGCAGCGGTCAGGACCTGACCGGACGCAACCCCAGACCGCCTTCGACGAAGCGCTGAACGGACGTCAGCCCGGCGTCCAAAGCGGCCTCGTAGCCGGGGCGCGCCCATCCGCTCACCTTCGCGGTGCCGTCGGCCTCGGGCGTCACCCCGATTTCGGCGACCAGCTCGGCTGTGGTCGGTTCGCAGACCGCCCAGGAGAAGTGCGTCTCCTCCGCCCAGCCCGCACCGCGCCGGGCCACGTAGTCCGGTTCGGTGATGCCGCCCGCGGCCAGGGCGGGGCGGTCGTCGATGCGGTCGTCGGCGCGCAGGGCGCGCAGATACCAGGCGCCCGCGTTGATTTCGATCGGCTCCATCAGCGTTCGGCCGTTCCGCCGCGCGAGTCGTCGGCGGGCACTCCGCCGAATTCCGCGACGCCGAACGGCCTCGCTGCGACATGATCGGATGGCCGCCACGTGGCTTTTGCGCGTTTCGCGGTAACGAACCGGATTTGGGGTAGCTCGATCATGAGGAAGAGGCTAGCGGGAGGTTCTATCGATATGGGCGAGCTATGGTTCGGCCATTACCGCCTCGATCGGTTGCTGGGCAGCGGCGGCATGGGTGAGGTCTGGCTCGCGCACGACACCACGACCGACCGTGCGGTCGCGTTGAAGCTGTTGACCACCGCGTACGCGGCGGACCCGAAATTCCGGCAGCGGTTCACCAGGGAGGCTCGGCTCGCCGCCCAGGTGCGCGGGCCGCACCTGGTGCCGATCCATTCGTTCGGCGAGCTCGACGGCCGCCTGTACATCGATATGGAGTTCATCGAGGGCTCCGACGTGGCCGCGCTGCTGCGGCGTTCGGGGCGGCTGGACCCAGAGCGGGCGATCGAGATCATCGCGCAGACGGCCGCCGCGCTCGACATCGCCCACCGTGCGGGCCTGGTGCACCGCGACGTGAAGCCGTCCAACATCATGGTGACGCCCGGCGGCACGGTCTATCTGATCGACTTCGGCACCGCGCACCGCAGCGACCAGCCCGCGATCACCGCCACCGGCAACGTGGTGGGCACGCTGGCCTACATGGCGCCGGAGCGGTTCGACCGGGCTGCGGGCCCACGTTCGGATCAGTACTCGCTGGCCTGTGTGCTGTTCGAGTGCCTGACCGGGTACCGGCCGTTCGACGACGGCGAGCCGCCACGCCTGTTGCGCGCCCACCTCATGCAAGCCCCGCCGTCGGCATCGGCGCTGAATCCGGCCCTCCCGCCCGCACTGGACGCGGTGATCGCGCGCGGCATGGCGAAGGACCCGGACCAGCGCTGGTCCAGTGCGGGGGAACTGGCTTCGGCCGCGCACGTGGCGCTGACCGGCCGGGACGTGAACACGGTCGAACTCGCCTCCGCGGTGCCGACCGTCGTACTGCCGCCGCTCCGTGCGGTGGCCACCTCCGGCGTCTCGCCCCGGACCGGTGTCTCGCCCACGACCGGTGTCTCGTCCGGTGCGCGTACGTCCCTCGGACCGCGCCTGGCGCTGGCGTCGTTCGGGGCGCTCGCCGCGGCGGTCGCCGGGGCGTTGTGGCTGGGACGGCCGGACGTGGCCGACGCGGGACCGGCGACAACGCCGCTGCCGTCGTCGAACCAGGACCACGGGACACCGTCGAACCCGCCGTCGCAAGCCCCGGCCGCCCCTGCGCCGATCTCGGCGCCCATCGTCGTCCTGCCCGGCGCGGGCCAGCCGTGCGATCCGGCGGTCGACGTGCACAGCGTCGTTGTGGACGGCCTGGTGCTCACCTGTACTCCGTCGGCGGGCCGCCCCAGCTGGCTTCCCGCGTCGCCCGCGTCCGGCGGTGTCGCCGTGCGGAACGCCGACGACTCGAACGGACCCGGGCAGCAGTATTCCGGCGACAAGCACGACCGGGGCAAGCCGGATCACGCGAACCAGGGACATGGCAGGGACAAGCCCAAACCGGGCAAGTAGGCGGGCCGTTGCCGGACTGTCGTCGAGCCCACAGTGGTGTGTGACGCGGGGCGGGGTTACGCTCCGAAGTAGGCCATTCTTACGGCATTCGCGCGGTGACCTGCTGATTTTCGTTCCGCGCCGCGGGGAGGCCGGATCGGCCAGATGTCAACGCTGACTGGAGGTTCGCGATGGGGGAGGTGCGATTCGGGGGCTACCGGCTGGAGCGACTGCTCGGCAAGGGCGGTATGGGGCAAGTGTGGCTCGCCTACGACACGGTGGCCGCGCGGCGGGTGGCGTTGAAGCTCCTGCCTGCCGAACTCGCCGCCGCCGCGGGATATCGCAAGCGATTCGAGCGTGAAGCCGAAGCGGTGGCGCAACTGCGCGATCCGCACGTACCCCGGATCCACCGGTTCGGCGAGATCGACGGCCGGCTCTACATCGACATGCAGTTCGTCGAGGGCACGGATCTGGCGGGCAAACTGCTGGCCGAGGGAGCGCTGCCACCGGCCGTCGCGGTCGGCGTCATCGGCCACGTCGCCGCGGCGCTCGATGTGGCGCACCGGCGCGGACTGGTGCACCGCGACGTCAAACCGTCGAACATCGTCGTGCACCCGAGCGGCTTCACCTACTTGATCGACTTCGGCATCGCGCACGGGCTCGGCCAGACCGCCGTGACCACCACGGGCATGGCGATCGGCACCCTGGCGTACATGGCTCCGGAGCGGTTCACCGGGAAGGTGGACGGACGCGCCGACGTCTACTCGCTGGCCTGCGTGCTCTACGAGTGCCTGACCGGCTGCCGGCCCTACGGCGACACCGACCCCGCACAGCAGATGCACGCCCATCTGATGGCGACGCCCCCGCGAGCCGGTTCGGTGTGCGCCGCTGTCCCCGCCGCTCTGGATGCCGTCATCGCCCGCGGTCTGGCCAAGGAGCCGGACGAAAGATTCGCGACCGCCGGGGAATTCGCCGCAGCCGCGCGGTCGGCGATCGGCGTTCCCGACTCGCGAGCCGTGCCGCCGCCAGCGCCCCGTGCTGGTGGCGACGGCGGTCTCCCTGGGCAAGAGAACCTTTCGCCGCGTCCGTCAGCTGGAGCCTCTGCGGCAGAGCGTTTTTCGGAAGCGCCGAGTGCACCGCCACGGCGCACGCCTACCCCGACCAAAGTCATGCCCCAGCCAGGCCCGACGCCGACGCTCGTGGCGACCAGGCTCGACTGGTCCACGGTCACCCCTGGGCCGATTCCCACCCCGGGCAAGGACGTTCCGCAATCGGGTCCGCCGGTGCGGGGATATGCCGGTCGGTCGGCCGTCCCTGGTCAACCCGCTGCGGGGCAGCCATATTCAGCAGGCGGGTATCGAAACGCGCCGTACGCCGCCGGAGGCGGACAGCCAGGTTGGCAGGGCAGACTGCTCGCCCTGCAAGCACGCGTGCTGTCCCCGAAGCCCGGCCCGGTCGCGCCGCCGTACCGGGCGCAGGCGCGCAAGGTCTTCCCGGCGGTCCCGCGTCCGGGTCGGCGGTCGGTTCCCCAGCGGCCGAGCGCCGCGATCCCCCGACGTCGGCGGAGCTTGCTGTCGAAGCTGATCGGCGCGCTGATCGTGGTGTTCCTCACACCGTTCGCGTTCGCGGCCGGTTGCGTCGCGTTGATCGCGGCGGGAACCAGAACCGGCGACTCCGGCACGCCCGCACCGACCCTGCCGCCCGCGGCGGTGGCGGTGGAACAACCCGGACCGTCCCGGGACGACCCCATGACCGATCCGGCTGCCGTGGCGCCGATGGGCACTCCCGTTCGCGACGGCAAATTCGAATTCGTCGTCACGAAGGTCGACGCGGGCGTGTCACGCATCGGATTGCAGACGGCCGCCGGTTCGTTTCTGATCGTCACGCTGGCCGTCCGCAATATCTCCGACGAATCGAAGTGGTTCCTGCCGCTGGGCCAGCGCCTGCTGGACGCGCAGAACACTCCGTTCGACCACAACGCCACCGCCACCATGTGGCAGAACACCCAACGGCGCCTCGGCTACTCCTTCGAGCTGCGCCCCGGGCAATCCGCCACGACCCAACTCGTCTTCGACCTCCCGCCGACGGTCACTCCCGACCATTTGGAACTCCACGACTTCGTTCTGTCCAACGGCGTCCGAGTCGCCCTCGGCTGAACGTCTTCGCGCGGCGAGCGCGGTGTCGAGCTCGGCCACCTGTATGCGGGTCCGCGATGCTTCGGCTTGCCCGCTGTGGATGGGAAGCGGCGAGCCCGCTCAGGCGGCTGGGAGGACGGCGGACAGCGCGGTGAGGACGGCTTGGCGGCCGATTCGCAGGCCCGCGGCCAGCAGCGTGGTGTCGCGAGCGGCGCTGTCGATGTCGGGAGAGCCGAGGGGCGGGTGGATTTGCAGTACCGAGTCGCCGAGTTCGGCGAGCGCGCGATCCTCGATGTCCTGTTGGCGGGGGCGTTCGAGCCACGCCCGGTACGCGCCGGGGGCCACCGCGCGCATATAACCGCCGCCGACGAGCTGGTGCAGGCGCGACGCGGCCGGGCGCCGTTCGTCCACGCGCCGGGTACGCAGGACCAAGGCGAGGGTGGCGCCCGCTCGGACCGCAGTGCGGATCGGCACGGTCTCGGAGAGACCTCCGTCGAAGAAGGCCGAACCGCCCAGGGCGACCGGAGGTCCGGCCAGAATGGGCAGGCCCGCCGACGCGCGCAGCGCGCGCATGAGCGTCCGCTTGTCGGTGATGTGCGGATGCAGGTCGACCGCCTGCCCGGTCCGGATATCGGTGGCGATCGGATGGAACGTCGTGGAGTTGGCGAGGATCGCCTCGAAGTCCATCGGTTCGATGCCGTCGTACACCTGATGCACGAGATACCGCAGATCGAACGCGGGGCGCCCGCGCAGCAGCCGAGCCGGGTCGATGGCACGGCGCATGATCGCAGGATCGGTCCACGAGCGCATGCCGGGGATCGCGCGCCCGCACAACAGCCAGGCGCCGTTGATCGCGCCCGCCGACGTGCCGTATACGGCATCGAATATCCCGGCGAGTCCGAGTTCCTCCAGCGCGGACACCATGCCGCTGGAGTACACGCCCCGGCTGCCGCCGCCCTCCACCACCAGCGCCAGGCGGTGACCGTCGGCACGGCCGCCCGTGGCACGACGCGCGCGGATCACTTCCGCGACAGGAGAGAGACTTGTCGAGCTGGTCACCGGATCACGATACGACACCACGGTATGCGTATCGGTCCAGCGGCGTGACGACGGAGGGACCGCCGCGTGAACAAAGGAGCGGGCGCGAACCTCCAGGTCCGCGCCCGCCCGTTTCCCGGTCTGCGCCGGGTACTACTTGATCTCCGCCAGAACGGTGCCCTGCGTGATCGCCGCGCCCGCCTCGACGGACAGGCCGGTGACCACACCCGCCTTGTGCGCGTTGACCGGGTTCTCCATCTTCATGGCCTCGAGCACCACGATCAGATCGCCCGCCTCGACCGACTGGCCCTCTTCCACGGCGACCTTGACGACGGTGCCCTGCATCGGAGCGGTGACCGCGTCACCGGAGGCCGCGCCGCCGCCCGCGCCGCCACGCTTGCGCGGCTTGGGCTTCTTGCGGATCACGCCCGCGCCGTTGCCCGCTGCCCCGCCCGCTCCGGCGCCAACGGTGAAGTTACCCGGCAGCGAGACCTCGACCCGGCGTCCGCCGACCTCGACGACGACCTTCTGCCGCGGCGCTTCCTCGTCCTCGTCGGCCGGGGCGCCCGCGCCGGTGAAGGGCTCGATGGTGTTGACCCACTCGGTTTCGATCCACTTGGTGTAGACCTCGAACTTCTCGCCGTCGCCGATGAACGCCGGGTCCTCGACGATGGCCCGGTGGAACGGGATGACCGTGGCCAGTCCATCGACCTCGAACTCGGCCAGCGCGCGCCGCGCCCGCTCCAGGGCCTGCGTACGGTTCTCGCCGGTGACGATCAGCTTGGCCAGCATCGAGTCGAACTGCCCGCCGATCACGCTGCCCTGGACCACGCCGGAGTCGACGCGGACACCGGGGCCGGTGGGCTCCTTGTAGACGGTGACCGGGCCGGGGGCGGGCAGGAAGTTGCGGCCCGCGTCCTCGCCGTTGATGCGGAACTCGAAGGAGTGGCCGCGCGGCGTCGGGTCCTCGGTGATCTCCAGCTTCTCGCCGTTGGCGATGCGGAACTGCTGGCGCACCAGGTCGAGGCCCGCGGTTTCCTCGGTGACCGGGTGCTCGACCTGCAGACGGGTGTTCACCTCGAGGAAGGAGACCGTCTCGCCCTGCACCAGGTACTCGACGGTGCCCGCGCCGTAGTAGCCGGCTTCCTTGCAGATGGCCTTGGCCGAGGCGTGGATCTTCGCGCGCACTTCGTCGGACAGGAACGGCGCGGGGGCCTCCTCGACGAGCTTCTGGAAGCGCCGCTGCAGCGAGCAGTCGCGGGTGCCCGCGACGATGACGTTGCCGTGCTTGTCGGCGATGACCTGAGCCTCGACGTGGCGGGCCTTGTCCAGGTACTGCTCGACGAAGCACTCGCCGCGACCGAAGGCGGCGGTCGCCTCACGGACGGCCGAGTCGTACAGCTCCGGGATCTCCTCGATGGTGTGCGCGACCTTCATGCCGCGGCCACCGCCGCCGAACGCCGCCTTGATGGCGACCGGCACGCCGTACTTCTTCGCGAATTCGACGACCTCGCTCGCGTCTTTGACCGGGTCCTTGGTGCCCGCGGCCATCGGCGCCTTCGCGCGCTCGGCAATGTGCCGCGCGGTGACCTTGTCGCCCAGGTCGCGGATGGACTGGGGGGAGGGGCCGATCCAGATCAGCCCGGCGTCGATGACGGCCTGGGCGAAGTCGGCGTTCTCGGAAAGGAAGCCGTAGCCAGGGTGGATGGCGTCGGCGCCGGACTTGGCGGCGGCGTCGAGGATCTTGTCGAAGACGAGATACGACTCGGCCGAGGTCTGCCCGCCCAGGGCGAACGCCTCGTCGGCGAGCTTGACGAACGGGGCATCGGCATCCGGCTCCGCGTAGACGGCGACGCTGCCGATACCGGCATCCTTGGCCGCCCGGATCACGCGCACGGCGATCTCGCCTCGGTTAGCTACGAGTACCTTTGTGATCCGCGCGCTGGCATGGCTGGGCACTGAGCCTCCTGTGTGCATTCTTCTGGTCGCTTCGCCGGGGGTGGGGTCGCTGTGCGGGCTCCGCTCCCATAATCGACAAACTTACGTCTCGGGCGAGTGTAGGCAGTCTGCCAACAGTCGCCGAACTCGGCTAGGCCTACTGAACAGTAGGTCGCGGATCACAACGTACGCGTCCCGTGTTTGGGACCGCGCCCCGCCTACCTGCTCCGCGTGCGTCGCGACCCGCCGCGCGCGGGCGCCTCGCCGGGTTCTTCCCCCGTGGCGATCGGCATGCGCACCGAGTTGCCCCACTCGGTCCACGACCCGTCGTAGTTGCGTACGCCGTGGCGCCCGAGCAGGTAGGTCAGGACGAACCAGCTGTGAGCGGATCGCGCGCCGACTCGACTGTAGACGATCACCTCGTCCGCGCCTGCCAACGCGCGGTAGACGTCGTCGAGTTCGGTGCGGGAGCGGAAACGCCCGTCGGCGGTGAGCGCCTCGGACCACGGGATGTTCGACGCGCTGGGAATATGGCCGCCGCGCAATGCCGCGTCCTCGGGGTTGGCCGGTTGGAGCACATCCGCGCCGGAGTACTCCTCGGCCGAGCGCACGTCGAGCACCGGTTTGCCGAGGTGGGCGAGCACGTCCTCGCGGAAGGCTCGGAGGGTGCTGTCGTCTCTGCGCACAGCCGGATAGCCGCTGCGCACCGGGTAGTCGGGTTCGAAGGTCGTGTCGCGCCCTTCGGAGATCCACGCCGCGCGGCCGCCGTCGAGCAGGCGCACGTCCTCGTGCCCGAACAGGGTGAACACCCATGCCGCGTGCGCCGCCTGCGCGTTCCCGCGATCCCCGTAGATCACAACCGTGTCGTCACGATCTATACCTTTCGCGCGCATCAGTTCGGTGAATCGCGTTCCGTCGATATAGTCGCGCGTGACCGGATCGTTCAGATCGCTTCGCCAATCCAGTTTGGTGGCGCCCGGAACGTGCCCGATGTCGTAGAGCAGCGTGTCCTCGTTGGCCTCGATGATCTTGAGTCCCCGCGCGCCTATGTTTGCCGACAGCCACTCCGTGGTTACTAGTCGGTGTGGGTGTGCGTAGGAACCGAGCGAGGGATGAGGGTCCGGAGCGACGGGCACGGTGTTTGGGTCCTTCACGCATGGGTGGACGGTGGTGGCAGCGGTTCGAGGCCTCACAGCGATGGTAGGTGTGAGGCGACAGTGGCTCTCGTTTCAGATCACAAATCGGATGAGGGCCGAATAAAGGGCACCTACATCCGATAAAGTCTCCCGGGAGGAGGGGTGAGCTATGTCCGATTCTTGGCCGCGGCGGCGACTGCTCGCGATCCTACGTGGCGCCAGCGAGCCTCTCGACGCCCAGGAACTGGCCAGAATCACCGGACAGCACGTCACCACGGTCCGGTTCCATCTGGACGTGCTCACCAGGGAATCCCTCGTCCGGCAGTTCCAGCAGCCGCCGCGTGGCCGCGGGCGACCGCGCATCGGATACAGCGCGGTGCAGCGATCGGTGGGCTACCAGGATCTCGCCCAGGTGCTCGCCGACCAGCTCGGCCCGGATCCCCGGCGCAGGGCGGAGGCGGCGAATGCGGCGGGCCGCGCCTGGGGCAGCAGACTCGACGTCGGTGACCATCGGGTCGAGTCGCTGGAGGACGCCAAGGATCTCACGATGACGTTGATGTCGGAACTGGGTTTCGCGCCCGAGCGCGACTCTTCCCCGGAGAACGAGGGGAAGGTGCTGATCCGGATGACCGCGTGTCCGCTGCGCGAACTCGCGCGAACGCATTCCGAAGTGGTCTGCGGCGTGCACCTCGGGCTGCTCGAAGACGTCCTCCGCCGGGGCGGCGCGCAGGGGACCATCGACGTGCGGATGCATCCGTTCGTGGAGCCGGAGCTGTGCGTGGCCCGTCTGGAACTCATCGCGGCGCAGCGCGCCGAGGCCCAGGAGACCGCGAAGGTGCCCGGCGGTGACGCCGAGGCGTTCACCACGCCGTCAGGCCGTGTGGCCCCACAGCTGCGTAACGCCGATCCCAACATCGCCAAGCAGTCGGCGCAGCAGTGGTAGCCCGATGCCGATGACGCTGGACGGGTCGCCATCGATGCGGTCGACGAACCAGCCGCCGAGCCCGTCGAGGGTGAACGCGCCCGCCACCTGGAGCGGCTCGCCGGTCGCGATGTAGGCGTCCAGCTCGTCCGGCTCGGGCTTGGCGAAATGCACGGTGGTGCTGCTGCAGTCGACCGCTTCGGCGATGATCCCGCCGTCCCGCATCCGCAGCACGCAGTGCCCGGTGACGAGATCGGCGCTGCGTCCGGCCATGTCGCCCCAGCGCGCGCGGGCGACCTCGGGGGTGTGCGGCTTGCCCTGCAACTCGCCGTCCACGAGCAGCATGGAATCACAGGCCACCACAACGCAGTCGGCGGCGAACTCCGGAACCGCGGTGGCGACGGCCGCCGCTTTGGCGCGCGCCAACTCCACCACGACCCCCTGCGGAGGGGTGCCCTCGGGGAGGGCGGCGGCCACCGCGTCCTCGTCCACGGCGGAGACCCGGACGATCGGGTCGATGCCCGCCGAGCGGAGCACCTCCCGGCGGGCCGGGGACGCGGAGGCCAGGATCAGCCGCGTCACCCGCGCAGGTGGGACAGCTGTGGGAAGGAGTACGGGGAGAACGGGGAGGCGCCGCGATGCATCAGCGTCGGGTGGCCCCACAGGTCGGGCGGGCCTGCGGGCCCGCCCGGCGCGGCGCTGTTCGCGGCGGCGGACAGGACGCACACCAGCGCGGCGAGTTCCTCGTCGGTCGGCGAGCCCTTCACGACACGGAAGAACGGCTCCGGGGTGGCCTCTGCGGATTGCGCTGTCGCGGTCGAACCGGTGGACGCACCGGCCTCGTCTGCGATCGGGTCGACTGTGAGATCCAGTTCGACGGCGCTCAACACATCTTCTTCTGCCACGGTCGTCACAGTGCCAGGTCCTCTCTTCGCCCTTATCAGCGGAACTGATCAGGCTGTTCCCGTTTTCCGACAAGTTATGGATGAAGCAATCGTCCTCGGACGCACTCTTTGCTTCTCTGCAACAAGCCGGTACACGCCAGCGTAAGTGTTACCGAGGCCGATGCCCCACCCTTTGTGCGCGGCCTATCGAGGGTATCGCTCGATCACAGCGGGATGTTGCCGTGTTTCTTCGGCGGCAGGGTGACCATCTTGCGTTCGAGCAGTCGCAGCGCGGAGACGATCTGGCCGCGGGTGTGCGACGGCGGAATGACCGCGTCCACGTAGCCTCGTTCGGCGGCGACGTACGGGTTCACGAGTGTGTCCTCGTACTCGTTCTGGAGCTCGAGCCGCAGCGCATCGACGTCTCCGCCGTCTTTGGCGGCCTGCTGGAGCTGCTTGCGGTAGACGAAGCCGACGGCGCCCGAAGCGCCCATGACGGCGATCTGGGCGGTCGGCCAGGCGAGGTTCACATCGGCGCCCATGTGCTTGGAACCCATGACGTCGTAGGCGCCGCCGTAGGCCTTGCGCGTGATGATCGTGATTTTGCCCACAGTGGCCTCACCGTAGGCGTAGAGCAGCTTCGCGCCGCGCCGGATGATGCCGTTGTACTCCTGCCCGGTGCCGGGCAGGAAGCCGGGCACGTCGACCAGGGTGATGATCGGGATGTTGAACGCGTCGCAGGTGCGCACGAAGCGCGCGGCCTTCTCCGACGCGTCGATGTCCAGGCAGCCCGCGAACTGGGTGGGCTGGTTGGCCACGATGCCGACGCTGCGGCCGTCGATCCGGCCGAAGCCGACGATGATGTTCATCGCGCGCTCGGCCTGCACCTCGAGGAACTCGTCGTCGTCGAGCAGGCGACGGATCACGTCGTGCATGTCGTAGGGCTGGTTCGGCGAGTCCGGGATGATCGTGTCGAGCTCGAGGTCCTCGTCGGTGAGCGAGTCCTCGATCGCGCCGTCGATCGGGTCGGTGGCCGGGAAGCGCGGCGCCTCGGCCCGGTTGTTGCTCGGCAGGTAGGACAGCAGGTCCTTGACGTAGTCCAGGGCGTCCTGTTCGCCGGAGGCGACGTAGTGCGCCACACCGGACTTGGTCATGTGCGTGTGCGCGCCGCCCAAGTCCTCCATGGTGACGTCCTCGCCCGTGACGGTCTTGATGACGTCCGGGCCGGTGACGAACATCTGGCTGGTGCCGTCGACCATCACGACGAAGTCGGTCAGCGCGGGGGAGTACACGTGGCCACCGGCGGCCGGGCCCATGATCAGCGAGATCTGCGGGATCACGCCGGAGGCCTGGATGTTGCGGTGGAAGATCTCGCCGTAGAGACCGAGCGAGACCACGCCCTCCTGGATGCGCGCGCCAGCGCCCTCGTTGATGCCGATCAGGGGGCGGCCGGTCTTCAGGGCCAGATCCATCACCTTGACGATCTTCTCGCCGTAGACCTCGCCGAGGCTGCCGCCGAACACCGTGACGTCCTGGCTGAAGATGCACACGTCGCGGCCGTCGATGGTGCCGTAACCGGTCACCACGCCGTCGCCGAGCGGGCGGTTGTGCTCCAGGCCGAAGTTCACGCTGCGGTGGCGGGCCAGGGCGTCGAGTTCGACGAAGGAGCCTTCGTCCAGCAGGGCGAGGATGCGCTCGCGGGCGGTCATCTTGCCCTTCGCGTGCACCTTGTCGACCGCGGCCTCACCCATCGGGTGCTTCGCCTCTTCCAGCCGATTCCGCAGGTCAGCCAGCTTCCCGGCGGTGGTGTGGATATCGGGGGAACCCGCGGGACCTGATGCGGGCTGCTGCTGGACACTCGTCATGGCATCGGAGTGTAACCAGTACCAGTGCGTCTCTCTAACCCAGACGGGGGCTACCGGCGAGTAGAAAACCGCAGCTAGATCAATTTTCGGACGCAAACTTCCTGGTCGGTAGCGACGTTGGGGAGGCGGAAAATGAGTATCGCCCACCGGTCGGGTCCGGATAGCCTGAGGGCGAAACATTTTCGGCTCAGGGGAGGAGCGCGTCATGTGGGAATGGGGTAGGACTTTCGCCGAATACGCTGCCGCCGCGGCGTGGACACGGACCACGGAGACGGCTCCGAAGTACGGCGAGCCCGAGTGCTGGACCGAGACCACCGAGGGCGAGCCGGAGAACGACCGCGCGGGCATGGCGGCGCGCGACCCGCTCGTCTCCTGGTACGACCTGGCCGGGTAGCGCCCGCGCGGCGAGTAGCCTGCCGGTGTGCAGAGGCCACCGTTGGATGCAGAGCAGTTGCGGCGCAGTGCCGTCGACTCGCCGGAACTGTCGTTCTTCTCGCGGATCGACGTGGTCGAGTCGACCGGGTCCACGAACGCGGATCTGATCGCGCTGGCGGCCGATCCGGACGCCGACCACGTCGTTCTGCTGGCGGAAACCCAAGTGCAGGGCCGTGGCAGGCACGCGAGGACCTGGGTCAGCCCGCCCCGGGCGCAACTGGCGATGTCGGTGCTGGTGCGTCTGCCCGGGATCGGCCCCGCCTCGCTCGCCTGGCTGGCGCTGCTCACCGGCGTCGCCGTGGTCGACGCGCTGCGGACCACGGCGGGCGTCGCCGCGGAACTCAAGTGGCCCAACGACGTGCTGATCGACGGACGCAAGGTCGCGGGCATCCTGGCCGAGGTCGCGGCGAGCGGGGGCGGCGCGCCCGCCGTCGTGATCGGGCTCGGGCTCAACGTGAGCCTGACCGAAGAGGAACTGCCGGTGCCGCACGCCACGTCGCTGACCATCGCGGGTGCGCGGCAGACCGACCGCACGGTGCTCGTGCGGTCGCTGTTGACCGAGTTCGCCCGTCGCTTCACCGCGTGGCGCGACGCGGATTGGGCGACCGACGAACTGGCCGCCGCCTACCGCGAGCGGTGCGCCACCATCGGCACGGAGGTCCGCGCCGAACTACCCGGCGGCCGACAGCTCACCGGCATCGCCGAGGGCGTCGACGACTACGGCCGCCTGCTCATCGGTGGCGAAGCGGTGTCCGCGGGCGATGTCACGCATCTGCGCGCCCAGTACTGACCGCCTCTCCGGGCGGCCTCAGACGTGCTGGGCGACGTCGCGCGCGGCGTCCCGGGCGAGTGCGCGATCGCGCTGCTCCTCGAACTTGATCACGTCTTTGGCCAGCTGCTCCACGAACGTGCCCAGTTCGTCGCGCGCCTGCTCGCCGCGCGGCCCGAAGTCTGAGCGGTCGAAGACGTTCCACTGTTTGAGCACCGGCTCGATGACCTCTTCCAGGTGCTGGCGCAGGTCGTAGATGCCGTGCTTGGCCATCAGCACGCCGTAGCGGCGGAAGTTGGGCATCCCGGCGCCTGGCATCAGGAAGTTCGTGATGATCCTGGTGATCGCGGGCAGCGCCTGGTCGGGCACCAGGTCCAGCGCCGCGCCGCACAGGGAGCGATAGAAGATCATGTGCAGGTTCTCGTCGGCGGCGATGCGCTGGAGCAGGCGATCGGCGACGGCGTCGTTGCATGCCTTGCCGGTGTTGCGATGCGACACACGGGTGGCCAGTTCCTGGAAGGTGACGTAGGCGACGCTCGCCAGGAACCCGCCCCACCCGTCCGGCGATCGGACCCCGTTGCTCATGTGGATCATCCGGGCCTCCTCCAGGGCGACCGGATCGACGGCGCGGGTGACGACCAGGTAGTCCCGCATGGCGATGCCGTGGCGGTTCTCCTCGGCGGTCCAGCGGTCGACCCAGGTGCCCCACGGTCCGTCCTCGGAGAAGTTCTGCGCGATCTCCCGGTGGTAGGAGGGCAGGTTGTCCTCGGTGAGCAGGTTGGTGATCATCGCGACCCGGGCGACCTCACTGAGGTGCGATTGCTCCGGTTGCCAATCCACGCCGCCAAGGGCGGCGAAGTTGCGGCCCTGGCTCCACGGCACATAATCGTGCGGGTTCCAGTCTTTCGCCATGGACAGGTGCCGATTCAGGTTCTCTTCGGCGACGGGTTCGAGTTCGGCCAGGATCTGCAGCGGGGTCAGGTCTTTGGTCACGCGTTCCTCCACGGTCGGAATCGGCGATGATGGTGAGCCGGGCGTTGCGCGATACAGAGAGCCACTGCGCGGAAATAGTCACACGCAGGGTGCCGATTGTGCAGCATGACGCGCTGCGGTGTCAGCCGTTCGGGCATCTTGACGCGGTACTGTTCCTACATGGGTTATCCCGAGGATGTGCTGGCGCCCGACGAACGGTTGCTGCTGCATCGCCACCCGCATTGGAAGATGCTCTTCTGGCCGATCGTGACGCTGATCGTCGCCACCGCTCTCGCGGGTTTCACAGGGGGACTCATTTCGCAGAAGGCCACGGGCACCACCGCCTCGGCGCTGCTCATCACGGTGCTCGTGGTGTATGTGGCGATTCTGCTATGGCGTTGCGCCGTACCGGTTATCAGCTGGAAGTCGACGCATTTCATCGTCACCGACCGGCGGGTGCTGGTGCGCCAGGGCGTCATCACCCACAGCGGCATCGACATCCCGATGAGCCGGATCTCCAGCGTGCAGTTCCGGCATGGGCTGTTCGATCGGTTGCTCGGCACCGGGACGTTGATCATCGAGTCGTCCTCCTCGGAGCCGCTGGAATACGACGACATCCCCGCGGTCCAGCAGGTGCATTCGCTGCTCTACCACCAAGTGTTCGAGGTCGAACGCCATCGGGACGGGCGTGACGAGCGCTGGGACGACCGCCGCAGCTACCGGTGAGCCCGTAACCTGGGCGTATGACCGCTGTACTGCTGGCCGAGGACGACGATGCCATCGCGGCCCCGTTGTCGCGCGCGCTCGGCCGCGAGGGCTACTCGGTGACTGTCGAGAGTTTCGGCCCCGCCGTGCTGCAGCGGGCTCTGGAAGGCGGGCACGACCTGCTCATTCTCGATCTCGGCCTACCCGGCATGGACGGGCTGGAGGTCTGCCGTCAGGTGCGCGCCCGCGGCGCGGATCTGGCCGTGCTGATGCTCACCGCGCGCACCGACGAGGTGGATTTCGTGGTGGGGCTGGACGCGGGCGCCGACGACTACGTCGGCAAGCCGTTCCGGCTCGCCGAGTTGCTCGCCCGGGTGCGAGCGCTGTTGCGGCGCAGCGGAATCGGCGACGACACGGTCGAGGTGGGCGGCATCCGCCTGGAGCCGGCCGCCCGGCGCGTACTGGTCAACGGCGTCGAAATCGGTTTGGCCAACAAGGAATACGAGCTGCTCAAGGTGCTGATCGACCGGGCCGGTCAGGTGGTGGCGCGCGAGACCATCCTGCGCGAGGTGTGGGGCGACGCGGAGTTGCGCGGTTCCAAGACGTTGGACATGCACATGTCCTGGCTGCGCCGCAAGATCGGGGACGAGGGCCCCATGGCCGAGCGGCGCATCGTCACCGTCCGCGGTGTCGGATTCCGGCTGAACACCGACTGACGTGCGCCGCCGGATCTTGCGTTCCATGCTCACCGTGCTGACCCTCACCACGGTGGTGCTCGGCGTGCCGCTGATCTACACGGCGTGGTTGTGGGTGGAGGACATCACGCGCAACGACCTGCAGAACCGGCTGGACCGGATCGCGACGGAGATCATCGCGCAGGAACGCGACGGCACGGTGTCCGGCGAGCTGGACATCCGGTCCGTGGCGCCGTTGGTGCCGGAGAACGGCAGGCTCACCATCGTCTACCCGTCGCAGCGGGACAACGCCGTCCGCCGCGACGTGGGGGTGGCCGACGTGTCCGACCCGCTGGTCGAGTCGCTTTCGATGGGCAAGTCCGCTTCGCTGCGCCTGGAGGTGCCGTCCGCGCCGATGCACGCCATGCAGCGCCAGGCGGTCGCGGTGGTCGCGCTGGCGGTGCTCGCCTCGCTCGGCGCGGCGGTCTCGGTCGCGGTGGTCACCGCCCGGCGGGTGGCCGATCCGCTGCGGGACGTGGCGGCGCGCGCGGCCCGGCTGGCGATGGGGGATTTCCGGCCCGATCCGCGCAGGCACGGCATCGCGGAACTGGATCGCGTATCCGACGTGCTCGACTCGGCGACGGTGGAGATCGCCGGACGACTCCAGCGCGAACACGCCCTGGTGGCGGACGTCTCGCATCAGCTGCGCAGCAGGCTGACCGCCGTGCGGTTGCGCCTGGACGAGTTGTCCGCGCATGCCGACCCGGAGGTGGTGCACGAGGCCGAGGAGGCGATGGCTCAGGTCGATCGGCTCACCGATGCGATCGACGACCTGGTCCGCGCCTCCCGCGACGAGGACGCGGCCGACCGCGATCCGGTGCCCGTGATGGACGAACTGCGCGGTGTCGTCGCCGAATGGAAACACCCGTTCACCGAGGCGGGACGGTCGCTGACGCTCACCGGCGACGAGTCGTTGCGCGCCCCGATCACGGGTTCGCGGTTGCGTGAGGCGGTGACGGTGCTGGTGGACAACGCGCTCATGCACGGCGGCGGGACCTGCACGGTGTCGGTGCGCTCGGTGCGGCCGGGAGCCGATCGCGAGCCGCTGGTGTGTGTCGAGGTGGCTGACGAGGGCCACGGAGTGCGCGACGAGCTGGCGCCGCACATCTTCGACCGCGGTTTCTCCGCGGGCGGTTCCACCGGTGTCGGGCTGGCGCTCGCGCGGGCGCTGGTCGAGGCCGACGGCGGACGGCTGGAATTACAGCGGCGCAGGCCCGCGCTGTTCGCGGTGTTCCTCGGGTCGAAGGCCCGTCCGGCCAACTCGGTGGTGCCCGAGCCGAGGTGACTCAGCCGCGGCCGAGTTCCTCTTCCACGAGGTCGACGAATTCCGCTTCGAGTTCGCTCATTTCGTCGGGGAAGACCCAGCGGCGCATCGACCAGAAACGGAACGCCATCTGCAGCAGATTGCCGATGATGAACGCGCTGATGAAGTCGGCGACGTTCTCGACCGTGAAGCTCACGTTGGGCTGGCGCAGGTCGAAGACGTAGCTGGAAATCCACAGCGGGGTGAAGGCGAGGACGACGCCGACGCCGCTGACGGCGAAGAACAGCAGCGCTTCGTGATGACGTTCCCGCCCGCCGCGATTCTTGAACGACCATTCCCGGTTCAGGATGTAGGAAGCGATCACGGCGATGACGCCGGAAATGATCTTGGCCGTGACCGGTTTCTCCGCGAGCACCGTCCACTTGAGTATGTAGAAGATGCCGCTGTCGATCACGAACGTGGTCGCGCCGACGATCGCGAACTTGATCAATTCCCGCTGCCGGTACGCGATATCTTGCAGCGGCTTGGGGAGGACGCTGACCACGTCGTCGACGAATGACACAAGACCGGAGTGTACCGGTAGCTGTCATTTGCGCCGGACATGACAATATTGTCCGACGTGAGCGCACGTTCCTTCGATCCTTCGGCCATGCCCACCGTCACCATGATCGGCGGCGGCCAGTTGGCGCGCATGACCCACCAGGCGGCGATCGCGCTGGGCCAGCGGCTGCGCGTGCTCGCCGAGAACCCCGAGGACCCGGCCGCCCAGGTCAGCCCCGAGGTGGTGCTCGGCAGCCATACCGACCTGACCGCACTGCGCAAAGCGGCGGTCGGCTCGCACGCGCTGACCTTCGACCACGAGCACGTGCCGACCGAGCACCTGGAGGCGCTGGTCGCCGAGGGCGTCAACGTGCAGCCGCCGCCGCGGGCGCTGGTCTACGCGCAGGACAAGTTGGCGATGCGCACCAAGCTGAGCGCGTTGGGGCTGCCCGTGCCCGCGTTCACGCCGGTGACCTCGGTCGAGGACGCGGTGCGCTTCGGCGACGAGCACGGCTGGCGGATCGTGCTGAAAGCGGTACGCGGCGGCTACGACGGGCGTGGCGTCTGGATGCCGGAGTCCGCCGACGCGGCCGCGGCGATCGTCGCCGACCAGCTCGCCCGCGGCGTCCAGCTGCTGGCGGAGGCGAAGATCGACCTGAAACGGGAGCTGTCGGCGATGGTGGCCCGTTCGCCGTTCGGGCAGGCGGCGACCTGGCCGGTAGTGGAGACGGTGCAGCGGAAGGGGCAGTGTGCGGTCGTCATCGCGCCCGCGCCCGAGTTGCCGGAGGACACGGCGGCCGCGGCGGAGACGATGGCGCTGAATCTCGCCAAGGAACTCGGCGTCGTCGGCGTCATGGCGGTGGAGCTGTTCGAGACCACCGACGGCGAGCTGCTGGTGAACGAGCTGGCCATGCGCCCGCACAACTCCGGGCACTGGGGCATGGACGGCGCCCGCACCGGGCAGTTCGAGCAGCATTTGCGCGCCGTGCTCGACTACCCGCTCGGCGACACCGCGCCGCTGGCTCCGGTGACCGTGATGGCGAACATTCTCGGCGCGCCGCAGGCCCCGGCGATGTCGATGGACGAGCGGCTGCACCACCTGTTCGCCAGGATCCCTGAGGCGAAGGTGCACCTGTACGGCAAGGGCGAGCGTCCCGACCGCAAGATCGGGCACGTCAACATCCTCGGCGACGACGTGGCCGAGGTCAGGGAGAAGGCCGAGCGGGCGGCGCACTGGATGTCGCACGCGATCTGGACCGACGGATGGGATCCGCATGAGTGAGGAACTGGCCATCGCCCCCGCGGTCGGCCTGATCATGGGCAGCGACTCGGACTGGCCGACGATGGAGGCCGCCGCGGAGGCGCTGGCCGAATTCGGGATCCGTTTCGAGGTGGGCGTCGTCTCGGCGCACCGCACGCCGCAGCGCATGCTCGACTACGCGCGTTCCGCGGCGGGGCGCGGGTTGAAGGTCATCATCGCCGGCGCGGGCGGCGCTGCCCACCTGCCCGGCATGGTCGCCTCGGCCACTCCGCTGCCGGTGATCGGCGTGCCGGTGCCGCTCAAATACCTCGACGGCATGGACTCGCTGCTGTCCATCGTCCAGATGCCCGCCGGCGTGCCGGTCGCCACCGTCTCCATCGGCGGCGCCCGCAACGCGGGCCTGCTCGCCGCCCGCATCCTCGCCGCCCACGACCCGTCCCTGCGCACCCGCATGGAACAGTTCCAGGCCGGGCTCGAGCAGATGGTGCTGGAAAAGGACGACGCGCTGCGCACCAAACTTCTGGGCTGAGCGGCGCACGGTCAGCGGTCGCGCCTGCCTGCACGCAAACTTGCGACCGCTTCCACCAATCCGGCGTTCTCCAAGGACGTCCAGCACGTCTTCAGTGGTCTCCGGTGGGTTGGTGCGTGAATCGGCGATCTGCTGGATGCACGCCCAGACCACACGGTCGTCCAGATCGATCTGGTCGAGCACGAAATCATCGGGACTTTTCGCCTCGATGTGCCAGGGTTCCAGCGCGTCATCCGGAAAGTCCGCCAGGTTGGAAGTCACGATGACTTGTGCCCGAGCAGCGATGGCGGCTGCGAGGACATGCCGATCATCTGGGTCGGGGAGCTTCACCGCGTCGATCAGTGGTTCGTATCCGTAGATGCGGCAATCCGGCACGGCATCGTTTATCAATGTGCGCAGTCGGGTCAGCCGGTCCGCCGGAATGTCCGGCCGTTTCGCAGCTAGGTTGTTCAGCGCCTCGTCCAGGATGCGATCAGTCCACTTCGCCTGCACGGCACCCGATCGCGCAAGGCGGATGAGTAGATCCCGCAGTGTGTTGCCATACAGCACATTGGCGTCGTAGACCACAACGAAAGCCATGGTCAGATGCCGAGATCTCGGCCGAGTTCCGCCAATTCATCCATCGCGGCTCTGCTCTTGGCCTCGGCTCGCCGCTGGTACTGCTTCAAGTCGTCGTATCGGATCCGACGGTGCCGCCCGACCCGGCGAAAGGGAATCTCGCCTGTTTCCAACAGCGTCACGACGTAGGGGCGCGACACGTTCAGCATGTCCGCCGCCTGCTGCGTAGTGAGTTCGGCATGCGAGGGCACGACGGTGACACCACGTCCCTCGGCCGCCTGCGCCAGGATGAATGCCAACATGCTCACGGCCTGGCGGGGCAGTACCAAGGCGTCATCGCCCGGATGCTCAGGGGCCACCTGGATGGTTTGCTCGCCGGGGTGCCGCATCAGATAGTCCTTGATCCGGCGCATGGCCCGAGCTGCGACATCGGCATCGATCGCTCCTGGCTCGGCGCGCTTTGCGTCTCGGATGTTCGCCACGCTGATCACCTCCTAACCGCAGTATACGAATTAAACAAAATATTCGAAACGTTCCCCGGCATCGCAACCGAGTCGCTGGCCGGTGCCGCGGATCCGCGGCCAGCCCCCGCGATGCTGGTGCGCACCCCGCGGCGCTTGAATAGTGATCTACGTCACATGGTGTCAGGAATGTTCGGGGCTGCGGTGTCTTGTTTTCGAGCCTCTCGGAGCGAAGGAGACACCATGAGCAAGAAGATCGACGTGGTCGTGATCGGTGGCGGGTATGCCGGTGTGATGGCGGCGAACCGGCTGACGCAGCGCGATGACGTCGCGGTGACCGTGATCAATCCGCGCTCGGCGTTCGTTCCCCGGCTGCGTCTGCATCAGCTGGTGGGCGGGACGCACGATGCGGTCGTCGACTACACCGAAGTGCTGGCCGAGGGGGTCCGGCTGGTGGTCGACAGCGTGACACGGATCGACGCGGCCGGGCGCAGCGTGACGTTGGCCGAGGGGGGCACGGTCGGCTATGACTACCTGGTCTACGCGGTGGGTAGCGGCAGCGCGGGCTCGCGGGTGCCGGGCGTGGACGAGTTCGCTTATCCGATTGCCACTTTGGAGGCGGCGCAGCGGTTGCGGTCGGTGCTTTACGACACGCCGACGACGGCGGCGGTGACGGTCGTCGGGGGTGGTCCGACGGGCATCGAGACCGCTGCGGAGCTGGCGGAGCAGGGTCGCGCGGTCACGTTGGTGTGCGGCGGCGTGGTCGGCCCGTACCTGCACCCGAGGGCCCGGCGGACTGCCCGGAAGTACCTCGCCAAGTTGGGGATCACCGTGCTCGAAGGCCCTGATGCGGCGGTCACGGCGGTGACGCGGGATGCCGTGGAACTCGGTGACGGCCGCACATTGGCGAGTCGGGTGACCATCTGGGCCACCGGGTTCGGTGTGCCGGATCTGGCCGTCACCAGCGGACTGAGCACCGACGCTACGGGACGGCTGCGCACCGACGAGACGTTGACCAGCGTCGACGACGAGCGCATCGTCGCGGCCGGGGATTCGGCGGCGCCGTCCGATCTGCCGTTCCGGATGAGCGCCTATGCCGCGGGGTGCCTTGGCGCCCATGCCGCCGACACGGTGCTGAACCGGATCGCGGGTGAGAGGCCTGCGCCGATCGACCTCTCTTTCCCCGCGATGTGCATCAGTTTCGGCCGGGGCGCGGGAATCTTCCAGCTCGGCCACAAGGACGACACCGCGATGCCGCTCTACTTCAGTGGACTCGCGGGCAAGAAGTTGAAGGAATTCTCCTGCGCCGCCAGTGTCGAGCACCTGGTGAACGAAGCGCGCAAGCCCGGCTCGCATCACTGGCCCAAGGACGGCAAGCACCGGCCCCAGCTGCTGCGGGAGCAGCGCGGCGGCGCGCCGGTCGCCGCCGAACCGGCTGTGTAGCAGCGCCGGTGGTCTCCGGTCGACTACTTCGCCCGCACGGGGTGTGGCAGCGCTGTTCTCGCCGTCGCCGCCGCACCCGCCCGGCCGTCGGCGCATCGCCGGATGCGAGCGCATCGTCCGGTGTGCGCCGGACTGGGCATCGACGATCCAGCGAGTCGGATCGAAACGTCTGAGCAACAGAAGAGGACCTCATGGAAGCAGCCAGTGGAGCCGATGAGAAACGGTGGACCGACCAGAAGGCAGAAGGCCGGGACGGCGGCGACCACACCGCCGCGACGGCGACCGAGACGTTCCTCGCCCACCGCAACCTGCTGTTCACCGTCGCCTACGAAATGCTGGGATCGGTGGCCGACGCCGACGACGTCTTGCAGGAGACTTGGTTGCGCTGGGTCGGCGTCGACGCGGCGCACGTCACCGAGCCGCGCGCCTACCTGGTCCGGATCACCACCCGGCAAGCGCTCAACCGGCTGCGCTCGGTGAAGCGCCGCAGGGAGGCATACGTGGGCTCCTGGCTGCCGGAGCCGCTGCTCACCGCACCGGATGTGGCCGCAGACGTCGAGCTCGCCGAAAGCGTGTCGATGGCGCTGATGCTCGTGCTCGAGACATTGACCCCGACCGAACGGGCGGTGTTCGTGCTGCGCGAAGCTTTCGGGTTCGGCTACGACGAGATCGCGGCCGCGGTCGACAAGACGCCCGCCGCCGTCCACCAGATCGCCCACCGCGCCCGTCGCCACGTGGAAGCTCGCCGTCCACGCCGCTCGGTCACGGCGCGCCAGGCCGAGGCGGCTGCCGAGGCGTTCCGGCGCGCGCTCGAGACTCGCGACGTGCAAGGACTGCTCGCCGTGCTCGCCCCCGACGTCGTCGCCATCAGCGACGGCGGAGGTATCAAACAGGCCACGCCACGGCCGGTCTTCGGCGCCGAAAAGGTGGCGCGCTTCATCGTCGGCGGCCTCACCAAGCACGATGTCGCGCTCACCGTCGAATCGACCACGGTCAACGGCAGCCCCGCACTGGCTCTGCGCATGGACGGCGAACTGGACGGCGTCCTCGCGATGCGCGTCGAGGACACCCGTATCACCGGCCTCTACTACGTGCGCAACCCGCAGAAACTGACCCACGTCGATTCGCAGACCCCGCTCACCCTGCGATGAACACCGACCCCACCGTTCGAGGAGTAGACATGACCACGCTGGCACCGCTCGCCGACACTTTCCCGTCGCGATGGCCGACGGTGGCCGGAGCGGTTGCCCTGCTCACGGCGATCGTCAGCGTGCTGCTCGTCGCCTTCGCCTGGCCGTCGGCGCGGTCGTCGGTACACGATGTGCCGATCGCCGTCGCCGGTCCGGCCACCGCGGTCGCTCAGGTCCGCACGGCACTCGAGCAACGGCTGCCGGGCGGCTTCGAGATCACCGAGGTCCCCGACATCGCGGCCGCGGAAACGCTGATTCGCGACCGGCGGGTGTACGGGGCGATCGCCGTCGGCTCCGGTGCTCCCGAGGTCATCGTCGCCTCCGCCGCGAGCACCGCGGTCGCCCAGACCTTGCAGGGCATCGCGAGCAGCCTCGCGCAGGAGGGCAAGCCCGGCACGGCGGCCCGCGACCTCGCCGCCCTGCCCGCCGACGACCCGCGCGGCGCTGGCTTGTCGGCAGGCGCCCTGCCTCTGGTCATGGGCGGTCTGCTGGCCGCGGTCCTGCTGACCCGGCTCGTGCGCGGCACCGCCCGTCGGCTCACCGGAGCGCTCGCCTTCGCGGTCACCGGCGGCCTGGCCGTCGCCGCGATCCTGCAGTTCTGGCTCGGCTCGCTCAGCGGCTCCTACCTCGCCAACTCCGGCGCCGTCGCTTTGTCCATCGCGGCCACCGCTGCGGCCGTCCTGGGGCTGGAGGCGCTGCTCGGATACGCCGGGATCGGAATCGGCGCCGTGCTCATGATGCTCATCGGTAACCCGCTCTCGGGTACCGCGACCGCACCCGAAATGCTGCCCGGCTGGTCCGGCGCGCTCGGCCAGCTGCTGCCGCCCGGTGCCGGTGGCCGGTTGCTGCGATCCACTGCCTTCTTCGACGGTCGAGGGGCCACCCACGCCGTCCTCGTCCTGCTGGCCTGGCTCACGCTCGGCGTCACGCTGTGCCTGGTCAGCGGGCTGCGCGCACGCCGTGCCGGCACCGGCGCGGCGGGACTTCGGGGTGCCGCAACACCGGCCGACATGTCGGCG
This sequence comes from Nocardia sichangensis, assembly GCF_047200615.1. NCBI lineage: Bacteria > Bacillati > Actinomycetota > Actinomycetes > Mycobacteriales > Nocardiaceae > Nocardia > Nocardia sichangensis. Next base: position 72,596 of record NZ_JBJZOK010000020.1, read on the forward strand.
ACCCTCGGCAGCTGACCGGACGAAGGGGCATGCTTCCGCACGCTGATCGGGCTGTGCGCGGACGAACAGGGTGTTCGCACCCAGCGCACCCAGCAGGGGCAGCCCGGCGACGCGATCGGCCGGGAATCCAGCACGGCAGCGTTGCGGCAACGCGCGTCGCACGCCCTGGTCACCGCGACGATCGCGGCAACGCCGGTTGGGAGCACGGTCGGTCTCGCCGAGCCGCGGCAACTGCGGTCGAGCCCCGTCGACCTGGTGATACGGCGGCGGACCGCGAAAGCTTCCGGTGTCGGGGACTCGCGCTCTCGGCCGCTGACTACGGTGTGAGGTCGTGACTACAGGGGATATCGCTCGAACGCGGGGAGGCGACGACACCGCGCATTTTCGGCTCACGGTGGTGGATCAGGCGCTGCGGTTGTTCGCCGAGAAGGGGTATGAGGCGACGACCGTCGACGAGATCGCGGAGGCGGCGGGCATCTCCCGGCGCACGTTCTTCCGGCAGTTCCGGTCGAAAGAGGACGTGATCTTCGCCGACCACGAGTCCCAGCTGGCGCAAGCGGAGGAGTTTCTGGCCGCGTCGCGAGAGGATCCGTGGGAGGCGGTGTGCTCGGCGGTGGTGCAGGTGTTCGAGCGGTTCACGCAGTGGCGGGAGATCGCGGCCCGGCGTTACCAGGTGGTCCGGCGGGTGCCCGCGCTGCGGGAGCGCGAGATCGTCACGGTGTTCCGCTATGAACGGTTGTTCACCGACTACCTGCGTGAGCGGCTGCCCGACGTCCCCGATCTGGCCCGGGTGCAGTTCACCGCCGCGGTGACGGCGACGCACAACTACCTGCTGCGCCGCATGGTGCGCGGCGAGTCGGACGCGGGCGCCGCGGACCTGCGGATGGAACTGGCCGCCATCCCGCGCGGCGCCGGGCGTACCGCGAGCGCGGACGAGCTGGTCGTGGCGGTGTTTCCCCGTGACGTCGCGCCGAAGCAGATCGCGGACCTACTGGTCCGCAAACTCGGCAACCTGTGAACCGGATCTAAGTGCGACCGATCTGACACTGAGTGCCACGTCATCTCCCCACGTAAGCCGCATCCATATGGGTATACTCGACTCATAGATGGCACTGAGTGCCGAGATGCTGCTTTTGTTCGACGGAAAGCGGCGCCGACCACCGACGATCAGGAGTGAAGGCCCCATGGCGGGAAACCCCGATTTCGACCTGTTCAAGCTCGAGGACTTCCACGACGAACTACGCGAGGCGATCCGCGCCCTCGCGGAGAAGGAGATCGCCCCGCACGCGAAGGACGTCGACGGCAACTCCCGCTTCCCGGAGGAGGCGCTGACCGCGCTCAACGCCTCCGGCTTCAACGCCGTGCACGTGCCAGAGGCCTACGGCGGCCAGGGCGCCGACTCGGTGGCCACCTGCATCGTGATCGAGGAGGTCGCGCGCGTCTGCGGTTCGTCCTCGCTGATCCCCGCCGTCAACAAGCTCGGCACCATGGGCCTGATCCTGAACGGCTCCGAGGAGCTGAAGCAGAAGGTGCTGCCGGACATCGTCAACGGCGAGATGGCCTCCTACGCGCTGTCCGAGCGCGAGGCGGGCTCCGACGCGGCAGGCATGCGCACCCGGGCCAAGCAGGAGGGTGACGACTGGATCATCAACGGCTCCAAGTGCTGGATCACCAACGGCGGCAAGTCCTCCTGGTACACCGTGATGGCGGTGACCGACGCGGACAAGGGCGCCAACGGCATCTCGGCCTTCCTGGTGCACAAGGACGACGAGGGCTTCGTGGTCGGCCCGCTGGAGCACAAGCTCGGCATCAAGGGCTCGCCCACCGCCGAGCTGTACTTCGAGAACTGCCGGGTGCCGGGTGACCGCATCGTCGGCGAGCCGGGCACCGGCTTCAAGACCGCGCTGCAGACCCTCGACCACACTCGCCCCACCATCGGCGCGCAGGCCGTCGGCCTGGCCCAGGGCGCGCTGGACGCGGCCATCGCCTACACCAAGGACCGTAAGCAGTTCGGCAAGTCGATCGCCGACTTCCAGAACACCCAGTTCATGCTCGCCGACATGGCGATGAAGATCGAGGCCGCCCGCCTCATGGTGTACACCTCGGCCGCCCGCGCCGAGCGCGGCGAGAAGAACCTCGGCTTCATCTCCGCCGCCGCCAAGTGCTTCGCCTCCGACGTCGCCATGGAAGTCACCACCAACGCCGTCCAGCTGTTCGGCGGCGCCGGCTACACCACCGACTTCCCGGTGGAGCGGATGATGCGCGACGCCAAGATCACCCAGATCTACGAGGGCACCAACCAGATCCAGCGCCTGGTGATGAGCCGCGCGCTGCTGAAGTGAGGTTCTTCTAGATCACCGGATGTTCGGGCGGAACTGAAATCGCATCTCAGGCCGTCTCCAGGCCGTCGAGGAGCACAGCCGCCCGAACATTCCGTCGATCGCATTCCGCGCCCGCTCGTAGCTCGACGGCACGAGATGGGTGTAGGTGCGCAACTTGAAACCCGAATCGTCGGGACGTCCTGATGCCTGCGCTTGGCCCGGAGTCAGCCCGATCCCAGGCGTGCCCCCTCTCTCTCGAAGCGATGCGGCCACGAGTGACACATGGTTGCGGCAAAACGCGAGTGACCTTCTCGCTGGTGTGCCACTCGTGGACGCGTGTCGCGGACTTCGCCGGGGCGATGGCGGTGGGGCGCTGTCAGGGCTCCAGGTAGAGGCGTTCGCACGGGAGCCTCGGGTAGTCGTCGGTGATGTCTGTGGATACTTCCACGGCGTCGTGCCAGTGTCGGGCGCGCCACTCCTGGACGAAAAGGCATGCGGCCGTTACGCAGGCGACGAAGTCCAGGCGGGCTCCGTGCCAGAACACCGACAGGTGCACATCCGGCTCTGACGGGATCGGGGAGACGGCGCGGTCAGGCATACGTGATCACCCGTCGACCGCGCGCGACCTTCGTGGCCACGCAATGGCGGATCGCGGCAACGACCACGCAGCCGGAGGGGCGAAAAGTCGTGTCCGGGCGTGACATCCACGCACGGAACTTGGTTCCTCGGTCTGCTGGGCTCGGTAACGCGATCATGCCGCCGTGGCGGATGATGGACACGTTCAAGCGGAACATCTCGGCGAACAGCGGCACGTCGTCCGGCAGGTCCGGCCGGATGATGAACGTCCACCGCTTCGACCGTGGATGCGACAGGATCGGCCCCAGCTCGTGGCCGTGGTCCTGCATCCACACCTTCACGTGCTGTCCCAGTACGGCGGGCATGGTTATGCCCCAGACCATTCCGGTCCGGACGATGATCCGCCCGATCTGGGGAGGGTCGACGACCGCGGGGAGTCCGCATACCTGCCGGTAGTAGTGACAGCGAGACAACGGCGTGTCTCCAAACGCTATGTGGCGCAACGAGACCTCTGCTTCATCGAAGGGGTTCAGGGTGCGCCCATAGCTCTGGTGATCCCTGGTCGGTAGCCGTGCGGGGAGCGAATTACTCTGCGGTGCGAGTGTTTCCGTCGTCCCCTGCCGGGCGCACGATCAGCGAACCACTGGACCTGTCCGATGAACTAGGTAAAGATGAGATCTCATCAGCTCGACCAGCACGTTTTTCATTCTGCAATGAGAATCGGCCCGGAGATGAGAATCCCGGGTCGCCCGGAGTGGACAGGAATCGCATGGCCGAAAGTGGTGGCTCGACCCTGCCTCGTCGTCAGCTGGGCAGGCATCTGCGAAACGGACGGGAAGCGGCGGGATTGACGTTGGCCGACGTCGGCGAACGGATGCAGTGGAGCGTCAGCACCGTGCAGCGGATGGAAGTCGGCAAGACCGAGCGCATTCGCACCGTCGATGTGGAGGCGCTGTGCAAGATCTACGACTTCACCGAGGAGTACACGAACGCACTGGTCGGGCTCGCGAAGCAGGCCAGCGTGAAGTCGTGGTGGCATGAGTTCGGCGACCTGATTCCCGAGAACTTCGATGTGTTCGTGGACCTGGAGGCCACCGCCCGGTCGCTGACCTGGTACGAACCGGAACTCGTGCCTGGGATCTTTCAAACACCCGCGTATGCGAGTGGGCTGATTCGTGCTGGCTACCCGAACGAGACACCGCTGGAACACGAGCGCCGGGTGCACCTCCGACGCAAGCGCCAATCGCTGATCACCCGCAAAACGAAACCCGTCACTGTGCATGCGATTCTTCGAGAGTCGGTGCTACGCGGGATGGTCGGTGATGAGCGCATCATGTCGGCCCAGCTCCGCCATCTGGTGGACCTCATGGGGCTGCCCAACGTCACGATCCGTGTGCTCCCGTTCTCGGCCGGATTTCCCATGGGTGTGGCCGTAGGGCCATTCGTGATCTTGAAGTCGGGGGGTGACAGCAAGCGACAGCCGAAGGAGCCTACAGTTGTCTACGTTGAGAGCTTCACGGGCGATTTGTACCTGGAGAAGCACAGCGCTGTGAACCGGTATCTCGATGCCTACCGGCGGTTCGAAAGCGCGGCGCTGGACCCGGAGCAGAGCAAGAACCTGCTCCGGCAGATAGCAAGGGAGTATGCACCGTGAATATCGACCTCTCCGAGGCGAAGTGGTTCAAGAGCAGCTACAGCGGAGCTGACAAAGCATGTGTCGAAGTGGCTTTTCTCTCGAGAGGCCACGTCGGCGTGCGAGACTCCAAGAACCCAACCGGTCCAGCACTGATGTTCTCGCAGGGCGAGTGGGACGCTTTCACCGCTGGGATAGCCCGCGGCTAATACATGTCTTTGAAGCGAGCGAACGCGCGGCGCTGGACCCGGATAGCGCTACAACCTGCTCCAACAGATAGCACGGGAGTACGAAGCCGTGAATACCAATCTCTCCGAGGCGAAGTGGTTCAAAAGCAGCCGTAGCCAGGCCGGTAAGGAGTGCGTGGAGGTTGCTTTTCTCGGCGAAGGCTTGGTCGGCGTACGCGACTCGAAGAACCCGACCGGCCCAGCGCTGGTCTTCACGCCCGGCGAGGGGAACACCTTCACCACTGGCATCACCGCCGGCGACTTCAAGCGACCCTGAACCACCATCAGCTCGCTGGCACAACTTCCGCGAGTGGCACATGGCTGTGGCAAAACGCGAGTAGATCTCTCGGTGGTGTGCCACTCGCGGGCGTATCTCGCGCCTACTTCACCAAGTCGGCGTATTCGCTGTGTTGGGTGATGTACTGCTCCACGTACCAGCAGGTGGGGATGACCGAGAAACCCGCTGTGCGGGAGTCTTTGAGGGCGTATTCGACGACTTGGGCGGCTACGCCTCGGCCTCGGAATTCGGGGAAGGTCAGGGTGTGGTGGAAGTCGCGGACCTTGGGGTTTTCGCGTTCGGCGTAGTCGGCGTACCCGGCTAGGGTGTCGTCGATGTAGATCTCGAAACGGGTATCGGCGACGTTGTGTTCGAGCCTGGTCGTCATGTCGGGGTAGAACTCCTTGTGCGTGGGGAATGTTCCGTCGCGGTGGTTACAGGATCGTGCCGGGGTTGAGGATGCCGTCGGGGTCGAGGGCGTCCTTGATGCGGCGGGTCAGGGCCATGACGTCGGGGCCGAGTTGGTCGGGCAGCCATGCCTTCTTCAATCGTCCGACGCCGTGTTCACCGGTGATGGTGCCGCCGAGGGCGATGGCGAGGTCCATGATCTCGCCGAAGGCGCGGTTCGCTCGCGCGGTGTGGTCGGCGTCGGTGGGGTCGTGCACGATCAGCGGGTGGGTGTTGCCGTCGCCCGCGTGCGCGATCACCGACACTGTGACCTCGTTGCGCTCGGCGATTTCGGCGACGCCGCTCACCAAGTCGCCGAGCCGGGGCAGCGGAACGCCGACGTCCTCGAGCAGCAGCGGCCCGAGCTTCTCCACGGCCGGGATCGCCAGACGTCGGGCGGCCGTGAACGCTTCACCCTCGGCCGGGTCCTCGGTGTGGAAAACCTCTGTCGCTCCTGCTTTCTCGCAGGCCGCCGCCATGATCTCGGCCTCGCGGTGGGCGAATTCGCCGGGGGCGTCGGAGCGCGCGACCAGCAGCGCGGCCGCCTTCCGGTCCAACCCCATCCGCAGCTCGTCCTCCACGGCGTTGATCGACACCGAGTCCATGAACTCGAGCATCGACGGCCGCAGTTCGCCGGTGATGGTCAGGATGGCCTCGGTGGCGGCGGTGAGCGTGGCGAAACTGGCGACGACCGTGCTCTGCGGCGGTTGGGCGGGCAGCAGCCGAAGCGTCAGCTCGGTGATCACGCCCAGCGTGCCCTCGCTGCCGACGAACAGCTTGGTCAGCGACAGCCCGGCCGAGTCCTTCAAACGCGGACCGCCGAGCCGCACGACGGTGCCGTCGGCGAGCACGACCTGCATGCCGAGCACGTAGTCTGTGGTGACGCCGTACTTCACACAGCACAGGCCGCCCGCGTTGGTCGCGGCGTTGCCGCCGATCGAGCAGATCTCGAACGACGACGGGTCCGGCGGATACCACAGCCCGTGCTCCGCGACCGCGCGCTTGACCTCGGCGTTCAGCAGGCCGGGCTGCACCACGGCGGTCCGGGTCACCGGGTCGACGGAGATTTCCCGCATCCGCTCGGTGGTCAGCACGATCGCTCCGTCGACGGCCGTCGCGCCGCCGGACAACCCGGACCCGGCACCGCGAGGAATCACCGGGACGCGATGCGCGCTGGCCCACCGCAGCGTCGCGGCCACGTCGTCGGTGCTGGTGGCGCGCACCACGGCCAGGGCGGTGCCCGCGCCGGGATCGCGCGCCCAGTCCTGGCGGTAGCTCGCCAGCAGGTCGACGTCGGTGAGCACCGCGCCGTCGGGGAGGGCGGCGATCAAGTCATGCAGGTCCACCACCTCACGCTAGCTCCCCGTGCCCGATATTTGCTGATCGGTCGACCGTGCGTGTGGCGAACGGAAGGCCTGGAATGTGATGTCAGCCGCCACAGTGGTATTACCGCCTACGGGAGACCAGAATGCCGACAGGGGCTTGACTGTTCGGGGCATCGAGTTCTCCTGGCGCCGCCACGTCGGGGCGCCGGCAGTCCATGCGGTTCGCCGCGGAGCACTTGGAGGGATGGAACGGATGCAGGGCGAGCAACCGAGTCGCCGGGAACTGGTCGCCGCGATGTTCTCCAGCGAGTTCGTCGAGGACGGTATAGACCCCGACGTGCTGCGCCGGGTGCACGCGGGCGAGCACGAGGAATGGCTGACCGCGCTGGACCGCTCCGGTGTCTTCGACAAGGAGACCCGCGCCGAGCTGGCCGATCTCTGGCGGCGCGAGCCCCGCGAGTTGCTGGAGGCGCTGCTGGCGGACGCGGACGATGTCGCGCGACGGCGATGCCTGGCGGCATGGGCGAGCCTGGACCACGCCGCGGACGACCCGGGCCAGGCGCAGATCGGCTGAGCCACCCCGCGGTCGCCGCCCGCTCATCTGCCGGACATCTGCCGCTGGCACGCTGGTCGCGTGCACGAGCTGTCCGAGACCGCCGACACCATCGCCGACCGGTTCACCCGCTGGTGCGAGTCGGTCGTGCACCGGCTGCCGTTCGGGCTGAACCGTCTCGTCCCGCCGACCTTCCTCGGCTTCGCGCTGATCAACAGCGGCACCTTCGCCGCCGACTTGGCGCTGCTCACCGTCCTGCACGGCTGGTTCGAACTGCCGGTGTGGTCGTCGGTGACGGTGGCATACGTGTGCGCGTTCGGGCTCAGCTTCGTGCTCAACCGCACGTTCAACTTCCATTCCCACGCGCCGGTCGGCAGGCAGGCCGCGGTGTACGTCGTGGTGGTGGTGGTCAACTACCTCGCGTTCATCCTGGGCATCGGCAGCGGGCTCACCGCGCTCGGCGTGGAGTACCACGTGTCCCGGTTGCTGGCGGGCGCGTGCGAGGCCGTCTACATGTACAGCGCCATGCGCTGGGTGGTCTTCCGCCGCGCGGTCGAGCCGGAACCGGAGCTGGCTCCCGACGCGATGTGAGGTGTCGGCGGTGGAGATGTGCTGCGGACACCTGTATCGCGACATGAGGAGGCCGCGACCCGGCTGAGTGGCCGCCTGTCTGGATGACTCGACCCCGATCTCGACCCTCGGCCGCCTGCAAGGAGAGCATGTTTATCGTCGTGTCGGACAGCGATCCCGAACTAGAGATCACGACGCCACCGGACTGATCAGCACTTCGGTGCGCGCCCCGTCGACGACGATCACGTCGTCGTCGGTCAGCGCCCAGTGCGCGACGCCTTCGGCGCGGTAGCGAGCCGCGAGTCGAGTGCAGTCGCCTTCGGGGTCGGTGGCCGAATCGATGTGCGGCACGATCCTGCGGTTCACCAAACCCAGTCCGTCCCACTGCGGTTCGACGCCGCAGGCCGGAGCGACCTCGGCCGGATCGTCCACCGCATCCAGGCCGTGCAGGTCCGGGGTCAGCACGCAGGCCCCGGCGCTGTAACCGGCGTAGACGAGCGCGTCGGCGGCGAGTAGCCGGGGCAGAACGCGATCCGCGCCGCTGCGGGCCAACTGCGCGCGCAACACGAACGTGTTTCCGCCGCGCACCCACACGAGCGGGAACTCCGCCAGCTTCCGTTCCAGCTCGGCTTCCCGGCGGACGTACTCGCGCAGGTCGAGCACCTCGGGCTGGTAGCCGAGTTTGCGCAGCGGCGCCAGGTCGCTGGTCACCGCACCCGCCCACGCCTGCGGCCAGGCGTCGCAGGCATTGGGGATCAGCGCGACCCGGCCGGGCGGCCCCGCGAGCGTGACGAGCCGGTCGTAGTGCGCGCCGAACCGGTAGCTGGACAGGAACAGTCGCACCGGCGGCTCAGATGGTGAAGGCCAGGTGGCGGACGAGGCGCTGCCCGAGCTCGTCGTCGCCCTCGACGGTGATCTCGCTCGAGTGCTCCTCGGCGCTGGTCCGACCGCCCCCGAGACGCACGAAAAGCCGAGAGTCCAAGCCGACCTCGACGGTGGCGGGTCCGTCGAACGCATCCACGTAGTTCGCCCGGCCCGCCACCTGAATGCGCAGGGTTCTGGCCAGCGGACCGGTCAGCGCGAAGGCGATCCGCGCGCCCTCCGGCGCTTCGCCCTTCTTCGCCACCACGCGCGGAATGCCGGCCGCGAACTCGTCGAAGGCCAATTCGCCGCGGGGACCGCCTTCCTCGACCCGCACCCCGAGCGCGTCGGCGATGTCGAGTTCGTGCATCCAGCAGTCGAACAACCGCACCCGCATGAACCTGCCGTAGGTCACCTGCCCGATCGGCGTGACCGTCTCCTTCTCCCATTCGGCGTCGCCCATGGCCGCGAGCGCCGCGCGCCTGCGGTCGATGACGTCGCGATAGAACGCGAGCAGGCGGGCCCCGGACAGCGGGCGCAGCCGGTCGACCCAGATCTCGTTGAGCACCGCGGTCTCGTTGCGCACGTAGGGCAGCGTGCGCACGTCGGTCTTGGCCTTGGTCGGATCGTGCGCGGGCGGCCGGTCACCCAGCAGGAAGGATTCGGTGCCGATGATGTGGGCGACGACGTCGAATACGCTCCAGCCCGGCAGCGACGACGGGGTGCGCCAGTGATCCTCGTCCAGCGGAGCGACCAGCGCGTCGATCGCCTCCCACTGCCGTGACAGCAGGTCGATCAGCGTGGCCCGATCGAACGTCTCGGTCATCCCTCGGTTTCCTTTTCCGGGCTTGTGCCCTCGTTGTCCAATGCCGCGATCCCTTCCCGGATGGCCGCGGCGGTGGATATCGGATCGTGCGGGCGGCGCAGGAGAAAGCCCTTCGCGAATCGCAGCGTGTCGCCGTGTCTGCGCGGGATCACGTGCAGGTGGACGTGCGGAACGGTCTGGAACGCCGCCGTTCCGTCGTTGAGCACCAGATTGGCGCCGTCGGCGGCGAGGCGGCTGCGCCGGATGGCCAGGGCGAGCCGATGACCGGTCCGGAAGATCTGCGCACCGAGCTCGGCGTCGAGGTCCTCCAACTCGGCGGCGTGCCGCTTCGGTATGACCAGCGTGTGCCCGCGGGCGACCGGCCGGACATCGAGAAACGCGCACAGCGTGTCGTCCTCGTACACTTTCGCCGCCGGTGCCTCGCCTGCCACGATGCGGCAGAAGACGCAGTCGTTCACACGCTGGACCATACGGCGTACGAGCCGAGCGGAACACCCCGGATCGCCGATCGGCATGACGCATGTCACTATGCCGCTGTGGGCCGGGCGTCCCACCAGGTGCCCAACCTCGAGGTTGGTAACGAACTTCTCCGTACGGTCTTGCCGTGTTCACCTGCGGAGACCACGATCACACAGCGAAAAGGAAAAACGGTGGACGCCGCTCGGCGGTCGGCGGCTCCCTCGGTGGCGACCGAGGAACTCCGGCGTCCTAGCGCGATCCGTCCGGCGTGTGTGATGGGCATCTCAGCTAGGCTCACGGCGGGCCAGGTACAGTTGCGAAGATTTGGGCGAACTTACTCATCGGTAACATCGTCCGGTCGTCTGCCCGTTGCCTGAAGCTCAGTAAGAGAAGGAAGTCTGACAAGTGGAGACAACGCAGAGCGTAGGCGATCTGTCGCCGCGCGGCGCGCGTGTCGGTGTCGTTCGCGAATCCAACGCGGGCGAGCGACGTGTCGCTTTGGTGCCGAAAATCATTCCGAGCCTGGTGAAACAGGGTGTGGAAGTTGTCGTCGAGCCCGGGGCCGGGAAAGGCGCGCTGATTCCCGACGAAGCCTATGTGGAGGCGGGTGCGTCGATCGGCGATCCGTGGTCGGCGGATGTGGTGGTGAAAGTCGCCCCGCCCAGTGACGCCGAGGTGGGCAAGCTGTCGTCGGGGCAGACGCTGATCGGTTTCCTCGCGCCGCGCAATGCCGAGAATCAGATCGGTGCGCTGAAGTCGGCGGGGGTGCAGGCGTTCGCGGTGGAGGCGATTCCGCGGATCTCGCGTGCGCAGGTGATGGACGCGTTGTCCTCGCAGGCGAATGTGGCGGGTTACAAGGCGGTGTTGCTGGCGGCGTCGGAGTCGACGCGGTTCTTCCCCATGTTGACCACGGCGGCGGGCACGGTGAAGCCGGCGACGGTGCTGGTGCTCGGTGTGGGTGTGGCCGGTCTGCAAGCGCTGGCCACCGCGAAGCGTCTTGGCGGACGGACCACCGGTTACGACGTGCGCCCCGAGGTGGCCGATCAGGTGCGGTCGGTGGGTGCGCAGTGGCTGGATCTGGGCATCGATGCCGCCGGTGAGGGCGGGTACGCCCGTGAACTCACCGACGAGGAGAAGGCGAAGCAGCAGCAGGCGCTCGAGGACGCGATCAAGGGCTTCGACGTGGTGATCACGACCGCGTTGGTGCCGGGCCGTCCCGCGCCCCGGTTGGTGACCGCGGCCGCGGTGGAGGGTATGAAGCCCGGCAGTGTGATCGTGGACCTGGCGGGAGAGACCGGCGGCAACTGCGAGCTGACCGAGCCGGGTGAGGTCGTGGTGAAGCACGAGGTGACCATCGCCTCGCCGTTGAATCTGCCCGCGACCATGCCCGAGCACGCTTCGGAGTTGTATTCGAAGAACATCGCGGCGTTGCTGGAGTTGATGCTGGTGGACGGCAAGCTCGCGCCCGACTTCAGCGACCAGGTGCTGGCGGATTCCTGCGTCACCCGTGAGCCGGACGCGCCCGAGGCGCCTGCCGAGGCGACGGGGGCAGCGGAGTCCGCCGAGGCAGCGGCTGTGTCGGAGCCGACCGAGGCGAAGGTGGAGAACTGATGTATACCGAACTTCTGGCGAATATCGCGATCCTGGTGTTGTCGGGGTTCGTGGGTTTCGCCGTGATCTCCAAAGTCCCGAACACGTTGCACACGCCGTTGATGTCGGGCACCAACGCTATTCACGGCATCGTGGTGCTCGGTGCGCTGGTCACCTTGGGCAACGTGCAGGATCCCTCGATCCTGACCCAGATCATCCTGTTCGTCGCGGTGGTGTTCGGAACCCTGAACGTCATCGGTGGTTTCGTGGTCACCGACCGCATGCTGGGCATGTTCAAGAGCAAGAAGCCCGCTGCTCAGAAGGCCGGTGAATGATGCATACCTTCGACAACGTGACCTATCTGGTCAACGGTCTCTACATCGTGGCGTTCTCGCTGTTCATCTACGGTCTGATGGGTTTGACCGGCCCGAAGACCGCGGTGCGCGGCAACTTGATCGCCGCGGTGGGCATGGTGATCGCGGTGATCGCGACGTTGATCTCGATCCGCCACACCAGCAACTGGATTCTGATCGTCGCCGGTCTGGTGGTCGGCGTCGTGCTGGGTGTGCCGCCGGCGAAGTACACGAAGATGACCGCGATGCCGCAGCTGGTGGCTGCGTTCAACGGTGTCGGCGGTGGCACGGTCGCGCTCATCGCGTGGTCGGAATTCATCAATTCCCAGGGTTTCTCGCATTTCGACGAGGAGCCGACGGTGCACATCGTGATCGGGTCGCTGTTCGCGGCGATCATCGGTTCGGTGTCGTTCTGGGGTTCGTTGATCGCGTTCGGCAAGTTGCAGGAGATCCTGCCCGGCCGCCCGATCGGGATCGGGAAGTTGCAGCAACCGTTGAACTTGTTGCTGCTGCTGGGTGCGGTGGCCGCGGCGGTGGTGATCGGTGTCGGCGCCACGGGTGAGGGGGTGTCGCAGCTGTGGATGATCGCGGTGCTGGTGCTCGCGGGTGTGCTGGGGTTGATGGTCGTGCTGCCGATCGGTGGCGCGGACATGCCGGTGGTGATCTCGCTGCTGAACGCGTTGACCGGTCTGTCGGCCGCCGCGGCGGGTTTGGCGTTGAACAACACCGCGATGATCGTGGCGGGCATGATCGTCGGCGCGTCGGGCACCATCCTGACCAACCTGATGGCCAAGGCGATGAACCGGTCCATTCCGGCGATCGTCGCGGGCGGCTTCGGTGGCGGCGGGACCGCGCCGGGCGCCGGTGATGGTGAGCAGAAGCAGGCCAAGGCCACCTCCGCCGCGGACGCCGCGATCCAGATGGCGTACGCCAACCAGGTGATCGTGGTCCCCGGCTACGGTATGGCGGTCGCGCAGGCGCAGCACGCGGTCAAGGAGATGGCTTCGCTGCTGGAGGCCAAGGGTGTGGAGGTCAAATACGCCATCCACCCGGTCGCCGGTCGCATGCCCGGCCACATGAACGTGCTGTTGGCCGAGGCGGAGGTGTCCTATGACGCGCTCAAGGAAATGGACGACATCAACGGCGAATTCAATCGCACCGACGTCGCCCTGGTGATCGGCGCCAACGACGTCACCAACCCGGCCGCCCGTGAGGACTCCTCGAGCCCGATCTACGGCATGCCCGTGCTCAACGTCGACCAGGCCAAGTCGGTGATCGTGCTCAAGCGCTCCATGAACAGTGGTTTCGCCGGAATCGACAACCCGCTGTTCTACGCCGACCACACCTCCATGCTGTTCGGCGACGCCAAGAAGTCCGTCGGAGCAGTCACCGAAGAACTCAAGGCCTTGTAGGCCAAGCGTTTCCGCGCAGTGCCCCCTCCGCTGTGGTGCGGAGGGGGCACTGTCGTAATTCGATGGACACCGTGCCCCGCCGCCCCGGATCATTCTCGAAGTGTCCGCACGTCATGAGTCTCTTCGGTTGATCGGTCCCGGGGAGCCCTCGGCCGATCCGGCCGAGCGGCTGCCGTGGACCGTCGTAGTCGATTCCACCTACTCCATCCGCGACGCGATCGATGCCCTCGCGCTCGGTCCGTTCCTGCGCGGCGATCATCCATGCGCGCGCACCGCGCAGCTGGAACGGGTGCGACCGGACGCACCGTTGCGTCCCGCCCGCGGCCGCGTGGTGCGCACCGTACGCGACAACGACAGCGGGGCCGCGCTGGTCGTGGGCCCCGGCTGGTCGCTGCGGTCGGTGCGCTGGTCGGGCGGCTCGGCGATGGTCGAGGTCACCGCCGTCACCGACGCGCTCGCGGACGAGTTGCTCGCCGAGGCCATCCGAAACGCGGCGGCGCCGCCGGAGGTGGGCGAGACCGTCGAGATGGGCTTCTGGCACATGCACAACCACGGTCCGCAGCGGCGTGCGCGCTCGATCACGGCGCCCGAGTGGTCGACGATCCGTGGCAACTACGCGGGGCAGGTCGCCACCGCGCTGGACCGCCTGATGACGCTCACCGCCGACGACGTACGCGGCAGACTGGTGCTGCTGCACGGACCGCCCGGCACCGGCAAGACCACCGCGCTGCGCGCACTGGCACGGGCCTGGGGCGGCTGGTGCCAGCTCGACTGCGTGCTCGATCCCGAGGTGATGTTCGGCAAGCCCGGCTATCTGATGGAGGTGGCCGCCGGTGTGGACAACGCCGAGGAGGGCGTGCCCCGCTGGCGGATGCTGGTGCTGGAAGACTGCGACGAGTTGATACGCGGAGAAGCGAAGGAAGCTGCCGGGCAGGGTCTCTCGCGGTTGCTGAACCTCACCGACGGCATGCTCGGCCAGGGCAGGGACGTGCTCGTCGCCATCACCACCAACGAGGATCTGTCCCGCCTGCATCCGGCGGTGACGCGGCCGGGCCGGTGCCTGGCGCGGATCGAGATCGGGCGGCTGTCCTCCGGCGAGGCGGCGGCTTGGCTGGATCGCGAGCGGCCGGGCGCGGCCACCGCGTTTCCGGACGGCGCGAGTTTGGCCGAACTCGTCTCGGCGCGCGACGGCGAGGCACGGATCGATGCCGTCGCTGTGGATGCGGTGAATCCAGGGCTGTACCTGTGAGAACTCTGGCGAACCGAAGCCTTTGCGCCGGTTGGCGAGTCGGTGCGGCGAACCGGGCGGTATCCCACACGGCGGTACGCGCACCGATCGGCTAGATTCCATGGGTTCGCCCGTCGCTTCTGTGCGCACGGAATCTAGCGAGACCCGGGGAGGGGATCCATGACCACACCACCGAATCAACCCTATCCAGGCCAGCCCGGCTATCCGCAGCAGCCGCCTGCCGGTGCGCCGCAGGGCTTTCCGGGCCAGCCGGGAAATCCCGGTCAGCCGCAGGGTTATCCCCAGCCCGGCTATCCCGGTCAGCCGCAGCCGGGCTACCCGCCGCAGGGTGGTTTCCCGCCGCAGCCGGGTTACCCCGGCGGCGCGTTCCCGCCGCCCGGACCCCCGCCCCGACAGAATCGGGGCGGGAGCGGTATCGGCAAGATCCTTGGCATACTCGGCGTCGTCCTGGTGATCGGATTGCTGATCGTGGGCGCTCGCACCGTGTTCCGCTCGGACGGCGAGAAGATCGAGATCGGTCAGTGCGCGAAGCTGTCGGGCACCACCGTCAAAGCCGAGTTCGAAACCAAGGAATGCTCCGACGCCGAAGCCAATTACGTGGTGGCGCAACGGCTCGACGGGGCGAACGCGGACTGCGCCACCAAGGATTACGCCAGCTACTACCAGACCGGCGGCGACGAGTACACGCTATGCCTGCGGCTGAACGTCAAGGAGGGCGACTGCATCGACGGCGGTTTCCTCGGCGCCAGCACCAAGGTGGCCTGCGGGTCGACGGCGGACTTCAAGATCGGCCGGATCGTGCGGGGCACCGCGGACAAGTCCGCGTGCGGAGCGAAGGCGACCGAGAACGACACCATCGTCTACCCCAAGCCCGAGCCGATCACCATGTGCCTGGCGCCGCCCAAGTAGCGGTTGGGGCTAGCTTGGAAACGATGACGAGCATCGGCGCGCGTTTGCTGCGGACCAGATGGTTCGTGCGCGCCGATCGCCGTGTTCCAGGCTCGGCTCGGCTTCCTGTTCGGCGGAGCCTGGACTTCGTGATCCGGTCAGCGTGGCGTGGCGACGACGCTCGCGTACGCGCAGCACAGCAGTACGGCGAGGATCGGCACGACCATCGCCGTGGTCAGCGACATCACGGCGGTGAGCCAGCCGATGACCGTGGGCCCGGCGAGCAAGCCGAGGTAGCCGACGCTGAACACCCGTGACATGTCGGTCGCGGCCGTGCGGGAGCCCAGATTCCCCGCCGCGCTGAAGATCTGCGGGATGCCTCCGGCGAGCCCGAGCCCGGTCAACGCCCAGCCGAGCAGCGTCAGCGGAATCCACGGCGAGACGACGATCACGGCCAGGCCGATGGCCGCGAGGAGCGAGCCGTAGCGCACCACCGCGACCCCGCCGAAGACGTGGCTGACCCGGTCGGTGGCGAACCGCCCGACCGTCATCGTGGTGGAGAAGGCGCCGAAGGCCAGGGCCGCGGTAGCGGCGTCGGCGTCCAGTTGGTCGCGCAGCTGCAGTGCGCTCCAGTCGGCGGCCACGCCTTCGGCCAAGAGCAGGGAAAAGGCGAGCACGGCCAGCGCGAGCACCTTTCGGCCGCGAGCGCGAGTATCGAGGGAGGTCGTGGCGGGAGCGCGCGATGACCGGTCTCGGTCGAGCCGGTCCGGCGACTGTGCGGTGGACGCCGCATCGGACCCTGTCGGCATGACGTCGTGCCCGGACGAATCGCCCTGACGCAGCGACACCGTCGCGTCGTGTTCCAGTGGTGCGGCGCCGAATTCGGTCGCTTGGACGGACGAGGCGACGCCGGGGGACTCCGCCGTTTCCGATGCCGTCTCCCGCAGCAAACGCGGCACCAGCGTCAGGACCAGAGCGACGCAGCCCACCGCGGCGACGACCAGGGTCACCCGCACATCCCAGCCCGCCCGGAGCGCGGCGGCTCCGAGCAGGGACCCGACCAGTCCACCGCCGGAGAACAACGCGTGGAAGGCGGCCATGATCGGACGCCGGTAGGCCCGTTCCACATGCACCGCTTGGGTGTTCATCGACACGTCCAGCGCTCCGTTGCCGAAACCGAAGCAGGCCAGCGCGAGCGCCAAGGTGAACGGCCCGGTGGCGAAGCCGGGGCCCACCACCGCGACCGACCCGAAGCACGCCGCGGCGCCGACCAACGTCCTGCTGCCGAACCGATCGGCGAGCGGACCCGCCAGTCGCATCCCGACGATGCCCGCGCCCGACATCAGCAGGATAAACATGCCCAGCGTCGATTTGGCGACCCCAGTGCGGTCGGTGACGACCGGAATGTGCACCACCCACATGGCGAGCAGGAAGCCGTTCAACGCGAAAACCGTGAATACCGCGGCACGCGCCACACGGAACTGACGATCGACCGTCGGGCTCAACACCATTTCGACGGTACCGAGAAAATCCCCACCCCGACCGGACTCGCTCGCGGAACCGGCCCAGGGCGCCGTTGACCTGGTCGTGCGGCCGTGCGGGACGCTCGACACTGCGCGTCACGTCCGCGAGCGAGTCCTTTTCACCATGTGAAACGCGTCACGATGCCGGGACATTCCGGATTCCGCTGACAGCCGTCGCCATGACGTAGTCGGCGAAATCCTTCGGGCTCCGGCCGAGCGCACGCCGCACTACCTCGGCGGGCTCGGCGTTGCGACCGTCGAGCATCGGCGCCGAACAGGCACGCCATGGCGGCGGGTAGCCCGGAATATCCGGCGCAGTCGAGACGGAACCTGGCGCACCGGCCTGTGGCCATGCGCGATCGTCTACTGTGGACGGGTGGATGCGCTCGCCAGTCTGCTCGAAGGCCCTCGCGCTCGCGGCGCGTTCCTGATGTGTTCGCTGCTGGATCCGCCGTGGTCGCTGCGTATCCAGGACGAGGCTCCGCTCACCGTGCTGTCGATGATTCGCGGCGGCGCGTGGATCGTCACCGACGAGGGCGCGCCGCGGCAGCTCGGCGCGGGGGACGTCGCGATCTTCCGTGGGCCCGCGCCGTACACGGTGGCCGACGACCCGGCGACCGAACCGCAGATCATCATCCATCCCGGTCAGGTGACGAAGACGCCACAGGGTGAAGTCCTCTGCGAGACACTGAGCCTCGGCGTCCGGCAGTGGGGAACCGACCCGGACGGCGCGACCTTGATGGTCACCGGAACCTACGAGTCCGCGGGCGCGGCCAGCCGTCGCCTGCTGCGCGCTCTCCCGCCGGTGCTGGTGTTGCGGCGCGGCGAGTTCGACAGTCGGGTGCTCGACCTACTGGTCGACGAGGTGATCAAGGACGAGCCCGCGCAGAGCGCGGTGCTGGACCGCCTGCTGGATCTGGTGCTGATCGCCGCGTTGCGCGCCTGGTTCTCCCGCGCCGACGCGCCCGGCTGGTACCACGCCTACGGTGACCCGCTGGTCGGCAAGGCTCTGCGCCTGTTGCAGCACAATCCGGCGCACGGGTGGACGGTCGCGGGCCTGGCCGAGGCGGTGGGGATGTCGCGGGCCGCGCTGGCGCGCCGGTTCACCGATCTGGTGGGTGAGCCGCCGATGGCGTTCCTCACCGAATGGCGGCTGGCGCTGGCCGCGGACCTGTTGCAGGAATCCGATGCCACCATCGAGGCCATCGCCCGTCAGGTCGGATACGGCAGCGCCTTCGCGCTGAGCACCGCGTTCAAACGGCACTTCGGGATCTCCCCGCGCGACCACCGGTTGGGCGTGACCGCCACTGAGCTATCGTCGGCCGGGTGACGCAGCAGTATCCGGTGCTCTGGCCGGTGCCGACCCGGTGGGCCGACAACGACCACTACGGGCACGTGAACAACGTGACCTACTACTCGTACTTCGACACCGCGGTCAACGCATGGTTGATGCACGCCACCGGAACCGACATCCGTGACCTGCCCGCGCTCGGCGTGGTCGCGCAGACCTCCTGCCAGTACCTCGGCTCGATCAGCTTCCCGGATCAGTTGCGGGTCGGCCTGCGCATCTCCCGGCTCGGCCGCTCCAGCATCACCTACGACCTGGCCATCTTCCGCGAGGCCGACGGCGCGCTGGAACTGGCCGCCACCGGTGTCTTCGTGCACGTCTACGTGGACGCCGAGACCCGCAAGCCGGTCGAGATCCCGGAGGTCATCCGCACCGCCGCGGCGGAACTCGTCACGGACTGACCGGCGGGCGCGTCACACGCGGCTGAGCAAGGTGAGCGGGTCCTCCAGGAATCCCGCGACAGTGGCCAGGAAGCGGGCGGCGAGTTCGCCGTCGACCATGCGATGGTCGAAGCTGACGCCCAGGGTGGTCACCCACCGGATCGCGATCTCGTCGCGCACCA
Organism: Nocardia sichangensis; assembly: GCF_047200615.1. Lineage (NCBI taxonomy): Bacteria > Bacillati > Actinomycetota > Actinomycetes > Mycobacteriales > Nocardiaceae > Nocardia > Nocardia sichangensis. The sequence goes on from NZ_JBJZOK010000020.1 coordinate 91,596, forward strand.
CCCACGGCCGCTTGCGAATCGAGCCGAGACACAGGATGGCGGCCTCGCCCGGATTGACCAGCGGGACTCCGGCGTCCACGCCGAAGACGCCGACGTTGGTGATGGTGAACGTGCCGCCGCGCAGCTCGGCGGGCGTCGCGCTGCCCGCGCGCGCGGTGTCGGCGAGCCAGCCGATCTCGCGGGTCAGGTCGCGCAGGCTCAGAGTCTGCGCCTCTTTGATGTTCGGTACCAGCAGCCCGCGCTCGGTGGCCACCGCGATACCCAGGTTGACGTAGTGCTTGGTGACGATTTCCTGAGCCGCTTCATCCCAGCAGGCGTTCATGCCGGGGAAGTCGGCGAGCGCGGCGAGCGCCGCCTCGGCGACGAGCGGCAGCGGCGTCAAGGCCAGGCCCGCGAAGGATTTCGTACTGCGTAGATGATCGAGTAGTTCCATCGAGGCGGTGCAGTCCGCGGTGACGAACGTGCTGGCCTGCGGGATGGTGCGCGCACTGGTCAGCATCGCCGCCGCGGTGCGTTTACGGATGCCGCTGACCGGGGTGCGCTCCTCGCGGGCGGACGGGCGCGCTCCGGCGTCCGCGACGGCGGGCGCGGTGGCCGGACGCGGCTGCGAGACTGGCACCGCGCCGCGCACGTCCTCGACGGTGACCGCGCCGCCTGGGCCGGAACCCGCGATGAACCACAGGTCCAGGCCGAGTTCGCGAGCCAGTTTCCGCGCGGCGGGTGTCGCCGCCGCCCGCGGCGCGCCGAGCACGGTGCCCGGTGGCTGTTCGTGAACCTCCTCCACCAGGCTCCCCGTGCCGTCGTACCGCGAGACGGCGGGTGCCTCTGCCTGGCTGTCCGCGTGGTCGGTCCGCGAATCGCCCTGCGCCTCTGCCTGGCTGTCGGCGTCGTCGGACCGCGAAACGCCGGGCTGTGCGGGAGGACGCCGCCGAGACGTCGCCTCCGCCTCAGGGCCGTAGCCGACCAAGACCGACGTGCGCCCCGTGTCGCTCGGCGTCTCTTCCGCTCCGGCCGCCTGTATGCGAATGAGCGGAGACCCGACCGCGACGGTGTCACCCGGCCGCGCCAGCAATTCGACCACGCGGCCCGCGAACGGCGACGGCAACGAGACGACCGCCTTGGCCGTCTCCACGTCGGCGATGGCCTGGTTCAGCTCGACCGTGTCGCCCTCGGCCACCGCCCACGACACCAGTTCGGCGTCGGTCAGCCCTTCGCCGAGGTCCGGCAGCCGGAATTCCAGCACGGACGCCGGAAGATCATGGCCGACCGAGTTTTCCACGCGGCACCTCTCACAACGGCGAGCCCGCCTCACGCGGCGAGGGAACGGTCGACCGCGTCGAGGATGCGGTCGGGGTCGGGCAGATGGTGCTTTTCGAGCTTAGCCGGGGGGTAGGGGATGTCGAATCCGCCGACGCGCAACACGGGCGCTTCCAGGTGATAGAAGCAGCGCTCGGTGACGCGGGCGGCGATCTCCGCGCCGAGCCCGGCGAATACCGGCGCCTCGTGCGTGACGATCAGCCGCCCGGTCTTCGCGACCGACTCCTCGACGGTGTCGAAGTCGATCGGCGAGAGGCTGCGCAGGTCGATCACCTCGAGCGCGTGTCCCTCCCGCGCGGCGATCTTCGCGGCCGTCAGCGCGGTCGCCACGGTCCCGCCGTAGGCGACGACGGTCGCGTCCGCGCCTGTCGTGCACACGCGCGCGCGATCCAGCGGCAGGCCGCCGTCGCGGTCGAGCGCGGCGAAATCGACGTCGGCCTTGTCCCAGTACCTGCGTTTGGGTTCGAAGAAGATCACCGGATCGTTCAGCGCGATCGCCGCGCGAATCATCGAGTACGCGTCGGCCGGGTTGCTCGGTGTCACGACGCGCAGCCCGGCGGTGTGCGCGAAATACGCCTCGGGTGATTCGGAGTGGTGCTCGACCGAACCGATGCCGCCGCCGAACGGGATGCGAATGGTCAACGGCGCGTTGACCTTTCCCTGGGTGCGGTAGTTGATCTTGGCCACGTGCGAGACGATCTGGTCGAACGCGGGATAGACGAATCCGTCGAACTGGATCTCGCACACCGGCCGGTAGCCGCGCAGCGCCATGCCGAAAGCCGTTCCGATGATGCCGGATTCGGCCAACGGCGTATCGATGACGCGATTGTCGCCGAAGTCCTTCTGCAACGTGTCGGTCACCCGGAACACTCCGCCGAGGCGCCCGATGTCCTCGCCCATCAGCAAGACCTTCGGATCGTCCTCCAGCGCGCGGCGCAGGCCGGTGTTGAGCGCGGCGGCGAAGGTGGTGATCATCGCGGGACTCCTTCTCCTCGTGCGGAGGGCCCGCCGGGATCGCCGGCCAGGTACTCCGCGTACGCCCTCCGCTGTTCGGTGATCAGCGGATGCGGGGTGGTGTAGACGTGCTCGAACAGTTCGCTCGGCGCGGGATCGGGCATGTCGATGGTCGCGCGGCGCACCACTGCCGCCATCTCGTCCGACCGCTGGGCAACCCGCGTGCCGAACGCGTCGTCCCAGTGGCCCTCGCGCTCGAGCAACCTGCGGATCCGGTCGATCGGATCGCGCCGCGCCCATTGCTCGGTCTCGGCGGCCGAACGGTAGCGGGTGGGATCGTCCGCCGTGGTGTGCGGACCCATCCGGTAGGTGAGCGCCTCGATGAACGACGGGCCGCCGCCGGTGCGCGCCCTGGCGATCGCCTGCCTGGTCACGGCGAGGACGGCGAGCACGTCGTTGCCGTCGACCTGCCTGCCCGGCATGCCGTAGCCGTACGCGCGGCGGGCGATCGGCGTCGCGCTCTGCACCCGCACCGGTGCGCTGATCGCCCACTGGTTGTTCTGGCAGAAGAACACCACGGGCGCGCTCCAGGTCGCGGCGAACCCGAGCGCTTCGGCCAGATCGCCCTGGCTGCTGGCGCCGTCGCCGAAGTAGGCGATGGTGGCTGTCTCCGCGCCGTCCATGTGCGCCGCGAACGCGTAGCCGGTGGCGTGCAGCCCTTGGGAGCCGACGACGATGTTGGGGTTGGTCATGTTCACCGCGTGCGGATCCCAGCAATGATGGGCGGCGCCGCGCCACAGCCGGGTGAGATCGGTGGGCGGCACGCCACGGCAGTAGGCGACCGCCGTTTCGCGGTAGCTGCAGAACACGTAGTCGTCGGGATGCAGCGCGTGCGCGGAGCCGACCTGGGCGGCCTCCTGCCCGAGCATGGGCGCCCACAGGCCGAGCTGACCTTGCCGTTGCAGCGCGGTGGCCTCGATGTCGATCCGACGGGCCACCACCATGTCCTCGTACAGCGCCCGCAGGTCGTCCGGCCCGATGTCGGCGACCAGCGCGGCGTGCTCGCGATCGAGGACGCGGCGACCGTCCGGCTGTACCAGTTGCACCGGATACTCGGATTTGCCCGGCATGAGTGATCGCCTCCTCGCCAGGTGTTCGACAGGTCGGATTGTGTCCTATCTCACAGCATCCACCCGAATGCGAACTGCGCAAGTGGTCGGCCGTCGGATGGGCAGAATGCTCAATTGCGACCCGCGCGGTGGTGTCATACTGCGTGGTATGACCAGAGAAACCGCCGGCGTGAGCCTGGACGCCACCGACGCCAGGCTGTTATTGGAACTGGTCGCCAATCCCCGGGCGACAGGTGTCGAGCTGGCTACTCGGCTCGGCCTGTCCCGCAACACCGTGCAGGCTCGATTGTCCCGCTGGGAGGCCGGTGGCGTGCTGGGCAGCTTCGAGCGGCGCGTCGAGCCGCGCGCGCTCGGCTATCCGCTCGCGGCGTTCGTCGCGGTCGTCGTGGACCAGCACCGGCTGGATTCGGTGGTGGACGAACTGGCCGAGGTGCCCGAGGTGACCGAGGTGTGCGGCATGACCGGACTCACCGATCTCACCGTGCGGGTGGTCGCGCAGGACGCCGACGACCTGTATCGCATCGCCGGGCAGATCCTCAAGATCCCCGGCGTCGAGCGGACGAACATGGCGCTGGTGATGCGCGAGCTGGTCGGTCCGCGTACCGCCCCATTGCTCGACCGCTTGGCGAAATCGGGCTGAATATCCTTGACCTCGAGTGCGATCGAGGTTTCAGGATGGCGGCATGACGCATGACGGAATGACCGTGATCGATACCATCCGGCTGCCGCTCGACGGGGCGAACGAGTACATCGTGCAGTGGCGCGAGCGCGCCGGTAAGGTCAGCCGGGCACCGGGCTTCCGTTCCGCCCGTATGCACCGCGCGACCTCCGCCGACGCGCCGCTGCCGTTGGTCATGGTTGCGGAGTGGGACAGCGTCGCCGCCAGGGACGCGGCGCTGCGCGACTCCGCGTTCCGCGCGTCGGCCCGAGCCGCCGGTGCCAAGGCCGAGGTCGTCGGCAGCGAGTACCGGGTCGCCGCCGAATATCGCTCCGCTGTGCACTCGGACGGACCCGGCATCACCTTCGTCAACGTCTTCGAACTGCCCGCCGAACACTTCGAGGAATTCCTGGCCCACTGGCGAACCAGGGCCGAGCTGATGAGCGCGGCCCCCGGCTTCCGCGACAATCGCCTGCATCGTGCGCTCGACCCCGCCGCGCGGTACACGGCGGTGAACGTGGCGCACTGGGACAGCGCCGCCGCGTGGCGCAGCGCGACGGAGAATCCGGCGTTTCAGCGGCGGCTCGCCGCCGCGCCCGGGTTCGCCACCGCGCATCCGCAGCTCTACGAGGTGGTCGCGGGCTTCCCGGCGGAAGACCGGTGATGTCCCGTTAGGGTGCGGGGATGGAGATTTCGGGCAAAGTTGCCATTGTCACGGGGGCGGGCGCGGGGATCGGGGCGGCATTGGCCGCCCGGCTCGTCGCCGCCGGTGCGCGCGTGGTGCTCGCCGACCTCGACAGTGCGAGCGCGGCGCGGGTCGCGGAGTCTCTCGGGGCGGATGCCGTCGCCGTCGGCGGAGACGTGGCCGACGAGGCGGTGATCCGCGCATTGATCGAGCGCGCCGAGGCGCAGTTCGGGCCGGTCGACCTGTACTTCGCGAACGCGGGCATCGGCGGCGGCGCGGGTCTGGACAGCACCGACGAGCAATGGGCGGCGGCGCTCGAGGTCAACGTGATGGCCCACGTCCGCGCCGCGCGGCTGCTCGTCCCCGGGTGGCTGTCCCGTGGTGGTGGTTATTTCGTCGGCACGGCGTCGGCGGCAGGGCTGCTCACCCAGCTCGGCTCGGCCCCCTACGCGGTGTCCAAGCACGCGGCCGTCGGTTTCGCGGAATGGCTGTCGGTCACCTACGGCGACCGCGGAGTGCGGGTGAGCTGCGTGTGCCCGATGGGTGTGGATACGCGGCTGCTGCGCGGCGGCCTCGTTCCGCCGGAGCACGCCGCCGAGGCGGAACTCGCGGTGAAGGCCGTCACCAGCGCGGGCGAGGTGCTGTCCCCGGAGGAGGTCGCCGAGATCGTGCTCGCCGGGGTGACCGACGAGCACTTCCTGATCCTGCCCCACCCCGAGGTGCTGAAGATGTACCGCCACAAGGGCTCCGACTACGACCGCTGGATCGTCGGCATGCGGCGCTTCCAGGCCGCGCTGCAGGCCTGAGCAGCTGCCTCGCCTTCGCTCGGCCCGGTGCGGGCTGTGGACGGACTGCGTCCGGCTGCGCCTTTTGAGCAGCTGCCTCGCCTTCGCTCGGCCCGATGCGGGCTGTGGACGGACTGCGTCCGGCTGCGCCTTTTGTGCAGCTGCCTCGCCTTCGCTCGGCCCGGCGACTAACGCAGCACTTTGCGCACCACGAGTCCCGCGAGTAAAGCCCAGAAGGCGGCGCCGATCCCCGCGAAGCCGACACCGGAGGCGGCGATCAGGAACGTCACCACGGCGGCTTCGCGGTGTTCGGAGCGCAGCGCCGCGCCGAGGGCCGCGCCCAGGGTCGCCAGCAGGGCCAGGCCGGCCACTGTTTCCAGGGTTCCGGCCGGGGCGGTCGCGATCAGCGTGACCACGGCGGCCGAGCCCAGCGCGAGCAGCAGGTACATCGCGCCCGCCGTGAATGCCGCGATCCAGCGCCGCTTCGGGTCCGGATGCGCCGCGGGGGCTGCCGCGAGCGCGGCGCTGATGGCGGCGAGATTGATCGTGTGCCCGCCCGCGGGCGCTCCGACGACGGTGCCGAGACCGGTGACCGTCATCGCCGCGCGCCAGGGCACCCGGTAGTCGAACGAGGCCAGCACCGCGGTGCCAGGGATGTTCTGCGAGGCCATGGTGACGATGTAGAGCGGGATCGCGACGCCGATCAGCGCCTGCCAGCTCCAGTGCGGCAGCGTCAGTTCCAGTCGCGGAGCCATCGCGCCGACGTCGAGATGACGGTGCTGCACGACGATGCTCACGCCGGCGGCTACCGCCGCGGTGACAAAGGCCGCGATCACCGCCCAACGCTGGGCATATCGTTGCAGCACGAGCCAGACCAGGATCACCGGCGCCACCACCGCCGGACTCGTCTGCACCGCCCGCACCGGCGCCAGGCACAGCGGCAGCAGAACTCCGGCCAGCATGGCCTGCGCTATCTCCACCGGGATCGCCGCGACCAGGGTGCCCAGCCGCTGCCAGAGTCCGGTGACGACGATCAGCACCCCCGTCACCACGAACGCTCCGATCGCGGCGGGCCAGCCTCCCGCCACCGCGCCCGTCCCGGCCAGCAGCGCCGCGCCCGGTGTGGACCAGGCCAGCGTGATCGGCATGCGGTAGCGGTAGCTCAGCGCCATCATGCCGATCGCCTGGGTGACGCACAGCGCCAGCAGACCCGACGCGGCCTGCGCGGAGCTCGCCCCGACCGCGGTCGATCCGCTCAGCACCACGGCGAACGAGCTGGTGAATCCGACCAGGGCCGTCACCACGCCCGCGCCGAGTGGCGGCGCCAGCCCCGCTCCCGCCCGTTCGGGTTCCCGCGTCGCGGTGGTCTCGGTGGTGGATACGTTCGACACCGGTCGGATATTGCCGCTGGTCACGGACGCGTGTCGCCTGCCAGTGCCCCGAAACTGGACTGACTCGAGCCGGTGTGCGGCACGGGCGAGAGTGTTCGGCGACATCGGCACATTCGGGTGCGTAGGGTGGGGAGTCGGTGCGCGAGGACGCGATTCGGGACGAGGAGCTGAGTTGAGCGCGGTACTGATCTCACCGGAGGAGCTTCGGGAAGCGTTGCCGGACAAGCGGCTTCGCCTACTGGATGTGCGATGGGCGCTGGGCGATCCGGACGGGCCGCAGCACTATCTCGCCGGCCACGTTCCCGGCGCGGTGTTCGTCGACCTGGAAACCGAGCTGGCCGCGCCGCCGTCACCCGCGCGCGGCAGGCATCCGCTGCCGGAGCCCGCGCAACTGGAGAAGTGCGCGCGCAGCTGGGGCCTGTGCGAGGGCGACCCGGTGGTGGTCTACGACGCCACCGGCGGCATGGCCGCCGCGCGCGCCTGGTGGCTGCTGCGCTGGGCGGGTGTCGCGGACGTGCGCATCCTCGACGGCGGGCTGCCCGCCTGGATCGACGCGGGCGGGTCCGTCGCGACCGGCGCGGAACCCGACCCCGAGCCGGGCGATGTCGAAGTGCGTCCCGGTCACCTGCCCGTGATCGACGCCGACGCGGCGGCCCGCTGGAAGGGCGTGCTACTGGACGCCAGGGCCAGCGAGCGCTTCCGCGGCGACGTGGAGCCGATCGACCCCCGCGCCGGGCACATCCCCGGCGCGCTGAGCGCTCCGACCGCCGACAATCTCGACGCGGACGGGCGCTTCCGCGCCGTCGCGGAACTGCGCGACCGCTTCGCCGATTTCGGATCCGGGCCGGTGGCCGTGTACTGCGGTTCCGGTGTGACAGCGGCGCACCAGGTCGCCGCGCTCGCCATCGCGGGCGTCGAGGCGGCCTTGTATCCCGGGTCGTGGTCGCAGTGGTCGAACGATCCGAAACGGCCGGTCGCGACCGGTAACTGACGCCTTACAGCCAGGCCCGGGCCAGGAGATCGTCGTCGACGACCTCGCTCGCCCGGGGCGGGAACCGGGTGGCCGCGATCGACTCGATATGCGATCCGTCGTGCCCGATCACCCACGAGCCGCCGCGCTCCTCGCATTCGGCGATCTTCGCGAAGGTGGTGAGCAGGAACGTGATCGCCTCGCGCGGGTCGGTGGTGCGGGCCAGCCGCTGGGATTCACCTGGGCGCGACAGGTCAAGCCACACCCCGCACTGCCCGTCGAGCCGCATGCCGACGATCTTGTCGGCATGCACGAAGGTGAATTTGCGCCGTTCCCACGTGGTCGTCGGTGTGAAGCTCTGCTCGAGAACCTGGAGCAGAATCGTCATGCTGCTTCCTCCGCTTCCTTGACACCAAGCTGCGGTTGTTCTGCGATGACCTGCGGATATTCCAGTATGTGCCGGTTGGGCGCAGAAATCCACAACGGTCCGGGCACGGTGTGCGCGGCCGTGTCGCACCCGCCTGCTTGGATGGGGTGATGCTGCACGGACTGTGGTCGCCGGGTGCCGGGTTGCTGCTCTGGCACGACTCGCCGGTCGCCGCGACGTCCGCCGAGCTTCCGGATCCGCTGGGCAGCGTGCTGCGCGCGTCGAAGTTCCGGCACCGGGCCGAGGTCCCGGTCGTCGAGCACGGGATCGCCGGGACCGAGCAGGTCCGCGCGCACGCGCTGGCCCCGGTCGCGGCAGCGGAGGCCCTCCGGCAGCGGTTGCCCGCCGACCTGGTGGCGGGGGATCTGCGGTATCTGGCGCATGTCGCGGGCGGCATCGAACGCTGGGTGCGCGCCGGGCGTGTCGTGCCGGACCTGCGCAGGGAGGACGGCCAGTGGTGGGTGCGCTGGCGGCTGGTCGGCGGGGAGCGGCAGCGGGCTTGGCTGGCCGAGCTGGCGGTCGCCATGCCGGAGGCGCTGCGGGTGGCCGGGCGTCCGGCAGCGCTGCTCGAGGACCTGGTCACCGAACTCACCGACCCGATCGCGCGGTCACTGGCCGACCTGCCGGACTCGCCGCATCCCCTGGTGGCCGCCCTGGTCGGCGACATTCCGCTGGACAACGGCAGCTATCAGGTCGCCGAGGTGCTCGAGGGCTGGCGGGCCAGCCTGACCGGTGACGAGCCGGAACTGGTGCTGCGTCTGCTGGAACCGGATGGCGAACTCGGTCTCGCCGACGAGTCGGTGGCGTTGTGGCGGCTGGAGGTGTGCCTGCGGCTCACCGGTGAGGCGCCCAGAACCGTTCCGCTGCACGAGGACCCGAATCTGGTCCGGATCGCGGTGGACAAGCTCGGCGCGGCCAAGCGGGCATATCCGAGGCTGCGTGACTTGCCGAGCGATCCGCGCAGCATGGATCTGCTGTTGCCCACCGAAGTGGTGCTCGACCTGGTCGCGCACGGCGTGCACGCCCTGCATGCGGTGGGGGTCCAACTGCTGCTCCCGCGCGCCTGGAGTGTCGCCGAGCCGAGCATGCGGTTGCGAGTGGAGAGCGCGGTGCCCGCCGCGGAGAGCACGGTCGGTCTGCCCGGCCTGGTGTCCTACCGCTGGGAACTCGCGCTCGGCGGCATGGTGCTGACCACGGCCGAGATGGAACGCCTGGTGCGCGCCAAATCCGATCTCGTCGAGTTGCGCGGTCAATGGGTGCAGGCCGATCACAAGGCGCTGGTCGCCGCGGCCAAGTACGTCGCCGCGCACGCCGACGACTCGCCGATCACCTTCGCGGACATGCTCGGCGAGATCGCGGTCTCCCGGGTGCCCCAGGTGCCGATCACCGAGGTCACCGCCTCGGGCTGGGCGGGGGACCTGCTCGACCGCGCTCGGCAGCCGGAAGCGGTCGCCGCGCCCGTCGGGTTGAAGGCCGAGCTGCGCCCCTACCAGGAACGCGGCCTGGCCTGGCTGGCGACCATGAGCCGGATGAGTTGCGGGGCGATCCTGGCCGACGACATGGGACTCGGCAAGACCGTCCAGGTGCTCGCCCTGCTGGTGCACGAGCGCGAGAACGCGACGTCCGAGCCGGCGCCGGGCCCGACCTTGCTGGTGTGCCCGATGTCGGTGGTCGGCAACTGGCAGCGCGAGGCCGAGCGGTTCGCACCCGACCTGCGGGTGTGGGTGCATCACGGCGCGGGCCGGCGGGTGGGCGCCGAACTCGACGAGACGGTCGCCGCCGCGGATCTGGTGATCACCACCTACGCTCTGCTGGCGCGCGACGCCGGGGAACTCGGCAGACAGCACTGGGACCGCGTCGTACTGGACGAAGCGCAGCACATCAAGAACGCGGGGACGCGGCAGGCGCGGGCGGCGCGGTCGCTGCGCGCGCGACATCGATTGGCGCTCACCGGCACGCCGGTGGAGAACCGGTTGGAAGAGCTGCGTTCCATCATGGATTTCGCGGTGCCGAAAGTGCTCGGCAGTCCGCCGTCCTTCCGCGCCCGCTTCGCGGTGCCCATCGAACGCGAGCGCGACCAGAACGCGATCAGTCGCCTGCGCTGGCTGACCCAGCCGTTCGTGCTGCGCCGGGTGAAGACCGACCCCACGGTGATCAGCGACCTGCCCGAGAAGCTGGAGATGACCGTGCGGGCCAACCTCACCGTCGAGCAGGCCTCGCTGTACCAGGCGGTCGTGGACGACATGCTGGCCAAGATCAAGGACGCGAAGGGCATGGCGCGCAAAGGCGCCGTGCTCGGTGCGCTCACCCGGCTCAAGCAGGTGTGCAACCATCCCGCGCATTTCCTGGGCGACGGGTCGAGTGTGCTGCACCGAGGGGCACATCGCTCCGGCAAGCTCGCCCTCGTCGAGGACGTGATGGACGCGGTGCTGGCCGACGGTGAGAAGGCGCTGCTGTTCACCCAATTCCGGGAATTCGGCGAGCTGGTCGCGCCCTATCTGGCCGAGCGGTTCGGCGCGGCGATCCCGTTCCTGCACGGCGGCGTGCCGAAGAAGAAGCGCGACGCGATGGTCACCGGCTTCCAGGCGCCGGACGGACCGCCGCTGATGTTGTTGTCGCTCAAGGCGGGTGGCACCGGGCTCAATCTCACCGCTGCCAATCACGTGGTCCACCTGGATCGCTGGTGGAATCCCGCGGTGGAGAACCAGGCCACCGACCGCGCCTTCCGGATCGGCCAGCAGCGCAACGTGCAGGTGCGCAAGCTGGTGTGCGTGGACACGATCGAGGAGCGGATCGACGAGATGATCAACGGCAAGCGGCAGCTCGCCGATCTGGCCGTCGGCGCGGGGGAGAACTGGATCACCGAACTGAGCACCGACGAATTGCGCGACTTGTTCGCCCTGGGTGCGGCGGCGGTGGGCGAATGAGTCCGTTCATCGACTACTCCGAGTACGGGAAGAAGCTGCCGGTGCGCGGCGGAGTGGAAGCCCGCAGCAGACGAGGCGGTTTCGGGCGCACCTGGTGGGGCAGGGCGCTGGTGGAATCGGTCGAGCGAATGGCGGAGCCGGGGCGGCTGGCGCGCGGTCGCAACTACGCCCGATCCGGCCAGGTGGTGAACTACCGGATCGAGCCGGGCGCGGTGACGGCGGAAGTGCAAGGCAGCCAACCGCGTCCGTTCACGGCGGTGTTCACCGTGCGCCCGGTGCGCGAGGACGAACTCGAATTGCTCATCGAAACCATTCGCTCGGCGCCGGGCATGCTCGCCGAGATCGCCTCGGGGGCGTTGCCCACCGGGCTGGGGCCGCTGCTGCTGCCGAGCACCGCGGCGGACCTGGATTTCACCTGCAGCTGCCCGGACCCGGGCTGGCCGTGCAAGCACGTGGCGGCGGTCTGCTACCTGCTGGCCGAGCGGCTCGACGAACACCCGCGCGAGATCCTGACCCTGCGCGGACTCGACCTGGACACGCTGATCGGGGGCATCGAGCGCGAGCCGAGACCCACCGTTTCCGACGATCCGTACGGTGAGCGCGTTTCGCTGCCGGACTTGCCCGCGGTCGAATTCCGGGCGGCGCCGGAGGATTTGGATCCGCTGCTGCTCCGTAAGGCGCTGCGGATGACTTCGGCGGACGAGACGGTCGCCGCGACCGGTCTGCGCGATCTCACCGCGCTCTATCGGCGGTTCGACCGCTGACGTTGGTTGGCACCCAGCATCGGGGCTGTCGGTTACCGCCGGTCTGTCGGGGCGGGATCGATACCGGCGGAGCGAAGGGACCGGAGACTTCCCGACGCCGGGTGCCGTTATTCAGTGTCGCGCCGCTCAACCCCGCGCGGAACTGCCCCAGCCACGCCCGGATGCTGCCCTTGCACCGCACTTGCCGCATCTCTCCCGGCGTGGCCCGATCGTCGCGGCTGGTCTCGCTTCGTCCAGAAAAGGCCGCCCACCTGCGTGAATCTTCTGTTATAGGCTGACAGCGTGGCAGGAAAGAGCCCAGCGGCCGGGTCGCCCCGCGACGACCTCGGTACTCCGGTGGATCTCCGCACACCCCCGCGCCGGGTAGTGTCGCTCGTTCCGTCGCTGACCGAGGCGGTGGCGCGCACTTGTCCGGAAGTCCTCGTCGCCGCCACGCAATGGTGCACGCACCCAGCCGATCTCGCGGTCGAGCGCGTCCGGGGGACCAAGAACCCGGATGTCCGCCGGATCGTCGAACTCGCCCCCGACCTGGTGCTGTGCAACAAGGAGGAGAACCGCCGCCTCGACGTGGAACGCCTGCGCGCGGCGGGAATTCCGGTGTGGGTTACCGAGATAGAGACCGTCGACGAGGCCATGGCCTCCCTGACCCGGCTCTGCGTGGAGGCGCTCGGCGTCGACTCGCCCGCCTGGCTCACCGAGGCCCGATCCGTTTGGGCCGCACCACCGCCCGAGCCGGCGCGCGCCGCCGTCATCCCGGTCTGGCGCGACCCGTGGATGGTGGTCGGACGGAACACCTTCACCGGCGACATCGCTCGCCGTTTGGGCCTGCGGCTGGTGCACGCCGATCGCCCCGACCGATATCCCCACGTCACACCGGCCGAATTGATCGAAGGCGTCGACCTCGCGGTACTTCCCGACGAACCCTATGTCTTCACCGAAACCGATGGGCCAGAAGCGTTTCCGGACATCCCGGTCGCGCTGGTGGAAGGCCGCGCCCTCACCTGGTACGGGCCGTCATTGGCGACCGCCCGCGATACCCTCACCGCACAACTGGCTCGGGCGGCTCAACCCAATTCGTAGTCGAACCAGATGTGGTGCGTGCCGTCGGCGTCCACGTGCAGGCCGCCCGTGCCCGTGATGCCCGCGAGGTCACCGGTGCCGCTGGCGGGCACGATCACGCAGAACTCGTTCGTGCGGTCGGCGCCGCGGGCACCGACAACCGGCTCAGTCGGCGATCCGGTACACCCGCTGCGCGGTGGTCCGGAAGACCTGCTCGAGTTCGGTCGGGCCGCCCCCGTGGCCGGTGACGGCGGTCGCGATGGCCTCGATGCTGTTCGCGATGCTGGTGACCGGCTTGTCCACCGGGAAGTTCGACCCCCAGATGAGACGGTCCGCGCCGAAGACGTCCACGGCGTGTTCGACCAGCGGACCGATCCGGTCGAGCAGCTGCGGCACCGGCGTCGGCGTGCCGCGCGGCGGGATCGGATGGCCGAGGATCGGCATCATCAGCCCGCTCACCTTCGCGACCACGTTCGGGCGCGCGGCCAGTGCGGCGAGATCGTCGCGCCACCGCACCAGCAACTGCCTGCGCAGCCCGGGATTGGTGCCGGTGTGCTTGCCCACCGCCCCGAAGATCCCCGCGGGCGTGCCGAGGTGGTTCAGCACGATCGGCACTTCGGGATAGCGTTCGGCCAGCGCGGTGACGTCGGGAATGGCATGCGAGTACACCCAGGCTTCGAACGACAGGCCGCGCTCGGCCAGCCGCGCGAAGCCGTCCAGGAATTTCTTGGTCGCGAGCTTGCCGGGCGCGTCGGTGAACGACCGAACACCGGGATCGGGATGGTGGGCGACCATGGTGCGGATACCGCGCAGTAGCGGCGAGGCGGCCGCGTGCGCGTCGAGGAGCTCCCCGAACCGGGGGTCGGCCGGATCGCCGCCCGCGAGGATCGCGCCGAGCCGTGGCGCCGCTTCCAGCGGCAGCCCGGCCACCCAGGCGGTTTCCCCGGCCTTCCCGAGCGGTCCGGGTTGCGACCATTCGACTTCGATGTGCGCGACCACCTCCACCGGCGCGTTCCCGGCGTCGGCGCGGTAGTCGAACGGAAGGTAGGGCCGCAGGTAGGCGACCGGGTCACCGACGAATTCCCGGTCCCGGCGCGGCGCGAGGCGCTTCGCGGCGTCCACCGGGACCGGCAACAGCCGGAACAGCTTCGCCAGGGCGCTGAAATCCCGGGGTGTGCCGAACGGATCCCACTGGTGGATGTGTGCGTCGATGATCCGGATTCCCGAGAGGTCCATGTCTGCCGTCCCCAACCGCGCCGAAGGTTTGCTCGGCGATTGTCACATGCCCGGCGCGCGGTGAGTTCGGAATCCGCGCCCGCCGAGTCGGCACGGCGGGTTCCGCCGGATCTGCGGGCGGACCCGGTCCGCGAGCGCGAACCGGGCCACCGGGGCATACGGCTGCTCGAAACCCGCGCGAGCGACCGGCTCAACACGGCGCGCAAAAGACTCACACGTTGCGGCGGTACTGACCTCCGACGGTGAAGAACGTGTCGGTGATCTGCTGCAACGTGCACACGCGGGCGGCGTCCATCAGCACCTCGAAAATGTTGTCGTCGGTGCGGGCGACCGCTTCGAGCCGGGCGAGCGCGGCATGGGCGGCGTCCCGGTTGCGCTGCTGGAACTCACGCACCCGGCGTAGCTGCGACTGCTTCTCCGCTTCGGTGCCGCGCGCCAGTTCCAGCTCCCGGTGCGGCTCCTCGTGGGAGTTGCGGAAGGTGTTCACCCCGATGATGGGCAGCGACCCGTCGTGCTTGCGCTGTTCGTAGCGCATCGACTCGTCCTGGATCTTGCCCCGCTGATAACCGGTCTCCATCGCGCCGAGCACGCCGCCGCGTTCGCTGATCCGCTCGAACTCGGTGAGCACCGCCTCCTCGACCAGATCGGTGAGCTCATCGATGAGGAAGCTGCCCTGTAGCGGGTTCTCGTTCATCGCGACGCCCCACTCCCGGTTGATGATCAGCTGGATGGCCAGCGCGCGCCGCACCGATTCCTCGGTCGGGGTGGTGACCGCCTCGTCGTAGGCGTTGGTGTGCAGGCTGTTGCAGTTGTCGTAGATCGCGATGAGCGCCTGCAACGTGGTGCGGATGTCGTTGAAGTTCATCTCCTGCGCGTGCAGCGACCGGCCGGAGGTCTGGATGTGGTACTTCAGCTTCTGCGACCGCTCGTTGGCGCCGTAGCGGTCCCGCATGGCCACGGCCCAGATGCGGCGGGCCACCCGGCCGATCACCGAATACTCCGGATCCATCCCGTTGGAGAAGAAGAAGGACAGGTTCGGCGCGAAGTCATCGATATGCATGCCGCGCGCGAGATACGCCTCCACATAGGTGAATCCGTTCGCCAGGGTGAAGGCCAGCTGGCTGATCGGGTTCGCGCCCGCCTCGGCGATGTGGTAGCCGGAGATCGACACCGAGTAGAAATTGCGTACGCCGTTGCGTACGAACCATTCCTGGATGTCGGCCATCATGCGCAGGCTGAATTCGGTGGAGAAGATGCAGGTGTTCTGGCCTTGGTCCTCCTTGAGGATGTCGGCCTGCACCGTGCCGCGCACCGTGGCCAGCGTGCGGGCTCGCAGGTCGGCCGCTTCGGCGTCGGTCGGCGGCCGTCCCTGCTCCGCGGTGAAGCGTTCCAGCGCCTGATCGATCGCGGTGTTGAGGAAGTAGGCCAGGATGGTCGGCGCCGGACCGTTGATCGTCATCGAGACCGAGGTGGTCGGCGCGGTCAGGTCGAAACCGTCGTAGAGCACTTCCATGTCGTCGAGCGAGGCGATCGACACGCCGGAGGTGCCGACCTTGCCGTAGATATCGGGCCGCTCGGCGGGATCGTGCCCGTAGAGTGTGACCGAATCGAATGCCGTGGACAGCCTTTTCGCCTCGGAGTGCTCGCTGAGCACCTTGAACCGGCGGTTGGTGCGGAACGGATCGCCCTCACCCGCGAACATCCGGGCCGGGTCCTCGTTGTCGCGTTTGAACGGGAACACTCCGGCGGTGAAGGGGAAGCGCCCCGGCAGATGCTCGGCGCGCAGGAAACGCAGCAGCTCACCGTGATCGGTGAAGCGGGGCAGGGCGACGCGCGGAATCGAGTTGCCCGACAGGGTCTCCCGGCGCAGCGGAGTGTGTATCTCCCGGTCCCGCACCCGGACCACCTGTTCTTCCCCGCGGTAGGACTCGGCGAGGGCGGGCCACTCGGCCAGCAGTGCGGCGTTCGCGGGGGTGAGGTCGGCGCGGGCGCGTTCGGTCAGTTCGGCCACGGCGGTGTCGTCCGGCAGTTCGAGCGCCACCTGCTCGAGTCGTTGCAGCCGTTGCGCGGCGACGACCTGCGCGGCGGTCTCGGCGTGGTAGTCGCGCACGGTCTCGGCGATCTCGGCCAGGTAGCGCACCCGTGCGGGCGGGATGAGCTGGGCGAACCTCGTGGACGCGCGGGTGTCCACCCGGGGCAGCGCGCCGGGCTCCAGCCGCAGGCCGTGGTTCGCGAGCAGGCCGGTCAGGTGCTGGTAGAGCGCCGTCACCCCGTCGTCGTTGAACGTCGCCGCGCTGGTGCCGAAGACCGGCATGTCCTGCGGCGCGGCGTGGAACTCCTCGCGGTTGCGGATCAGCTGCCTGGCCACGTCCCGCAGCGCGTCCGCGGCCCCGCGGCGCTCGAACTTGTTGATCGCCACCACGTCCGCGTAGTCCAGCATGTCGATCTTCTCCAGCTGGGAGGCGGCGCCGAACTCGGGCGTCATCACGTACATCGACACGTCGACGTGGTCGATCACCGCGGCGTCGCCCTGGCCGATGCCGGGCGTTTCGAGGATGACCAGGTCGTATCCCGCTGCCTTGCAGGCGGCCACGATGAGATCGATGTTGTCGGGCAGTTCGTGTCCGCCGCGGGTGGCCAGCGACCGGAAGAAGACGTGTTCGCCGTCGAGGGCGTTCATGCGGATGCGGTCGCCGAGCAGCGCGCCGCCCCCGCGTCGCCGGGTCGGGTCGACCGCGAGGATCGCGACCCGCACCTTGTCCTGCTGGTCCGAGCGCAGCCTGCGCACCAATTCGTCGGTGAGCGAGGACTTTCCGGAGCCGCCCGTCCCGGTGATGCCGAGCACCGGCACGGTTCGCGCCGCCGCGGTCTCGGCCAGTTTCCGCCGGTCGGCCTCCGGCAGCGCGTCCGCTTGCAGACAGGTGATGACGCGCGCCAGGGCGGCGCGCTCGCCCGCGAGCACCGCGTCGAGCACCGGCGGCTCGGCCGCGAGGTCGACGTCGCAGGCGCGGATGAGCTGATTGATCATGCCGGGCAGGCCGAGTCGCTGTCCGTCCTCGGGGGAGAAGATGGTCACGCCGGACGCGGCCAGTCGGGCGATCTCCTCCGCCACGATCACGCCACCGCCACCGCCGAAGATCCGCACGTGCTCGGCTCCGGCTTTCCGCAGGGCGTCCGCGAGATATTCGAAGTACTCGACGTGGCCGCCCTGATAGGAGCTGACGGCGACGCCTTGGGCGTCTTCGGTGAGCACGGCGTCGACCACCTCGCTGACCGAGCGGTTGTGACCGAGATGGATCACCTCCGCCCCTTGGCTCTGCAGGATGCGGCGCATGATGTTGATCGCCGCGTCGTGCCCGTCGAACAGGGCCGCCGAGGTGACGAAGCGAACGGGATGGGTGGGCGTGTAGAGCGCGCTGCTGTCGGCCACTGGGATTCCTCCGGGGATTCCATTGTCGCCCGATACTAGGACGTCAAACTAATTCTACGGTGACTGCGATCACACCGCCAGCCGATGGCGGCGGGTCGTGCGCGCTCGGTTTCATCGAACGACGGGCCCTGCGCCGACCGGTTCGCGTGGCCGATCGTGTTGTCATGGCGGCGGACTCGGACATACTGGGCGCATGGTGAGCGACGGCAAAGCGGAAGCCGCGATCGGACGGCTGGTCGCCGACGGCGTGCTGACTCGCGACCAGGCCGACGCGGTGCTCGCGGCGCTGGCCGTCGAGCGGGCCGCGGCGACCGCGCGCGGGAAGGTGCTCGCCGAGATCGCCGCGTACGTCGGCGCCGGTCTGGTGTTCGGCGGGATCGCCCTGGTGGCGGCCTCGTCCTGGGACGCGCTCGACCGGCCGGTCCGGGTCGGCGTGCTCGCCGTCGTGGCGGCCGGCCTGCTGCTCGGCGGAGTAGTGCTCGCAGGGGCGCCGTCCGGCCGCAGGAGCGCGCTGAGCGCCCGCGACAGGTTGGCGGCCGCGCTGTTCGCGCTGGGTTCGGTCGCGCTGGCCGGATCCGTCGGCACCGCGCTCGACGCAGCCGATGCCGCTTGGGTTTTCGCGTGCGCGGCGGGGGCGGGGATCGCGGTACTCGGTTATCTCGCGCTGCCCTCCGTTCTCGGCATGCTCGTCTGCGCCTGCTTCGTGCCCGCGGCCGTCGCGGGGATGTTGACCGAAGTGTTCGGTGTCGACGACACGTGGGCCTGCGTGGCGGTGTTGCTGCTCGGTGCGGGGTGGTTCGCGCTGACCAGGATCGGCGCCCTGGTCGATATCCGGGTCGGATACCTGATCGCGATCGTCACCTCCGTCGCGGCCGCGCAGAGCCTCGATATCGACGGTCGGACTTGGGCCTACGGGATCACCGCGGTGATTGCGGTGGTCTGCTTCGCGTTGTACGCGACCCAGCGCTCGGCCGTGCTCGTCATCGGGGGTGGTGTGGCCATCGCGGTGGCGGCGGGGGAGGCGGTCTCGGAATGGACCGGTGACTCGCTCGGCGCCGCGGCGGTGGTCGTGGCGATCGGCGCGATCACGCTCGCGGTGGGCGCGTTCCGGTTGGCGCGGCCACGGCGGGAAAAGGAAGCCGACCCGGCCGTTCCGGTATCGCAGGCGTAGGCCATCCGCGCGCGGTGGGGAAGAAGCCGAAAGGCTGCGGCTCCCGCGCCGGTCGTCCGTCGATACGTGGGATGAATCACATCGCGCCCTACGCCTGTCAATACTTGGACGTCCAACTATAGGATGACCGCATACCGCTCCGCGGTGTCCCGATCGCTACGAGAACAGGACTGGCATGGTTCGCGAACTCACCCATTTCATCGGCGGACAGCATGTGCCGGGCATGTCCGGCAACTTCGGCGACGTCTTCGATCCCAACCTCGGCCGGGTGCAGGCGCGGGTGCCGCTGGCGAGCAAGTCCGAGGTCGAGGCGGCCATCGCGAACGCCGAGGCGGCGCAGCCGCAATGGGCCGCGTTCAACCCGCAGAAGCGGGCGCGTGTGCTGATGAAGTTCCTGACCCTGGTGCAGGACGAGATGGACTCGCTGGCCGCCCTGCTGTCGTCCGAGCACGGCAAGACCATCGCCGACGCGAAGGGCGACATCCAGCGCGGCCTGGAGGTCATCGAGTTCGCCACCGGCATCCCGCACCTGCTCAAAGGCGAATACACCGAGGGCGCGGGCACCGGCATCGACGTGTACTCGATGCGTCAGCCGCTCGGCGTCGTCGCGGGCATCACGCCCTTCAACTTCCCGGCCATGATCCCGCTGTGGAAGGCCGGTCCCGCGCTGGCCACCGGCAACGCGTTCGTGCTCAAGCCCTCCGAGCGCGACCCCTCGGTGCCGCTGCGGCTGGCCGAGCTGTTCCTCGAGGCCGGCCTGCCCGCCGGCGTGTTCAACGTGGTCAACGGCGACAAGGAAGCCGTCGACACGCTGCTGCACGATCCGCGCATCAAGGCCGTCGGCTTCGTCGGCTCCACCCCCATCGCGCAGTACATCTACGAGACCGCCACCGCGAACGGCAAGCGCGCCCAGTGCTTCGGCGGCGCGAAGAACCACGCGATCGTCATGCCGGACGCCGACCTCGACGACGTGGCCGATCAGCTGATCGGCGCGGGCTATGGTTCCGCGGGCGAGCGCTGCATGGCCATCTCGGTGGCCGTCCCGGTCGGCGAGGAGACCGCCGACCGCCTGGTGGCCAAGCTGACCGAGCGGGTGCACAAGCTCAACGTCGGCCGCTCCGACGATCCCGGCGCCGACTACGGCCCGCTGGTCGGTCAGGACGGCGTGAACCGGGTGAACAACTACGTCCAGATCGGCGTCGATGAGGGCGCCGAACTGGTGGTGGACGGCCGCGGCCTGGTCGTGGAGGGCGCCGAGAACGGCTACTTCGTCGGTGCGACGCTGTTCGACAAGGTGACCCCGGAGATGCGGATCTACCGCGAGGAGATCTTCGGCCCGGTGCTCAGCGTGGTCCGCGCCAAGGACTACGAGGAGGGGCTGCGGCTGGCCAACGAGCACGAGTACGGCAACGGCGTCGCGATCTTCACCAGGGACGGCGACACCGCCCGTGACTTCGCCGCGCGCGTGCAGGTCGGCATGGTCGGCGTCAACGTGCCGATCCCGGTGCCGATCGCCTACTACACCTTCGGCGGGTGGAAGCGTTCGGGCTTCGGGGACCTGAACCAGCACGGGCCGGACTCGATCCGCTTCTACACCAAGACCAAGACGGTGACGCAGCGCTGGCCCGCGGGCCTGAAGGAGAGCAACGCGTTCGTCATCCCGACGATGGACTGACGCGGATGTTCGCACTCGACGACGACGAGAAGGCGATCCGCGACACCGCGCGCGGCTTCGCCGACGAATTCCTCGCGCCGAACGCGCTGGAATGGGACGAGCAGAAGCATTTTCCGGTGGACGTGCTGCGCAAGGCGGGGCCGCTGGGCCTCGGCGGTATCTACGTGCGCGAGGACGTGGGCGGTTCGGGCCTGCGCAGGCTCGACGCCGTGCGCATCTTCGAGCAGCTGGCCACCGGCTGCCCGGCCATCGCCGCCTACATCTCCATCCACAACATGGCCACGTGGATGATCGACCGCTACGGCGACGACGAACAGCGCCACCGCTGGCTGCCCCGGCTGACCGCGATGGAACTGCTGGCCAGCTACGCGCTCACCGAGCCGGGCGTCGGCTCCGACGCGGCGGCGTTGAGCACCAAGGCCGTGCGCGACGGTGACGACTACGTCTTCAACGGCGCCAAGCAGTTCATCTCCGGCGCGGGCGCCACGGACGTCTACGTCGTCATGGCGCGGACCAGTGACGCGGGAGCGCGCGGGATCTCGGCGTTCATCGTGCCCGCCGACACTCCCGGCATCTCCGTCGGAGCCAATGAGAAGAAGATGGGCTGGAACGCGCAGCCGACCCGTCAGGTGATCTTCTCCGATGCCAGGGTCCCCGCGGCCAACCGCCTCGGCGCGGAGGGCGACGGCTTCCGCATCGCGATGAACGGGCTCAACGGCGGCAGGCTCAACATCGCCGCGTGCTCGGTCGGCGGTGCGCAGGCGGCGCTGGACAAGACAGTGCCGTATCTCGCCGAGCGGCACGCGTTCGGCAAGCCGCTGCTGCGGAATCCGGCGCTGCAATTCGAACTCGCCGATATGCGCATCGAATTGGAGGCCGCCCGCACGCTGCTGTGGCGGGCCGCCGCGGCGCTGGACGCCGACGCGCCGGACAAGGTGGAGCTGTGCGCCATGGCGAAGCGCTTCGCCACCGACGCGGGCTTCGAGGTGGCCAACAAGGCCCTGCAACTGCACGGCGGCTACGGCTACCTGACCGAATACGGCGTGGAGAAGATCGTCCGGGATCTGCGGGTGCACCAGATCCTCGAGGGCACCAACGAAATCATGCGGCTGGTCGTCGCCCGCGCATTGGTAGGAGCGGCATGAGCGGTCAGGCCCGGAGGCGGCAGCGGAGCGTGACCACGCAGGGCCCCGCTCATGCCGGAAAGGACAGAGCATGAGCGGTCAGGCCCGGAGGAGGCAGCGGAGCGTGACCACGCAGGGCCCCGCTCATGCCGGAAAGGACAGAGCATGAGCGGTCAGGCCCGGAGGCGGCAGCGCAGCGTGACCACGCAGGGTCCCGATCATGTCGGAAAGGACAGAGTATGAGCGAGCCAGAAGTTCTGCTCGAACAGCGTGACGGGCTCGGCCTGATCACGCTGAACCGGCCGAAGGCCATCAACGCGCTGAACCACTCGATGGCTCTCGCCATCACCGACGCGTTGCGCGAGTGGGCCGAGGACGACGCGGTGCGCACCGTCGTGGTCACCGGCGCGGGGGAGCGCGGACTGTGCGCGGGCGGCGACATCGTCGCCATCCACGCCGACGCGAAAAGCGGTGCGAACACGGCGGATTCGGCCACCGGACAGTTCTGGCGCGACGAGTACGTCCTCAACGCCCTGATCGGTCGCTACCCGAAGCCGTACGTGGTGATCATGGACGGCATCGTGATGGGCGGCGGTGTCGGGCTCTCGGGCCACGGCAGCCACCGCGTCGTGACCGAGCGCTCCAAGATCGGCATGCCCGAGGTGGGCATCGGGTTCGTCCCGGACGTCGGCGGCACCTACCTGCTCGCGCGGACGCCGGGCGAGATCGGCACGCACGTCGCGCTGACCACCGCCCGCATGAGCGCGGGTGACGCCATCGCCGCGGGCTTCGCGGACTACTTCGTCGCCTCCGAGCATCTGCCCGCCCTGCTGGAGACGTTGCGCACGGAGAGCGCCGACATCGCGATCGCCAAATTCGCCACGGACGCACCGGAATCCGCGCTGGCCGCCGAGCAGGACTGGATCGACGTCTGCTACGGAGCCGATTCCGTGGAGGAGATCGTCGCGCGGCTGCAAGCGCACGACGCGCCGGGCGCGCGGGCGGCGGCCACCGAGATTCTGGCGAAATCCCCGGTGGCGCTGAAGGTGACGCTGCGCTCGCTGCGGGCGGCGCGCACCGCGCCGAGTCTCGAGGCGGTGCTGAACGAGGAGTACCGGGTGTCCATCGCGTCGCTGTCGTCGCACGATCTGGTCGAGGGCATTCGTGCCCAGGTGATCGACAAGGATCGTGATCCGCGATGGTCGCCCGCGACCCTCGATGCGGTCACGGACGCGCAGGTGGACGCGTACTTCGCCGAGTTGGGCGATCGAGAGCTGGGTCTGCGGACCCCGGAGGTGGCGTGATGAGCAAGCGAATCGGTTTCCTCGGCCTCGGCCACATGGGCGCGCCGATGGCGGCCAACCTGGTGCGGGCGGGCTACGAGGTGCTCGCCTTCGACCCGGTGCCCGCGGCGCGGGAGCAGGCCGGGCGCGACGGCGCGATCGTGGTGGATGCGGCCACCGAGGCCGCCGCGGCCGAGACCGTGATCACCATGCTGCCCAACGGCGAACTCGTCCTCGACGTGTACGCCGAACTGCTCCCGGTCGCCGCGCCGGGCACGCTGTTCATCGACTGCTCCACCATCGACGTGGCCGATGCCAAGGTCGCGGCCGAACGCGCCACCGCAGCGGGGCACCGCGCGCTGGACGCACCGGTCTCCGGTGGTGTCGGCGGCGCGGCGGCGGGCACGCTGACCTTCATGGTCGGCGGCGCCGCCGCGGACTTCGCCGACGCGCTGCCGGTGCTCGAGGTGATGGGCGGCAAGGTCGTGCACTGCGGCGGCTCCGGCGTGGGCCAGGCGGCGAAGATCTGCAACAACATGCTGCTCGGCGTGTCCATGATCGCGCTGTCGGAGTCGCTGGTGCTGGGCGAGAAGCTGGGCCTGAGCCATCAGTCCTTCTTCGACGTGGTCTCCACGGCTTCCGGCCAGAGCTGGGCGCTGACCAGCTACTGCCCGGTCCCCGGCCCGGTGCCGACCAGTCCGGCCAACAACGACTACCAGCCCGGCTTCGCGACGGCGCTGATGTCGAAGGACTTGGGCCTGGCCGCGAACGCGTTGCGCGACAACAACGTCGACGGGCAGCTCGGATTGCTCGCCGCCACGATCTACGACCGTTTCAACCAGACGGATGCCGGACGGGACTTCTCGGCTATCGTCACCGATATCCGTGACCGTTCCGACCAAGAGGGTGCCGAGTGAGCTTCGAGACGATTCTGCTGGAACGCAAGGGCCGGGTCGGCTGGATCACGCTGAACCGGCCGAAGGCGCTGAACGCGCTGAACGCGCAGGTCCTCGACGACGTCATCGCCGCGCTCGACGAGCTCGAGCACGACGACGAGATCGGGGCCATCGTGATCACCGGTTCGGAGCGCGCCTTCGCGGCGGGCGCCGACATCAAGGAGATGCAGCCCAAGTCGTACATGGACATGTTCCTGAACGACTACTTCGCCCGCTGGGACCGGCTGGCGCAGTTCCGCAAGCCCACCATCGCGGCGGTGGCGGGCTACGCGCTGGGCGGCGGTTGTGAGCTGGCCATGATCTGCGACATCTTGCTCGCGGCCGACACCGCCAAGTTCGGGCAGCCGGAGATCAAGCTGGGCGTCATCCCCGGCATCGGCGGCTCACAGCGCCTGACCCGCGCGATCGGCAAGGCCAAGGCCATGGATCTGGTGCTCACCGGCCGCAACATGGACGCGGAGGAGGCCGAGCGGGCGGGATTGGTCTCGCGTATCGTGCCCGCCGCGGAACTGCTCGACACCGCCCTCGAGGTCGCCGAGACCATCGCGGGGATGTCGCTGCCGGTCACCATGATCGCCAAGGAAGCGGTGAACCGCTCGTTCGAGACCACGCTCGCCGAGGGGCTGCGCTTCGAACGGCGAGTCTTCCACTCGCTGTTCGCGATCGAGGATCAGAAGGAAGGCATGAGCGCCTTCGTCGAGAAGCGTCCGGCGAAGTTCACCAACCGCTGACACCGGTTCCGCCCGGCCGGATCGCTCGGCCGGGCGGTTATCCGGTGGGGGGCGCGACGATCTTCGCGGGCACCTTGTTCCCTTCCGGCGGGGGCGCGTCCTCGTTCGTGGCGAGCAGTCCGGCGATGGTGGCGCCCAGCGCGATGGTGACCGCCGCCGCCGCGATGAGTTTGCGCCGGTCGACGGTGGCCGGGACCAGGGTGGCTCCGGCGCGTAGCCGCGCCATCCGGACGTCGCCGCCTCGTCGTTCCGCGGCGAGCAGCACGGCGCCGCGCGCGGAGACGAAGTCGGGTTCGGGGTCGTAGACGATCGGCAGGTCGATGTGTTCGGCCAGCTCGGCGCGAATGCTGGGACTGCGGGTGCAGCCGCCGAGCAGCACCATGGCCTCCGGTCGCACGCCGGTCTCGTCGATGATCTGCCGCACGAACGACACCGAGTGATGAATGCCCGCCGCGCACAGTTCGGCCAGGTCGCTGCGGGTGAGAACGGCCCGGTCGCCGGTGCCGTCGTCGATCGCGGTGACCACCCTCGCCTCGCTCAGTTCTTCGCGATGACGCCGGATGGTCGGCGTGTCGGTGAGCACGCCGTCGCGGGCCAGACGCCAGCGCAACAGCGCGTCGTAGCCGTCGCCGCCGAGGACCGTGCTGCGTTTGCTGGACAGAATCGTGTCGGTGCGGCAATCGGCGTGGGTGATGGTCAGTCCCGAGCTGCCCAGGTCGTAGAGGATCACCGTGCCGCTGTCCGGCAGTTGCCCCGTGAAGCGCAGGTAGCGCAGCTGGGCGAGCGGTTCGTCGACGATGGTCACGTCACGGCCGCCGACGCCTGCGCGGATGGCGTCGGCGTGCAGCGGACAGCGGCACGTCACCGCCGTGCCCGAGATCAGCTCGTCGCGCCGGTCGGCGGCGCCGTTCATCCGGCGGATCGCCTCGAGGACCGATTCCTCGACGCCGCCGCCCGCCCGCCGCGGCACTTCGCAGCTATCGATCGGGGGTAGGTGTGGCTGATCGGAGTGTGTCAGCATCGCGTGAGCGCCGCCAGCGCCCGCCGATACACCCAAGACCAGCACCATGATCTCCATGGTGGACCTTTTCCGTTCCGCTGCCAAGACGGCGTGCCCGGTAATTCGCCGGTTGGATGCCGGAATGTCATCCCTCGGTCGGTCGGCAGCGGTATGCGACCGACCGGTACGTCGAATTAGTCTGTGGCCGTGGCCGACCAGCGCGCCGTTCCCTCCGCGGTCTCGAAGTCGCCCGCGGCATGTCGGAATTCGGCGAGCAGTTGCAGGAGAGTGTGCAGTCGTTCCGGAGGGAGGCCGGGGAGCGCGAAGACTTTCGCGTTGAGTTCCTCGGTCGCCTTCGCCACCAATTCGCGTCCGGCGTCGGTGATTTCGATCAAGGTAGCGCGCCGGTCGCTGGGATGCGGTACCCGCTCGACGAGCTTCGCCGCCTCCAGTCGGTCGACGGTGTTGGTGACGCTGGTTGGGTGCACCTGCAAGCGAGCGCTGGCCTTCGCCATCGGCAGCGCGCCGGTTTTGCTGAAACTGAGCAGCCGGAGCAACTCATAGCGAGAGAAGGTCAATCCCGTGGGTTTCAGCGCCTCGTCCACCCGTGCCATCACGATTTGCTGAGCCCGAACCAGCGACGTCACCGCGGCCATGCCGTCGGCGACATCCCCCCAGCCGTGGCCGACCCACTGGCGGTGGGCTTCCTCGATCGGATCGTTCGGAAGCGGGCGTGGCCGAGACATGTTCCGATCATTCCATGCCACCACAGGAGGGCGGGGGCATCCGGCCAGGCTTCGGATCACCGTGAGCGCAATGGTGGGCCGGGCCGTCGCCCACGGGCACTATCTAGGGCGAGGCGGGCGTGGCTGAGTGGTTTAGGCAACGGTCTGCAAAGCCGTTTACGCGGGTTCAATTCCCGCCGCTCGCTCCAAACGTCCTCGGTGCTCGGTCACGCCACTGCCGAGCACCGAGGCGCATCAGGAAGCGGCGCGTGGTCGTGACGCGAGCCTGTTTCAGGCGGCTTGGTTCGGCTCCGAATACGCCACCGCCGATCCGATCACTTCCAGGCGAACCCGCTGCCCGGTGACGGGGGCCGCGACGCTGGCCCGGCGTACGAGAATGGGAGTGCCGGAACCGTCCAGTTCGATCGTCAGGATGACGTCGGCGCCGCGGAAGTCGACGGCGCGCACTCTGCCTGCCTCCGCCTCGTTCTCCGAAGCGACATGGGCGACAAGCTGTTCCGGTCGCAGCATGATCGTCGACGGCCCGCACGCGGCATCGCGCTGCACCGGGATCCGGCCCAGCGCGCACTTGGCCACGTCGGCCTCGACCACCGCGTCCAACAGCACGCAATCGCCGAGGAACCGCGCGGTGAACAGATCCTTCGGCGTCGCGTAGACCTCCTCCGGCGTTCCGACCTGAGTGAAGCGGCCTTCCCGCATCACCGCGACCTGCTCGGCGAAACTGAGGGCCTCCTCCTGATCGTGCGTCACCAGAATGCTGGTCATGCCCGCCTCGCGCAGCGTGTCGGCCACCGCCTGCCTGGTCGTCGCGCGCAGGCCCGCGTCCAGCGCGCTGAACGGCTCGTCCAACAGCATCACCGACGGCTTGCGCGCCAGCGCGCGGGCCAGGGCTACGCGCTGCTGCTGACCGCCCGAGAGCTGATGCGGTCGCCGGTCGGCAAAGGACGCGTCCAGCGACACCATCTCCAGCAGTTCGTGCACCCGCCCGCGGCTGTTGCGGCGCATGCCCGGCAGCCCGTAGGCGATGTTCTGGCCGACGGTCAGATGCGGGAACAGCGCACCGTCCTGGGCGACGTAACCGATGTTGCGGCGCTGCGGCGGCACCGTTACCCGTTCACCGACAACGGTTTCCGTTCCGATCGACACCGAACCCGCATCCGGCGACTCGAATCCGGCGATCACGCGCAGTAGGGTGGTCTTGCCGCACCCGGACGACCCGACCACCGCGGTCGCGGTGTGATCCGGCACGTCGAGCGTGATCCCGCCGAGCACCCGGGTGTGGCCGAAGGTCTTCGAGACATCGGCGACGACAACGCGACTCATATCCCGGCCGCCTTCCGCGAGTTGGTGAACAGCAGGTACGTCACCGGCACCGCGGCGACGATCATGATCAGGGCGTACGGCGCGGCGCCCGCGTAGTCCAATTCGCCCGACAGGCCCCAGAACCGCATCGCCAGCGTGCGGGTTCCGTTGGGCGCCAGCAGCAGCGTCGCGGTCAGCTCGGTCGCCACGGCGACGAACACCAGTGCGGCGGCGGCAGCCGCGGCCGGCGCCGCGAGACGCAGCGTGACCAGGAAGAACGTCGCGGGCCCCGATTTGCCCAGCGACCGGGACGCCTCCTCCAGGCCGACCGGCACCTGAGCGAGCCCGGCCCGCACGCTGACCAGGGCGCGGGGCAGGAACAGCAGGAGATAGGCGGCGATCACCATGCCCGCCGTCTGGTAGAGCGCGGGCGCCCACCGGATGGTCACGGTCACCATGGCCAGCGCGATCACGATGCCCGGCAGCGAACTGGTGATGTAGTTGGCGCCCTCGACCAGTCGCGCGAACGCGGAGGTGGAACGCACCGCGATCCACGCGACCGGGAACGCGCACAGGGTGGTGAGCAGTGCGGCGACCGACGCGAGTCCGATCGTCTGCCCGAGCGCGTTGCCGATATCGGTGAGATCCCACACCGCCGCGCCGCCGATGCGCAACCAGCGCCCGATGGTCCACAGCGGCACGCCCAGCGCGCCCGCCGTCACCGCGACGAGCGCGGCCAGCACCGGCAACGTGCCGACGCCCAACCGGGTTCTGGTCGCGGCGCGCGGCGCCCCGCTGCCGATCCGCGCGTAGCGCGCCCGACCGCGCAGCCCCGCTTC
The DNA here is from genome assembly GCF_047200615.1 of Nocardia sichangensis. NCBI lineage: Bacteria > Bacillati > Actinomycetota > Actinomycetes > Mycobacteriales > Nocardiaceae > Nocardia > Nocardia sichangensis. The sequence goes on from NZ_JBJZOK010000020.1 coordinate 120,156, forward strand.
GGCCCCGAGCAGCGCCAGGCAGCACAGCACCAGCACACCGGCGAGCATGCTGCCTGCCGGACCGGCGAAGCTGGACTGGTACTGCTCGAAGATGGCCGTGGTGAACGTGTCGAACCGGACCATCACGAAGGCGCCGTACTCGGCGAGCAGATGCAGTCCGATGAGCAGCCCGCCACCGAGGATCGCCAAGCGCAGCTGCGGCAGCACGATCCGCGCGAACACCGCGACCGGGCCCGAGCCCAGCGCCCGCGCCGACTCCTCCACCGCGGGATCCAGGCGGCGCAGTGTGGCCGCCGCGGGCAGATAGACCAGCGGGAAGTAGGACATCGTGGAGATCACCACGCCCGCCCACAGGCCGTGCATGGTCGGAAAGACGCTCACCCAGGCATAGCTGTTGACGAACGCCGGAACCGCGAGCGGCGCCGCGAAAACCGGCCCCCACCAGGATTTCCCCGGCACGTCGGTGCGTTCGACCACCCAGGCCAGCCCGATACCGAGCGCCACGCAGATGGGCACGGTGCACACCACCAGCGCGGCCGTGTTCTCCAGCAGCTCACCGACTCTGGGCCGGAACACCAGCTCCTTCGCCTGCTCCAGGCCGGTGGAGAAGACCGTCGAAACGATGTATCCGAGCGGCACGAACGTCGCCGCCACCAGCAGCAGCGCGACGCTCGTGACCAGCGGCCCCGGCCTGCCGATCCGGGGCGCGGCGACAACGGTCGGGACTGCCACGGCTACAGCAGACCCGCTTCGGTCATCAGCTGCGTGACCTTCTTCGAGTCCAGCTTGGACGGATCGACCGCGGGGGCCTGCAGATCGGCCAGCGGCGGCAGCGCCGGGTTCGCGGCCACTCCGGCGGCGACCGGGTACTCCAGCGACGTGCCGTCGCGCAGCACCTCTTGTCCGGTCTTGCCGACGATGAACGCCAGGAACTTCTGCGCCGCCTCCTGCTTCTTGCTCGCCTTCAGCACGCCGCCGCCGGAAACGCTGACGAAGGCTCCCGGGTCCTGGTTCTTGAAGTAGTGCAGGGCGGTGTCGGCGCTGCTCTCCTTCGTGTTCGCCTGGTCGCGGTACCAGTAGTAGTGGTAGATGACGCCGCCGTCCGGGCTGCCGGAATTGACCGCCTTCATGGTGGCGACGTTGTTCGGGAACGGTGTCGCGTTCTCCTTCATGCCCTTCAGCCAGGCGCGGGTGACGTCCTCACCCTTCAGCGCCAGCAGGGCCGCCACGATGGCCTGGAAGTCGGCGCCGGAGACGCCCGCGCCCCAGCGGCCCTTCCACTGCGGTTGCGCCAGATCCAACAGCGAGGCGGGCAGCTGACCGGGCTGGACCTTGTTCTTGTTGTAGACGAACACCGTCGACCGCGCGGCGACGCCGGTCCACTTGCCGGTGGACGGGCGGAACTGCGCGGGCACCTGCTCCAGGGTCTTGGCGTCCACGTCGGCGAACAGACCCGCGTTCTCCACCAGCGCCATGGCGGGGGAATTCTCGGTGAGGAAGACGTCGGCGGGCGAGGCAGCGCCCTCGGCGACCAGCTGGTTGCCCAGCGCCGTGTCGCCGCCCTGGCGCAACGTCACCTTGATGCCGGTTTCCTTGGTGAACTCGTCGGCCCACTCTTTGGTGAGCGATTCGTGCTGCGCGTTGTAGACGGTGATCTCGTTCGCGTTGTCGGAGGAATTCGAGCAAGCCGTGCCGCCGATGGCCGTCATGGTGAGGACCAATCCAGCGGCAATCGTCTTCCATCTGACCGGCTTCATCCTCGTCCTTCCGACCGCGTTACCCGTGCATATGTTGAGCCTTACCTAAGGAAGATACCGCGTCCGACATGCGGGAACCCTGGCAGATCTGGGGATTTCTCGCTGACGCTACGTCAGCCCCGAAAAGTCGCGCAGTGCAATGTGATTGCGGTCCGCGCAGGTGCCGAGCGTGTAATCCGGCTGCAGTCCGAAGTACTCGCCGCGGGTGAGCGCGCTCCAGCGCCGGGCGTCCTCGGTGCGGGTCTTGTAGAAATTGACCATGTATCCGCCCTCGTAGAGGCGCAGCAGGCTGTAGCCGCCCGGGTACTCCTTGACCGCGGCGACCTCCAGGAACTCGACCGCGCACGGCGCGTCCGGCCTGGTGCGGCGATTACGGTGGGTGTGGCCGCTGTGTTGCAGGAAGACGCCGGGGCTGCGGGTGTAGAGCGCCTGCAACTCGGCGCTGTCGCGTCCGTCGAGCACGAAGCCGGGTCCGGCGAGGTTGGTCAGTCCGGACTCCGTCGTGACCGGGTGATGGCCGAATACCAGCGTCGGCCGGTCCGGATCGGCGCGCAGGCGTTCGGCGAGGTGATCGAACTGCGGGCGCTCGATGGAGCCGCCCGCGCCGTCGAGTTGGCTGGTGTCCAATCCCAGCACCCGCAGACCGCCGACCTCGTGTTCGACCATTTCCTGTCGTGCGGAGAAGACATCGGCCCAGCAGTCGCGGTGGTCAGCGGGCGCGGGGGCGCAACCGGCGTATTCGCCGCCGACGTGCGGCCGGTCGTGGTTGCCGCGCACGGCCAGGTAGTCGTGGCCGAGCGTGCCCCAGGCATCGAGGCGGGCCCGCACCGTGCGGGTGTCCTGCTCGGAGGCTTCGGCGGTCAGGTCGCCCGCGAGCAGCAAGAGTTCGGCTGCGCGGTCGGGACGACGCAAGTCGTCCAGCATCGCAGTCAGCATCACTTCGGGGTAGGGCGTGAGGCCGGGACCCTGCCGGAAGCCGGGGGGCAGGTCGCCCGCGATCAGCCCGCTGACTTGCTCGCCGTAGTGCACGTCGTTGGACAGTGCCAGCGTGCGCAACCTGCGGCCGGGCGGCGGGACCAGGGTGGTGAACTCGCCGCGCGCTTCCGGCGCGGCCGGGTCGGCGGTGGTGAGCGAAAGCGCCGGTGTGGCGCGCAGGCCCCCGGACCAGGCTTCGAAGCGGTAGGCGCGGCCCGGCTCGAGTCCCGCTATCTCGGCGTAGTGGAAAGGGGTCGGGTGGTCGTCGGCGAAGACCTGGGCCGGTGCGCGCGGCGAGTCGGCGGGACCGATTCGCACCTGGGCGTCGGTCTCGACGGGCAGCAGCCGACCGCCCGGGTCGGGCGCGAGCGTGGTCCAGGTGAGGATCACCGAGGTGTCGGTGATCGTCACCACTTCCAGATCCGTCGCGATGATCGTATTCGGTTGAGCGCGAACCGGTTTCGGTCGACCGGCAAGAGGGAGCAGAGCGGCGAGGCCGAGCGCGCCGAGGACGGTCCTGCGGCTGGGGCCGCAGCAACTCATGCGTGGGTGCATGTGATCAGCGCGTGCCCTCCGGGGAGCAGACCTTCCACTTGCCGTCTTCTTTCTTCAGATGCTCGGTCGTGCTGGTTTCGGTATCGGGCTGCTCGCCCGGCACCGCGACGGTGAGTTTGCCGGTGACCTTCGCGGTCGCGGTGTCCCCGGTGACGACGATGTCGTCGATCCTATCGATGGTGACTGAAACCGAGGTGCTGTCGAATTCCTTCTTCTCGCTCTCGGTCATCGCCTCGAACGCGGCGCGTTCGCGGGCGCACGCCTGTTCGGCCGCCGCGCGGAAGCCGCGCCTGTCGAGAGTCTCGTAGAAGTCGCGGATCGCGAGCTCGATCTTCTTCTCGTCCGAGGCGAGCGGACCTTTGCCCTGCGTGGTCAAGAAGATCCCGGCGATCAGCGCGCCGGCGATCACCAGCACGACTATCACCACCAAGCCGGCGATCAGGCCGGTGTGGCTCTTTCTGGGCTGTGGTGGGTATCCGCCGGGCGCGTAGCCGGGTGGCGGATAACCGGGCCCGGGCGGTGGATAACCCGGTCCGGGTGGTGGGAACGGTTGTCCGGGACCGGGTGGTGGAAAGGGTTGTCCCGGACCGGGTGGTGGGAAGGGGCGCCCGGGTTCGGGCGGTGAAGGGGGTTGCCCCGGACCCGGCGGTGAAGGCGGTTGCCCCGGACCGGGTGGCGGGGAGGGTTGCCCTGGACCCGTCGGTGAAGGGGGTTGCCCCGGACCGGGTGGCGGGGAGGGTTGCAACGGCTCCGGCGGCGGAAGGGGTTGCTCAGGTTCAGGCGGCGGGGAGCCAGGGGGCGGCTGTTGCGGCTGCAACGGTCGGTCATCCGGCGGTTGCCCGCCCGGTGGATTAGCCATGTCGTCCTCCGGTCTGCCCCCGGTGCCTGCATCGCTACGGCAAGGGCGTGCCCGGGTGACCGGAAACCAAACCAGACCGGATCGTTCGGTCAGGTGTGGAGCGGCCAGGCGGCGCTCGGCTCCCGATCCGGTCCGGCGCAGGTGTCGTCTGCGTGCTGCGTGGGTGTCGGGGGGAGGGTGCTCGGCTCTTGGTGTGGTCCGGTGCTGGTGTCGTGTTCGGGGTGTGTGGGTGTGGGCGGGAGGGTGCTCGGCTCTTGATGCGATCCGGTGCAGGCGTCGCGTCCGGGCTGTCGGCGCGGGTGTCGGCGGAACAGCAATCGGCCCGTGATCCGGGTTCTTGCGCGAGGTCGGCACTCGCGGCGTCAGGCGTCCAATGCGGCGTGCCAGCGTGCGGTGTCGGTGTACTGGTGCAGGCGCGTGATGCGCCCGTCATCGTCGACCTGCCACAGGTGCACGAACTCCGCTTCGTACTCGCGGCCGGTGGCGCGCGCCGCGCCGCGATAATGCCCGGTCACCACGACGGTGCCGTCGGTTGTCTCCTGCCACGTCTCGTCGTACGGCGCGGTGTCGAAATCTCGCGCGACCGGTCCCCAGATACCCGTCATCGCCGCGATCGGCCCGTGGAAGGCGCCGCCCGCGTCGCACGGCATGCCCGGTGCGGTTCGCGCTTCGAACTCCGGATGCAGCAGCGCCAGGATCGCCGGTCCGTCACCGGTCTGCGTCGCGGCGTAGAAACCCTTGACCACCTCGAACTTCGCCGACATGTCGTTCTCCTTCTAATATGATCGTTCTAGAACGAACATACTAGAAGCCGAGCGCTGATGGCACTGTGGCCGTCGTCATGCCGCCCGATTCGGGCCGGGTTGCCTGGTGCTTGCCGCATATGTCCGGCTAACATTCGAACATGGGTTCGATAAGCGATGAAACGCCGCGAACCGAAGGAACGGAACCCGAGCTGGTCTACCCGAACCGGACCGGCCACTACTACCGGACGCTGACCTACCCGCCGCGCCCGGTCTGGGTACGGCTGGACGCGATCCTGGTCCGCGATCCAGGGACGCCGCGCCATGTGAACGGCGCCGGGGTAATCATGCGCGGCGAGCGACCCGGAACCCTGACGCACTGGTTGCCCACCGTCGACGGCGATTGGATGGGCCGGGTGAACTACAGCATCCAGTTCGCCGACGGACGTCCGGATCTGCAGGTGCGCGACCAGTTGGTTCCCGCCTATGCGCTGCGTCCGCGGGATACCGGACAATCCGGACCGGAATCGGCTCGATCGTCACGCGGGAATGTCGCGCGACCCGAGCCGGGCTCATTGCCGTGAATTTGCCTGCCCTGCCCATATCTGCGGGATCGCTGCCAACCAGGTTTGCTGTCCAGCGCGCCGCGGCCCGAATGGGTTGTCCCGTCGATTGCCGGCCCGGTTGTCGCCGTAAGGGGCCGGTGATACGTTGCCCGGCATGGGATTTCAGTTGCCGCATCCCGAGGTGCTGTGGGCGCGCGTGACCGTCTTGGACGTGATCACCTGCGCAACGCACACCGATCGGGCCGCGAGCGGACAGGAGATCGGGCAGACGGCCAGAGTGGAAGGCGGCCGGCTGATCAACGACGACGGTGAGGGCAATTGGTTCTCGCTGGTCAGATATGCCGGTGACCGCGCGCTGCTATTCGGGAGGGACGAGGACAACGAGGTCGCCGGAACCTCCTACGATCCGCTGGCCGCGGCGCCCGCCTGGGTGCGGTCCGTGGAACCGACCACGAAGCTGCCCGGCGGCGTCCAGGGCCCGGTCAGCTTCGTGCGCTGGTGGGAGTTCGGCCGCTGGCAGCACACGCCGACCGAGCTGGACGACGGCCTCGAACTCGGCCTCAGCGCCGCCTCCGACCGGGAGGACTTCACCGGCAGCGTCATGAGCGCCGCCATTCACGCGAAGTGGGTGGAGATGGATTACGAGGCGGGCAAACTCACCGCCCTCACCGTCGACCCCACCGCCCTGCACGCCCTCTGCGACGCCGCCGAGAACGGCGCCGTCACCAAGGCGCACTTCTACTTCCTCCAGCCCGGCTTCACGGCCCCCGCCTTCACATACCTCACCAACGCGGGCGTCCTCACATCCACCGACAAACCCACCGAACCCCTGCCGTAAACGTCGCGCCGCACACGGCACCCAACCATCCGAGAAGGGCTCCCGACTACGGGGGCCTTTTCTTATATGACGGCGGCATTGGCGGCACGCGTCCACGTGTCATGCCACGACTGTCGGTGGGCTGCGTTGCAGGCGGTAGGCACCCAGCTGGTCGCGCAGCGCGAACGCGAGCGGATGTCATTCTGTTCGGCCGAGTGCCGGAACGTCGCGGCCGAGTCGGCCGCGGACAACGGCCTGCTGGTCGGGCGTTCACCTCGCGTGTATGTCGATAACCGGTTTCCGCGACGGTTCGAGGGTGGCCAGCAACGTCCGCATGACGTCGTCGCCGACCGCGACACACCCTGCTGTCGGCCTGCCGACATCGACGTGGACGAAGAACGCGGAGCCCCGCCCCGGCACGACCGGAAAGCGGTTGTAGTCGATGACCAGCGCATAGTCGTACTGCGGTTCGGTTCGCCCGAGATTCTCGCTGAGGGCGGGGTCGAACGGGCATTCACCCTCGGCGCACCGATACTTCTGGTTGTACAGCGGGCTTTCGGTGTCGGACACCCACCACCAGGTATTGGACGGATCGACCGAAAGGTAGGGAAGTTTCGCGCCCACGGCAGGCACCCGGCCGAATCCTTCGGTCAACGGAAAGGTGCCCTCCGGCGTATATGCCGCCCCTTCTCTGGCCTCCCGCGAAATCCCCTCCGCACCAACCCAAGCGGGCACAGCAAGCGTCCGCTCCCACCGCCGGAACCGCCCCCGCTGCCACAGCTCCAACGTCCCCCGGTCGGCCCCCGCCGCCGCACTCACCCAGATAACTTGACTCCCCGGAACCGCATCCACATCGAAGGGCGGCCGCTCTCTACCGGCCACAGCCCACAACACACCCCCCAGCACCACGGCAACGGCCACGAGCCCGCCCACCACAACCCGGCCTCGCCGCCCCCCACTCCCATCCAATCCCATTCACCCTCCTATGTAGACGAGCCACGAGTGGCACACGGCTGCGGCAAATGTCGAGTAGACCTCTCGATGGTGTGCCACTCGTCATCATCATCTCGGGGTTATGGCCTGCCAGTACTGAGTTCTCACCGTGTCCCAGAGGTCGAAGAGTTTCGGGAACCACTCGCGTACCTGGGCCAGGTCGGGGCGGTCCGCTCCTTCGCCGAAGTAGATCATGCCGGGGTCGCCGTTGGGGATGTCGATTATCGAGCCGTCCATCCTCATCCGGTAGGCCGGGGCCCCAGCGGCATGGTCGATGAGCGACTCGATCGCGATCTGCGACCCGCGCGCGATCCGCCAGAGGACGGTGTGGTCACCAAATGTCGTGCTGTGCAATGGTCATCCTCCCGCGCGAGGAGTCAGCGGTATCGCTCGAGAGCACCCGACGACCGCTGGCAGTGATCTGGTATCCACTGCGGCCGGCCATTCCGGTGTGCACGACCAGGCCGGCCGCCTCGAGGCGTAGTAGTGCGCGGCGAGTTCGCCTTCCGGACGCATTCGCCGTTCTCACCAGCGAGTCCACGGACAGGATTCCGCCCGGCGCGAGTGCCGCCAGCACGGCGGACTGAGCCTTGCTGAGTCGGGGGTGCGATGCCATGGGGCAGAGGATGTGCGGGAAGCCGATATCCAGGCGCGACAACGAAATCAGGTCGGCAAACTCGCGCAAATCGCCAGATCGCGTTGTGCAACGCCGCCTACGATCGGCGCGTATTGCAACTGACAGCAACCTCGGAATGCAACGACAGGGGAGCGTGCATGACAGACGGTCAGGCGGACGAAACGGGCAGCACACTGCCGCGTAGGCAACTCGGCCGATATCTGAGGGAGGCGCGTGAAGGAGCTGGATTCACGCTGGAACGGGCTGCCTCCTTGATGGAGTGGCACAAGTCGACGTTGAGCCGCCTGGAGCGCGGCTCGACGGACAGGGTCAGGACTCGGGACGTGTCAGGGCTCTGCGAGATCTATGGGCTCAACGAGGAGAGGACCGCCGTCGCCACGGGACTCGCGGAGCAGACACCCGCGAAGTCGTGGTGGCACACCTACGGAGATCTGATCCCGGCGTGGTTCAACCTGTACGTCGGGTTGGAAGCGGGCGCAGAAGCATTGGCGACATACCAGCCCTTACTGATACCTGGCCTGCTGCAAACTCCGGACTACACACGGGCTATCGACCGGCTCTATTTCACAAACGACAGTGAAGAAGAATTGGAGCGTCGTATCCAGGTTCGTGCTCAGAGGCAGCGCCTCCTCACACGCTCGCGTCAGCCCACCAGAGCATCTTTCGTACTGCACGAAGCTGTGCTGCGCACTGTAGTCGGCAATCGGCGCGTGATGGCCGCACAGTCACGACATATCGCGGATATGTGCGCACTCGAAAATGTCGAAATCCGAATTCTGCCGTTCCATACCGGACTTCCGCTCGGAGCAGCCCTACCGCCTTTCACCATCTTGGACTTCGCTCAGGATGTTCGCGGCAAGCTGACGGAGCCGCCCATCGTCTACTGCGAGAACTACACCGGCAGCGCGTACCTTGAAGGACGAGTGGATGTGCTGAAATTTCGGGAGGCATTTGCGCTGCTTCGGCGGGCTAGTCCAGACGCCCGCCCGAGCCGCGACCTGATGCGACAGATAGCAAGGGAGTTCGATTGTGAACGTTGACTTATCCGGAGCGCGCTGGTTCAAGTCGAGCCGCAGCCAAGGTGGAGCAGACTGCGTCGAGGTCGCCTATCTGGCCGGAGGCCTGGTCGGCGTCCGCGACTCGAAGAACCCGATGGGCCCGGCGCTGGTCTTCGCCCCCGGCGAGTGGGACACCTTCACCGCAGGTGTGGCCGACGGCGAGTTCGTCCGACCATAGGAGTCACCGCAGCCGACCACGAGCCTCGGGCAAAGCCCGGGGCTCGTAATCATTGCAGCGGCTAGCATTCGAAGTGCCTGCAATCCCGGTGCTGGAAAGACGGGCGATCGGGTGTCGACCACCGGGAGTTCTCGGCATCCGCGCCCGTACCAGCGTCCTGTCGATTCGAATCAGGTGTGTCCCGCGACCCATTCAGTGGGCGGCGAAGAACTGCCAGATGATCTCCGAAGCATCGAATTGGCGGCTCACCGCGCCGACCAACGCCTTGGGGAGATACTGCTCGCCGCCCGGCCAGGTGTGGCCACCGTTGGTGACCGTGTAGAGGACGACGCCGACATCGTCCGGGCACAGCGCCGTCTCGATCTTTACTGAGGTCCCGTCGTCGCCGCGTGCGGGCAACTCACTGGCGTTCGGCGGTGGACAGCCGTTCTTCCCGCGCCACAGTTGTTGCGTGGCCGCCACCGACAAGACCGGGCCGGTGCCCGTGCGGCCGTGATTGCCCGACGTCACCCGCACGACACCGCCTTCGTACGGGACGATCGGATCGGCGGTGCCATGGATCTCCAGCACCGGAAGTGGATGCGCGAGTGCGCAGTTCGTCTCGTCCGCGGTGGGAAGTGGACCAGCCACCGGCGCGATCGCGGCCAGCTTGGCGCTCAGGTGACACCCCAGATGCTGGGTGAACATGCCCCCGTTGGACATCCCGGTGGCATACACCCGAGCCGGATCGACCTCGTCGGCGGCGACCAGGTGGTCGATCAGCGCCGAGACGAACCCGACATCATCGACATCCGCTGCGCCCGCGCGTGTGTCGGCACCCCGGCCGTCGTTCCATGACCTGCCGATCCCCTCGGGGTAGACCGCGATGAATCCATTGGCGTCGGCCAGCCGATCGAAACCGCTCTTGTTCGCCATGTACCCGGCGCTACCGCCACCACCGTGGAAGACCAGAACCGCCGCGAGCCTGCCTTGCGGTGAACCCGCCGGACGGTGGATGAGGTAGTGGCGTTGCGCGCCCGCGTAGTCCAGGACGCGGTGCGGATCATCGGGTCCACTGGCACGCGAATGCGCGCAGGCGGCGGTCATGACTAGGGCCGCGCCGACGACGATGGCGGCCAACGATCTCAGCACGGCTCGATGGTAGGAGCCCCGGCACCGCGAGACCACCCACTGATGCGGCCGCATCGGTGATCCGAATAACTTCGGCGCCATCTGCACAGGATCTCGTACCTTACGAGCATGAAGGCGATGAACTACACCGAGGCGCGAGCGAACCTCGCATCGGTTCTCGACAGCGCCGCCGAGGATCTGGAAGAAGTGGTGATCACACGTACCGGGCGCGAACCTGTCGTGGTGGTCGCCCTGAGCGAATATCGAGCGCTGAAGGAGACCGCGTACCCTCTCGGCAACCCAGCTGACGCGCGACACCTCGAGCGCTCTACAGCGGAACCTCGTGGGCGAATCTTGGAGCGGTGCCGCTAGCTGTTCTCCAGGATCGAGAGGTACAAGCGTGTTGCTACGGCTTCGGCGTCCTCGGTCATGGGATCTGAGTAGGTCCGTGCTCCTGGAAGGTTGGCGGCGTACGACCGGGCGGCAGTCGCGAGGACGGACATTAGGCCGGATGAACGCTGGATTGGCGACTTCACTGCCCAGGCAAGGTGCTTCACTCCTGGTGGAAGCTCTTCTTCACACGCCAAGCGGAGGGCGAGTTTGTCAACAGTCATACCGTCGCGCGATCCGAAAAGTGCTGGGGGAGCCAATCGTTCGGCGATCTGCCACCACCGCACCGTCTGGAATACATGAACAAGCCGATCGGCATACTCATCCAGCAGCGCTGGATAGAAGTGTGGAACGAGCCGGTCATATCTGAAGTTCGCGGCTGACTCCGTTCGAATGATTCGGTCGAGCTCGTCCCTCGCGTCGAGCGACGCCACTGGATGGGTGAGTCGCTTGCCGCCACCGAGGATTGCATCCGCGCCGCTACCGTTCAAGATCGGGCCAAGTTGTGCGATCTTGTCGAAGCTTCTACGAGCGGCGAGTATCGGGATGCCTGCGGTTACCTCCCAGAGTTCCGACGTGCCAAGTCGCCGCATAGTGTCACGAGCCAGTTGGCTGATCTCTTGTGGTGTCAGGCGGATGAGGTCATGCCTTAGGCCGAGGGCTGCGGCCGCGGCTGCTGCGTTCCGTTCGTCCGATTGGCCTTCGGTCAAGATCGTGACCGCTGTCGGTTTCGCGCCGAGTGCGACCGCGACGGCTGTGACGTAGATCGAATCGACGCCGCCGCTCAGCAGCACGATCGGCGTTCCTCCGAACTTGTCGAGAACGGCAGTGATCCGCGACCGAGTTTCTTTGGCAATGAGGTGAGCGGCCTCGCGTGGATCGGTGAGTGTTCGCAAGTCGAGTCGAGGGCGTCCGATGTCTCCAAGCAGGTCGGTGACGAACTCGAGCGGTTCGGAAGTCTGCGGGGCCAGGCGGTTTGCGTCGGTCATATCCACCGTTCCAGTTGTGTCGTGTAGATGAGGCGATGCCGGTCGCCGGTCACGCTCACCATGCCGTCCTACGGGTCGATCAACCAAGACGGCGCGAAGGACGCCGAGGGCAAGCTGTGCTCGGACGGCTCACCCCGCAACCCGCTGGTCGACCGGTGGATTCAGAACCTGCGCCGCTGCGTCGGCTACGACGTGGACCCCGAAGTTCATGGCGGAAGCCGCGTCCGGCGTTTCGTACCGCGCAAGGACGTGACGGTTGAGGAGGTCTGTCAAGACTGGCTGGCAGCCTGCATTGGGCTCGGCGCACGACGCCGGCGGGATACCGGTACAACCTCGCGCCCCTGCGAGAACGGTACGGCGGGCTCCCGGTACAGAAGCTCACGCAAGCACCTGGACGACCTCGTGTCGGCGCTCGAGCAGGACGGGACGAAGACCGAGAAGGGGAAGGTCCGGCGGCCGTGGGCGGCTCGATGGTAGGAGCCCCGGCCCGCGGGGCCACCCGGTCGACTGCTCGCACGACGCTGCCGCGTGGTCGCCCTCCATCGAGATGCGTAGCTGCGAACGCGCTATCGGTGATCCGAATAACTGCGGTTCCTGTCTGTACAGGATCCTGTACATTGGGAATATGAAGCCGATGAACTACACCGAGGCGCGAGCGAACCTCGCATCGGTTCTCGACAGCGCCACCGAAGACCTAGAAGAAGTGGTGATCACCCGTGCCGGGCACGAACCTGCCGTGGTGGTCGCCCTGAGTGAATACCAAGCGCTGAAGGAGACCGCGTACCTTCTCGGTAATCCGGCTAATGCGCGACATCTCGAACGTTCAATAGCGGAACATCGGGGCGGCGGTGCCACACCTCGGGAACTGGCGGACCCAGGTGAGCACGAAGACGACGAAGAAGTTACCCCCGAGCGCAATGCATCCCGTCGCAGGGTGGCCGAGTGAAACTGACATTCACCGATTCCGCTTGGGGCGACTACCAGTGGTGGCTCGGCAACGACAAGCGTATCTTGCGCCGGATCAATACCCTCATCGAGGACATCAAACGTAACGGCTACGAAGGCATCGGTAAGCCGGAAGCGTTGAAGCACACCCTGGCTGGCTACTGGTCGCGCCGCATCACCCAGGAACACCGGATCGTGTACGCGATCGAGGACGATGCGGTCGTGATCATCTCCTGCCGCTATCACTACGAGTAATCGGACCGCGCGACGACGGGCAGCCCATCTGTCGTAGCGTCGACTGAGCACTTCTCGCCCATGAGGTTGAGACTGTTAACGAGAAAGGCCCCTGACCGGCTGGTCAGGGGCCTTCGCGTTGTGCCCTCGGCAGGATTCGAACCTGCGGCCTTCTGCTCCGGAGGCAGACGCTCTATCCCCTGAGCTACGAGGGCGGGATAGGGCTCGGTCGGGGCCGGGATGGCGGTCCGATCGGGCTGGGTCAGCCTATCGTATCGGCGGCCGTCCGCCAAAAAGGGCGGACGGCGGCGGGGTTTCGGGTCAGGGGAGGGGGGCGGCGCCCCGGGCGGTGAGCATGGTGGTCATCAGGTCGGATTCGCCGCGTTGGGTGGTGGCCATGGTTTCGGCGAGGGTGCGCACCGCCGTGGTGTCGGCGTGCTGGGCGGCGTAGTCGATCATCGACAACCCTCCCTGGTGATGACGCAGCATGAGCTGCAGGAACATCGTGTCCAGCTTGGGGCTGGTGGCCTGGCGGAGCGCGGCGAGTTCGGCGGGGGTGGCCATGCCGGGCATGGTGGACACCGGCCCGGAGTGGTGTGGCATGTCGGCACCGGAATGATCGTGGCCGCCCATCGGCTCGGTCATCCAGCCCATGAACCCGTCGACGCTCTGCGCGGGCTCGCCCCACAGCTGCAACCAGCCCTGCATGCGTCCGATCTGGCTCTGCTGGGTGGTGAGGATGTCGTAGGCCAGGCGGCGTACCTCGGTGTCGGTGGAGCGAACCAGCAGCACGCCCGCCATTTCGACGGCTTGGGCGTGGTGCGCCGACATGTCCTGACTGAAACCGACGTCCACCGGGCCCGGGTCCGGCTCCGTGGAACCGTTCAGCGGAATCCGGGCCAGCACGCCGATCGCGAAGCCGATCAGGATCGCGCCGATGATGCCGAGGATCAGCAGCGCGGTGCGCTGGCGGCGGAACTGTCCGCCGACGCCGGATGCTTCGCGGTCATCGGATCCGTCAGATGCTTCGCGTTCGGATGTGGTAGCTCGGCGATCGCCCGATCCGGCAGGTGCTTCGGGCGAGGAGGACCGGGCGGATGCTTCGCTGTCGGATTCGACGTGTGCCCTTCGATCGCCCGATCTCGAGGATCCGACACTCTCGGGCCTGCTGGCTTCCTCGATACCGGACCCTGCGGCTGTTGCCCGATCGCCGGAGCCGGCGGCTTGGAGATCGCCGGACTCGGTGACTCCGGTGCCGGCGGCTGTCGTCGGTTCGCTGGACCCGGTGGCGCTGCGATCGGCGGATTCGGGAGTGCCGGACCCTGCGGACGCGGCGCGATCCCCGGACCCAGCGGTTTTGCGATTGCCGGATCCGCGCGCCTTGCGACCGTCGGGTCCGATGGCGTCGTGAGTGCCGGACGCGGTGACTTCAGGAGCGCCGGAACCGGCGGATGCTTCGCGCCCCCCGGACTCGACGCCTCCCTGATCGCCGGCCACTACTGCCCCGCGCCAGGAGCGGGCTGCGCGGGCGCGGGCTGCGCGGGCACCGGAGCGCCGGGCACACCCGGAAGTCCGGGAAGACCCGGCACGCCGGGCACGCCGGGCAGACCACCGGGCATGCCGCCGAGTTCGGTCTGGTCCTGCTGCAAGCCCTTGCCGTCCATCGGCACCGCGTCGGGTCCGGGCGGCGTGGGATCGAACGGCGGCGGGTTGTCGGTGTCGAAGACGATCGTCGAGCAGTCCGCGCCGACCTCGGGATAGGTGTAGTTGTTCAGCCGCAGAGCTGTGATGAACTGGCCGACGCGCTTGTCGTCGGGGCTGTCCAGCTTCAACTGGTGCCCCCAGGACTGCAAGGAGACGGCGGAGTCGAGGCCGGGGTAGGGCGACATCAACGTGTACGGCTTGCCCTCGACCTTCGCCTTCAGCGTCGCGATGCCGTCGGCGTTCACCTTGTCCGGGTTGTAGGTGATCCACACCGCGCCGTGCTCGAGCGAGTGCACCGCGTTCTCCACCCGGATCGGCTTGTTGTAGACCACGCCGGTGCAGGTCGCCCACGACTGGTCGTGCGGGCCGCCGAACGGCGGAGCCTGGTCGTAGGCCACGCGCTGGCTGGAGTTGATGTGCAGCCCGGCGGGGTATTCCTTCTTCACCACGCCCGCGATCCCGTCGGACGGGTCCTTCTTCTGCGCGCTCGGCGTGTACTTCTCCAGGTCGGCCTTCTCCCGGTACTTGGGGACCAGGCTGTAAGCCAGCGCGCCGATCAATGCGATGATTACTACGGCCGCGCCGATGGCCAACCAGGGAACCTGGCGATTCTTCTTCGGAAGCTGTCCTTGCCCGCCCCGCTTGCGGGGAGCCGACAACTTCGCCGCGGCCTTGGCGGCCTTGGCCGATTTGGCGCTGGGACTGCTAGGCATCGCTCAGTGTGCTCTTTCGACGTGGATGGATCCGCTGGCTGCGCAGTGCCCACCCGAGGTGCACACCCGCCAAGACCATAGGATAGAGACTCGTGACTCCAGCTGACCTTGCAGATCTCCTTCGCTCTACCGCGGCGAAGGTGCTTGTCGAACGTGGACTGGACCCCGCGGTCCTGCCCGACGAGGTCACCGTGGAGCGTCCCCGCAACCCCGAACACGGCGACTATGCCACGAATGTCGCGATGCAGGTGGCCAAGCGCGCCGGAACCAAGCCGCGTGATCTGGCCACCTGGCTGGCCGACGCGCTGGCCGCCGCCGACGGCGTCGCCGCCGCCGAGGTCGCCGGACCCGGCTTCCTGAACATCCGTCTCGCGGCCTCCGCGCAGGGCGCGATCATCGAGCGGGTGCTCGCCGCGGGCGCCGCGTACGGCACCGCCGAGACCCTGAAGGGCACCCGGATCAACCTCGAGTTCGTCTCGGCCAACCCGACCGGTCCCGTGCATCTGGGCGGCACCCGGTGGGCCTCGGTCGGCGACGCGCTTGGCCGCATCCTGGCCGCGCAGGGCGCGGACGTGGTGCGCGAGTACTACTTCAACGACCACGGCGCGCAGATCGATCGGTTCGCCGCCTCCCTGGCGGCGGCCGCCACCGGCGCGCCGACCCCGGAGAACGGGTACGCGGGCGCCTACATCGGCGAGATCGCCGACAAGATCGTGGCCGCCACCCCGGACGTGCTGAGCAAGCCGGAGGCCGAGCGCCTCGAGCTGTTCCGTGCCGAGGGCGTCGAGCTGATGTTCGCGCACATCAGGGAGTCGTTGCACGAATTCGGCACCGATTTCGACGTCTACTTCAACGAGAGTTCGCTGTTCGCCTCCGGCGCGGTCGAGCAGGCCGTGGAGCGGCTGAAGAACTCCGGCGACCTGTACGAAAAGGACGGCGCCTGGTGGATCGCCAGCTCGGAATACGGTGACGACCAGGACCGGGTGGTCATCAAGAGCGACGGCAAAGCCGCCTACATCGCGGGCGACATCGCCTACTTCCAGGACAAGCGGGCCCGCGGCTTCGACCTGTGCATCTACATGCTCGGCGCCGACCACCACGGTTACATCGGCAGGCTGAAGGCCGCCGCGGCCGCGTTCGGCGACGACCCGGCCACGGTCGAGGTGCTGATCGGGCAGATGGTGAACCTGCTGCGTGACGGCGTCGCGGTGAAGATGAGCAAGCGCGCTGGGACCGTGGTCACCCTCGACGACCTGGTCGAGGCGATCGGCGTGGACGCGGCGCGGTACTCGCTGGTGCGTTCGTCGGTGAACTCGAGCATCGACATCGATCTGAACCTGTGGGCCAGTCAGAGCAACGAGAACCCGGTCTACTACGTGCAGTACGCGCACGCGCGGACCGCGTCCATCGCGCGCAACGCCGCCGAGTTCGATTACGACTCCGTCGCCGCCGACCTCGCGCTGCTGTCGGCCGACGAGGAAGGCGAGCTGATCCGCACCCTCGGCGAATACCCGCGCGTGGTGAGCGGTGCGGCGAGCTTGCGCGAACCGCATCGGGTAGCCCGCTACCTGGAGGAATTGGCCGGCGCGTACCACCGTTTCCAGACCAACAAGAACCTGCGCGTCCTGCCGCTCGGCGACGATCCCGTCTCGCCGACGAACGCGGCCAGGCTCGCTCTGGTCAACGCCACGCGCCAGGTCTTGGCCAACGGCTTGGGCCTGCTCGGCGTCAGCGCGCCGGAGCGCATGTGACCGTCCGGTCGACCAGAGCGAGGAAGGAAGCGAAGTTGAGCGAGCGCAGCGAGGTGGAATTATGAGCGCGCATCCCGCCGGTCCCCGGCATGCCGAGATTCCGCATGCGCCGAATCTGTCTGAGCGCCCGAGCGATCCGCGGCAGATGATCGACCTGCCCGCGAACGTCTGGCCGCGCAACGCGACCCGCGACGACGCGGGCGTGGTCCACCTGGCGGGCGTGCCGGTGTACGAGCTGGCCGAGCGGTTCGGCACCCCGCTGTTCGTGGTGGACGAGGACGACTTCCGTTCCCGCTGCCGCGACATGGTCCGCGCGTTCGGGGCGAACGCGCGAGTCCACTACGCGTCGAAGGCGTTCCTGTGCGGCGAGGTCGCCCGCTGGATCCGGGACGAGGGCCTCTCGCTGGACGTCTGCTCCGGCGGCGAACTCGCCGTCGCGTTGCACGCGGGCTTCCCCGCGGAGCGAATCGCCCTGCACGGTAACAACAAATCCGTCGCCGAGCTGGAAGCCGCGGTGTCCGCGGGCGTCGGCCACGTCGTGGTGGACTCGCTCATCGAGATCGAGCGCCTGGAGGCCGTCGCGAGCCGCGCGGGCGTGGTGCAGGACGTGCTGGTCCGGGTCACCGTCGGGGTGGAAGCCCACACCCACGAATACATTTCGACCGCGCACGAGGACCAGAAGTTCGGCTTCTCGATCGCGGGCGGCGACGCGATGGAGGCGCTCGCGCGCGTCTTCGACGCCGACAACCTGCGCTTGGTCGGCCTGCACAGCCACATCGGCTCGCAGATCTTCGAGATCGACGGCTTCGAGATCGCCGCGCGGCGCATGCTCGGCCTGCTCCGCGAGGCCATCGACAAATTCGGCATTGAGCGCACCGCACAGATCGCGACGCTGGATCTCGGTGGCGGACTTGGCATTTCGTATCTTCCGTCGGACGACCCGCCGCCGCTGGACCGGTTCGCGGCGAGCCTGCGCGAACTGGTCGCAGCCGAAGCCGAACGCGCGGGTCTGCCCACGCCGACGATCGCTGTCGAGCCCGGCCGCGCCATCGCTGGGCCCGGCACGGTGACGCTCTACGAGGTCGGCACCATCAAGGACGTCTCGCTGGACGGCGGTCTGCGCCGCCGGTACGTGAGTGTCGACGGCGGCATGAGTGACAACATCCGGCCCGCGCTGTACCAGGCCGACTACGACTGCCGTCTGGTCTCGCGGTCGTCGCAGGCCGGGCCGGTGGTCGCGCGCGTCGTCGGAAAGCATTGCGAGAGCGGCGATATCGTCATCCGGGACACCTGGATGCCCGCCGACGTCGGCCCCGGCGACCTGATCGCCGTCGCCGCCACCGGCGCGTACTGCTACTCGATGTCCAGCCGGTACAACCAGTTGACCCGTCCCGCGGTCGTCGCGGTGCGGGACGGACAGCCGCGCCTGATACTGCGCCGGGAGACGGTGGCGGACCTGCTCAGCTTGGAGGTGGAAGCGTGACGGCCAACGCGAAGAACGGCGTGTGGGGGACCGATCGCCCGATCGGGGTCGCGGTCCTCGGCATGGGCAATGTGGGCACCGAGGTCGTGCGCATCCTGCGCGAGCACACCGAGGACCTGCGTTCCCGCGTCGGCGCGCCGGTGGTGCTCCGCGGGGTGGCCGTGCGCAGCCTCGACACCGACCGCGGCATCCCCGCGGACCTGCTCACCACCGACGCGGACGCGCTGGTCGCCCGCGACGACGTCGACCTGGTGGTGGAGGTGATCGGCGGCATCGATCCGCCGCGCCGGTTGATCCTGGCCGCGCTGAATGCGGGCAAATCCGTGGTGACCGCGAACAAGGCGCTGCTGGCCGACTACACCGGCGAGCTCGCCGCCGCGGCCGAAGCCAGTCGCGCCGATCTGTACTTCGAGGCCGCCGTCGCGGGCGCCATCCCCGTGGTGCGCCCGCTGATCCAGTCGCTGGCGGGCGACCGGGTGAACCGGGTCGTCGGCATCGTCAACGGCACCACCAACTTCATCCTCTCCGCGATGGACGAGACCGGCGCCGACTACTCGCAGACGTTGGCCGAGGCCACCCGGCTGGGCTACGCCGAAGCCGACCCGACCGCCGACGTGGAGGGCTACGACGCCGCGGCCAAGGCCGCGATCCTCGCCTCGCTGGCGTTCCACACCCGGGTCACCGCCGCCGATGTCTACCGCGAGGGCATCTCGCGGATCACCGCCGAGGATCTGGAAACCGCCTCCGCGCTCGACTGCACGGTCAAACTGCTGGCCATCTGCGAGCGGGTGGACGCGGGTCCCGGCGAGCCCGGACCGGAGGACGGCGGCAAAGAGCGCGTCTCGGTGCGCGTCTACCCGGCGCTCATCCCCCGCAAGCACCCGCTGGCCGCGGTGACCGGTGCGTTCAACGCGGTGGTCGTCGAGGCGGAGAACGCCGGGCGGCTGATGTTCTACGGGCAGGGCGCGGGCGGCGCTCCGACCGCGTCGGCCGTACTCGGCGATCTGGTGATGGCGGCACGGAACAAGTTCTATGGGGGTCGCGCTCCCGGCGAATCGGTTTATGCTGAGCTACCGATCGCGCCGATCGGCGATACGCCCACCCGCTATCACGTGAACCTGCAAGTCGAGGACCGTCCTGGAGTCCTGGCCGCGGTGGCGGGCGAATTCGCCAAACACGGGGTGAGCATTTCGACCGTCCGTCAAGAAGGGCACGGCTCGGGTGCGCGCCTGGTCGTGGTGACCCACCACGCCGTGGAGTCGGCGCTCGCGGACACCGTGGCCGCACTGGCGGGAATGGCATCCGTCACATCCGTGACCAGCGTTCTGAGATTGGAAGGCACCGAAGAATGACCACAGCGTCGCGCAACGACTCCATGAGGGGCGGCGGCCGGGAGACGGGCGGGCACACGACCGGCGTCGCGCCACAGGCAGGGGTGCACTCCCGCTGGCCGGGCCTGATCGCGGCCTACCGCGACCGGCTCGCCGGCGCGGCCGACTGGGAGCCGGTCACGCTGTACGAGGGCGGAACGCCGCTGGTGCCCGCGCCGCACCTGTCCGAGATCACCGGTTGCGAGGTCTACCTGAAGGTCGAGGGCCTGAACCCGACCGGCTCGTTCAAAGACCGCGGCATGACGATGGCGATGACCGACGCCAAGTACCGCGGCCAGAAGGCGGTGCTGTGCGCGTCCACCGGCAACACTTCGGCATCCGCCGCGGCGTACGCCACCCGCGCGGGCATGAGCTGCGCAGTGCTGATTCCGCAGGGCAAGATCGCGATGGGCAAGCTGGCCCAGGCCGTGATGCTCGGCGCGAAGATCATCCAGGTGCAGGGCAACTTCGACGACTGCCTCGAACTCGCCCGCAAGGTCACCGCTGACTTCCCCAGCATCGGACTGGTGAACTCGGTGAACCCGGCCCGCATCGAGGGCCAGAAGACAGCGTCCTTCGAGATCTGCGACGTGCTCGGCAAGGCCCCCGACGTGCACGCCCTTCCCGTCGGCAACGCGGGCAACATCACCGCCTACTGGCGTGGCTACCGGGAGTACTACGCCGACGGCGTCACCGGCGGGCTGCCGCGCATGCTCGGCGTGCAGGCGGCGGGCGCGGCCCCGCTGGTCAACGGCGCCCCGGTGAAGGATCCCGAGACCATCGCCACCGCGATCCGGATCGGCGCGCCCGCCTCCTGGAACGGCGCGGTCGAGGCCAAGGAGCAGTCCGGCGGCGCTTTCCGCGCCGCCACCGACGAGGAGATCCTCGACGCGTACCGCCTGGTCGCGGCGACCGAGGGCGTGTTCGTCGAGCCCGCGTCGGCGGCCAGCGTGGCCGGTGTGCTCGCCGCACGCAAGGAGGGCTGGCTGGATGCCGGGCTCACCGTGGTGTGCACCGTGACCGGCAACGGTCTCAAAGACCCCGACACCGCGCTGTCGGGCATGCCCAAGGTGCAGCCGATCTCGGTCGATCCGGTCGCGGTCGCCGCCGAATTAGAGCTGGCCTGAGTTGAATTCGCGCGACAGCCAGGTCATGAGCGCGACGCTGCCCGCCGGTCTGACCGTGACCGCCCGGGTGCCCGCGTCCACCGCGAACCTCGGTCCCGGGTTCGACTCGCTCGGTATGGCATTGGGGATCTACGACGAAATCCAGGTGCGCACTACCGATTCCGGGCTCACCATCCGGGTCGAGGGTGAGGGCGCCGACGATGTGCCTTGGGGCCCTTCGCATCTCGTGGTCCGCGCGATCGAGCGCGGCCTGGAGTCGGCCGGGGTGTGGGCCGACGGCCTCGATGTGGTGTGCCGCAACGTGATTCCGCATTCGCGCGGCCTCGGGTCCTCGGCCTCGGCGGTGGTCGGCGGACTTGCCGCCGGGTGCGCCCTCGCCGCGAAGCTGGACTCGGCGCCGGCCACGCCTGCCGACAGATTGGTGCAGCTGGCAGCGGAATTCGAGGGGCATCCGGACAACGCGGCGGCCAGCGTGCTCGGCGGGATCGTGGTCTCGTGGACCGAGAGCGATCGCCCCGCCGACGAGGCCCCGGGCACGGAATACCACGGTCGCGTCTACCGCGCGGTGCGGCTGGAGGCGCATTCGGCGCTGCGCCCGGTCGTGCTGATCCCGGAGGAGCGCTCGTCCACCGCGCACACCCGCGGCCTGCTGCCCGACGTCGTGCCGCACGGCGACGCGGCGTTCAACGTCAGCCGCGCCGCGCTGGCCGTGGTGGCGCTCACCCAGCGTCCCGACCTGCTGCTGCCCGCCACCGCGGACCGCCTGCACCAGGCCCAGCGTGCGCCGGCGCTACCGCTGACTACCGCCTGGATCACGCGCCTGCGCACGGCGGGCATCGCGGCCACCGTCTCCGGGGCGGGACCGACCATCCTGGCCCTGGGGACCAGCGAATTTCCCGCGGAACTCCGCGAACTGGCGGCGGCCGACGGCCTGCGCGTAGTGGAGCCGGGAATCGCCGAAGGCGTCCTGATCGACTGACGGCGAGTCTGTCTTGCCGAGATTCGCAATGGACAGCTATTCTGGGCAGGTCCGTACATCGTGCGCATCAGACGCCGGTGCTTCATCAGGGCAATCGCTCCAGCAGGCTCCAGGCTCGAGCCTCCAGGCCATGGGGGTGCTGCGTAGCTGCGCAACTGGAATGATCTCTCCCCACCTTTCACCAATGGTGGAGAAGCCGCCGGTCCGGCGGGGCAGGTGATACGGCACACAGCGCCCGGACGGACGCATCCCAGTCCGGCAGAATGCCCGGGCTGCGGGACGAACCCTCGAAACAGCACACGGCGATCGAGGGAAGGAAAGGATTTCCGTGACAGATACGGACCTGCTCGCGACACCCGGCGTGGAATCGAACCCGACGGGCGAGCGCGATAGTGAATCCGGACAGATTTCGAAGATGAGCGAACACACCGACGTCGCACGATCGGGGCTGACTGGAATGTTGTTGCCGCAGTTGCGTGCGCTCGCGGGGGAGCTCGGTATCCGAGGCACCTCCGGGATGCGCAAGGGCGATCTGATCGCCGCCATCAAGGAAAATCAGGCCGCGGGCAAGGCGGCGAAGGCGGAGAAGCCCGCCAAGAGCGAGGCCAAGTCCGCGGCAACCGCGAAGGCCGACGCCCCCGCGAAGGCCGACGCCCCCGCGAAGGCCGACGCCCCCGCGAAGACCGCCGCTCCCGCTGAGCAGGCGCCGGCCAAGGCCGAGCAGGCGACCCTCGACGTGACGCCCGCGGCTTCGGCCGCGCCCAGCGAGGCTCCCGCCCCGGCGAAGACGGCCCCCGCCGATTCCGCGCCCGCCGCCGAGGCGGCGTCGTCCACGGCGACCGAGACCACCGAGGAGTCCGGCCGAGACAGCGGCCAGCGTGGCCGCGGTCGGCAGCGGCGCGGCCGTGACCAGGCGCGATCCGCGACCGATACCGCGCAGGCCGAGACGCGTACCGAGGAACCGAAGCAGGACGCCGAGCAAGGTGGCGAGCGCCGCCGCGACCGCGGCCAGAGCGACCGTGGCCAGGGTGACCGTGGCCAGGGTGAGCGTGGCCAGGGTGAGCGTGGCCAGGGTGAGCGCGGCCAGGGTGAGCGCGGCCAGGGCGAGCGTGGCCAGCAGAGCCAGAACGGCAGCGCGGGTGGCCGCGGCGGCGACGACGACGAGGGCGGTCGCGGACGGCGCGGACGCCGCTTCCGGGAGCGTCGTCGTGGGCGTGACCGCGACGGCGGCGGCGGTGGCGGCGAGACCCGCGAGCTCGAGATCCGCGAGGACGACGTCCTCCAGCCGGTCGCGGGCATCCTCGATGTGCTGGACAACTACGCCTTCGTCCGCACCTCGGGTTACCTGGCCGGGCCGAACGATGTCTACGTGTCGATGAACCTGGTCCGCAAGAACGGCCTGCGCCGCGGTGACGCGATCACCGGCGCGGTGCGCGCCCCCCGCGACGGCGAACAGTCCAACCAGCGCCAGAAGTTCGATCCGCTGGTGCGGCTGGACACGGTCAACGGCGGCGACGTCGAGGCGGCCAAGCGCCGTCCCGAATTCGGCAAGCTCACCCCGCTGTACCCGAACCAGCGCCTGCGGCTGGAGACCCAGCAGAACAAGCTGACCACCCGCGTGATCGACCTGATCATGCCGATCGGCAAGGGCCAGCGCGCCCTGATCGTGTCGCCGCCGAAGGCCGGTAAGACCACGATCCTGCAGGACATCGCGAACGCGATCGCGACCAACAACCCCGAGTGCTACCTGATGGTGGTGCTGGTCGACGAGCGTCCGGAAGAGGTCACCGACATGCAGCGCTCGGTGAAGGGCGAGGTCATCGCCTCGACCTTCGACCGTCCGCCGTCGGATCACACCTCGGTCGCCGAACTCGCCATCGAGCGCGCCAAGCGCCTGGTGGAGATGGGCAAGGACGTCGTCGTGCTGCTCGACTCGATCACCCGGCTCGGGCGCGCGTACAACAACTCCTCGCCCGCCTCGGGCCGAATCCTCTCCGGTGGTGTGGATTCCACCGCGCTGTACCCGCCCAAGCGGTTCCTCGGCGCGGCCCGCAACATCGAGAACGGCGGCTCGCTGACGATCATCGCCACCGCCATGGTGGAGACCGGTTCGACCGGTGACACGGTGATCTTCGAGGAGTTCAAGGGCACCGGTAACGCCGAGCTCAAGCTGGACCGCAAGATCGCGGAGCGGCGGGTGTTCCCGGCGGTGGACGTCAACCCGTCCGGTACCCGCAAGGACGAGCTACTGCTCAGCCCCGACGAGGCGGGGGTACTGCACAAGCTGCGCCGCGTACTGTCCGGCCTGGACTCGCACCAGGCGATCGATCTGCTGATCGACCGTCTGAAGAAGTCCAAGAACAACCTCGAGTTCTTGATGCAGGTGAGCAAGACCGCGCCGGGCGCGCTCGACGAGTGAGTAGCGGCGCCAGGTCGGCGCCGTGACAACGGCCGAAAGGGTCCCGCTGATGCGGGACCCTTTCGGCGTCCGGGGAGCGAAGAATACGAGGCCGACCGTGGCCGCGCCGCCGATGAGGAGAGCGATGATCAGCGCGCAGGGCCCGACGTCGGGATCGGGGGCGGCGGATTCCGAGGTGTGGACGTACACGGCGTTCTTCGGCGCGGGATAGTTCGGGTTCGCGGGGAGCGCGGATACACCGACGGCCACCGAGAGAAACAGCAGAACGAAAATCGCGGCCGCGATCCGGACGTTCACGGGGTCTCCTTCCTGTCTCGGCACGCCGATGTGCACCAGGTCTGCCACTCTATGAACGAATTCGTTCACATTCGTGAGTAGCGGACTACCCGACTTCAGGGTCCAGGAGGTGGCGCGGATTCGCGTGCCCGGACTTCCGGGGGCGCGAACGATGGGGGAGTACCTGGGGTGGGAACAAACCACTCGCCAGGGGCGTTTTGGGAGCGTAACGGCAGTTCTGGCATACTGAACGGTCGTTGCGTCTGCTCAGGTGAGCAGAGCTCCCGCCTAGTCGGTTCCGGTTCACGCTTCGCGTTCGCGCGGGCGACCCGGCGACCACAATCGAGAGGACATCCATGAAGGCAGGAATTCACCCGACGTATGTCGACACCACGGTCGTCTGTGGTTGCGGCAACACCTTCCAGACTCGCAGCACCAAGGAGTCGGGACACATCACCGTCGAGGTCTGCTCGCAGTGCCACCCGTTCTACACCGGCAAGCAGAAGATCCTCGACACCGGTGGCCGCGTGGCCCGCTTCGAGGCTCGTTACGGCAAGCGTGCCGGCAAGAAGGCCGACGCCAAGTAGCTTCCTCGCCGACGCCCGGTCCTGCCCCGCAGGCCGGGCGTCGGTGTTTTTGTATGGACAGCTACCAGGAGAAGGAAGCACTGTGACGCAACCGTCCGCCATCGACGACATTCTGGCCGAGTACGCCGGCTTGGAGACGCAGCTGTCCGATCCGTCGCTGCACAACGATGCGGGCGCCGCGCGCCGGGTCGGCAAGCGATTCGCCGAGCTGGCCCCGGTCATGGCCACCTATCGCAAGCTCGAGACGGCCCGCGGCGACTTGTCCGCCGCGCGGGAACTCGCCGCCGACGACGCCGCGTTCGCCGCGGAGATCCCGGATCTGGAACGACAGGTCGAGGAACTGGAACAGGCCCTCGCCGACCTGCTGGCCCCGCGCGACCCGCACGACGGCGACGACGTCGTGCTCGAGGTCAAGTCCGGCGAAGGCGGCGAGGAGTCCGCGTTGTTCGCCGCCGACCTGGCCCGCATGTACGTGCGGTATGCCGAGCGCCACGGCTGGAAGGTCGAGATCCTCGACGCCGCCCTGTCGGACCTGGGCGGATACAAAGAGGCGACGCTGTCGATCAAGAGCCGCGACGCGGCGCGCGACGGTGTCTGGTCGCGATTCAAGTTCGAGGGCGGTGTGCACCGGGTGCAGCGCGTCCCGGTGACCGAATCGCAGGGCCGCATCCACACCTCGGCGGCGGGCGTGCTGATCTACCCGGAACCCGACGAGATCGAAGAAGTGCAGATCGACGAGTCCGATCTCCGCATCGACGTGTACCGCTCCTCCGGCAAGGGGGGTCAGGGCGTCAACACCACCGACTCCGCGGTGCGCATCACCCACCTGCCTTCCGGCATCGTGGTCACCTGCCAGAACGAGCGTTCCCAGCTGCAGAACAAGGCGCGCGCCATGCAGGTCCTCGCGGCGCGTTTGCAGGCACTGGCGGAAGAACAGGCCGATCAGGAGGCCGCGGCGGGCCGCGCCAGCCAGATCCGCACGGTGGACCGCTCCGAGCGCATCCGCACCTACAACTTCCCGGAGAACCGGATCACCGACCATCGGATCGGCTTCAAGGCGCATAACCTCGACGCCGTGCTGGACGGAGAACTCGACGCGCTGCTCGACGCTCTGGGGAAGGCGGATCGCGAAGCGCGTATGGCCGCGGAATGATCGTCCTTCGGGCAGAGTCGGTGTCATGTCCACGAGCCGAGTAGCGCTGCGCCCCGTCATCAACGACGCCATCGAGACGTTACGGATCGCCGGGGTGCACAGCCCGCGGGCCGACGCCGAACATCTCGCCGCGCACGTCCTCGGCGTGGAGCGGACAAGGCTGGTGCTGACGCCGCTCGTCCCGCCCGGCAAGTTGGACGAGTACCGCGAGTTGGTCGCCCGCCGGGCACGGCGAATCCCGTTGCAGCACTTGACTGGAACGGCCGTGATGGGTGCGCTCGATCTCGCGGTGGGCCCCGGCGTCTTCGTGCCGCGCCCGGAGACCGAGTTGCTGTACGCCTGGGCGCTGGCGCAGTTGGAGGCGCTGCCGCACGATCACACGCCGATCGTCGTCGACCTGTGCACCGGATCGGGCGCGCTCGCACTGGCCCTCGCGCACGCGCGCCCCGACGCCGAAGTGCACGCCGTGGAACTCGATCCCGCCGCGCAGGTCTGGGCCCGGCGCAACGCCGACGACCGGATCGCCGCGGGCGATACCCCGATCACCCTCTACGCCGACGACGCCACCGATCCCGGCCTGCTCACCGACCTGAACGGCCGGGTGGACATCGTCGTGTCCAACCCGCCCTACATCCCCGAGGGCGCAGGTCTCGACCCCGAAGTGGCCGAGCACGATCCGTCCGTCGCCTTGTTCGGCGGCCCGGACGGATTGTCGGTAATACGCGGCATGATCCCGAACATCACCCGGCTGCTGCGCCCAGGCGGCGCCACCGCCATCGAGCACGACGACACCAACGGCTCCGGCGTAGCCGCCCTCCTCACCGCCACCGGCGCCTTCACCGACGTCGTCGAACACCCCGACTTGGCAGGCAAACCCCGCTTCGTCGCCGCCACCCACACGTGAGGGAGTCTTCCGCGCGGTTCCTCGCGTGGGCAACCGAATTCGTGTGGTCTTTCCCGGCTCCCGTGATGCCGACCACGTCCATTCCTCTGATGACAGCGTCGTCTGACGACGTGCCGCCGGATGAAGCAACGACGATGCCCTGCGCGATCCGAGACTTTTCCGGCCGCACTGGCGTGCGCGGGACGATTCGCGATCGTTCGCTATGCCGGGAACTGGGCTCAACGGATCGGCGCGGCCTCCGCACGGCACTGTGCGCTGCCGAACGGAGGGATTTGCCCTCGGCGACTATGGCGTGCGCGGCACTGTAGAGCTGGCCAACTGCAAGGCCCGCACTCGAGACGATCGCGAGCGCGCCGCGTATTGCACCGAGCCGCAAAGTCGCCTCGAGGATGCTCCCGACGCGCGGCGACAGCCGCCGCATCCCACGTGACGACTGATTTCGTAAGCACATGGGTAACTCGCCGGGCACGCCCAGAACTCGCTCGGCACCCGGCGCAAGACCTGAACGCAACTCTCGTTTCACCCCACTAGTACGGCCTGAATACGCGGAGAGGCGGGGGAGCATGCCAGGATGGTTGCCGTGAGTACCGTCTACGACTGCGCGGATCCCGACTCGCGCGCCGCGGGACTGTCCGCAGCCACCAGCGCCCTGAAATCCGGACGTCTGGTCGTGCTGCCCACCGACACCCTGTACGGGCTGGGCGCCGACGCGTTCGATTCGACCGCGGTGAGCTCGTTGCTCGCGGCCAAGCGCCGCGGCAGGGACATGCCGGTGCCGGTGCTCGTCGGGTCCTGGCACACCATCGACGGCCTGGTGTTCTCGGTGCGCGCGCAGGCGCGCGAGCTGATCCGGGCGTTCTGGCCCGGCGGTCTGAGTCTGGTTGTGCAGCAAGCGCCTTCGCTCGCGTGGGATCTCGGCGACACCCGCGGGACGGTGATGTTGCGGATGCCGCTGCACCCGGTCGCGCTCGAACTGTTGCGCGAGGTCGGCCCGCTGGCGGTGTCCAGCGCCAACGTGTCCGGGCAGCCGCCGGCGAAGACCGCAGCCGAGGCACGCGATCAACTCGGCGATCTGGTCGGCGTCTATCTGGACGGCGGCCCGGCCGAACACGCGGTCGCCTCCACCATCGTCGACCTGACCGCCGATCAGCCGCGCATCCTGCGCGTGGGCGCGGTGCCCGTCGCCGACATCGCCGAGGTGCTCGGCATGTCGCCGGAAGCGCTCAGCGGCGCCGCGCAGCTCGGATGATGGGTTCGAGCGCCGTCGTCCCGCTCCGGGAGCTGCTCGTCGTGCTGCTCATCTCCGCGGTGGTGACGTTCCTGGCCACCGGTGGGGTGCGGGTGCTGGCGATCGGCTTCGGCGCGGTGGCCGTGCCGCGTGACCGGGACGTGCACGTCAAGCCGATTCCGCGGATGGGCGGCGTCGGCATGTACATCGGTGTGGTCGCCGCGGTGCTGTTCGCCCACCAGCTGCCCGCGCTGCGCAGCGGCTTCGACTACAAACCCAACATCCCGATCGCCGTGCTGGTGGCAGCCACGATCATCGTGCTGGTCGGCATCGTCGACGACCGCTGGGGACTCGACGCGCTGACGAAGTTCGCGGGCCAGGTGACGGCGGCGGGCGTGATGGCCGTCATGGGATTGGGCTGGTATGTGATCTACAATCCGTTCAGCAACACCACGGTGGTGCTGGACGGATTGCAGGGCGGGCTCGTTACGGTCGCGGTCACCGTCACCCTGGTCAACGCCATGAACTTCGTCGACGGCTTGGACGGCCTCGCGGCGGGCTTGGGGCTGATCGCCGCGCTGGCGGTTTTCGTGTTCTGCCTCGGTCTGATGAACGAGCAGGGCGGCTCGGTCGACACCTACCCGCCCGCGTTGCTCGCCGCCGCGCTCGCGGGTGGCTGCCTCGGATTCCTGCCGCACAATTTCCAGCCCGCGCGCATATTCATGGGCGACTCCGGTTCGATGTTGATCGGGTTGATGCTGGCCGCGGTCTCGACCGGCGCCTCGGGGCGAATCCCCCTGCAGGGATACGGTCCGCGCGACATCGTCGGTCTGCTTTCTCCGCTGTTGCTGGTCGGCGCGGTGATGTTCATTCCGGTGCTGGACCTGTTGCTCGCCATTGTGCGACGGGTTCGCGCGGGCGTCAGTTTCTCGACGCCGGACAAAATGCACTTGCATCATCGCTTGCTGCAGATCGGCCATTCCCATCGCCGCGTGGTGTTGTTGATCTATTTGTGGGTCGGTGTGCTCGCGTTCGGCGCGGTCGGCACCTCGCTGATGGATCGCAGGCTGGTCGTGTTGC
Source organism: Nocardia sichangensis (assembly GCF_047200615.1). NCBI lineage: Bacteria > Bacillati > Actinomycetota > Actinomycetes > Mycobacteriales > Nocardiaceae > Nocardia > Nocardia sichangensis. Next base: position 149,736 of record NZ_JBJZOK010000020.1, read on the forward strand.
TGATGGCGGGCGGGCTGGTTTTCGCTTTGGTGATCACCGCTATTCCGGGGCTGCGGCGTGGGGACCCGGCGGGCGACGGATCGGCGTCCGGGTAAAGTCGGCGACTGTGAGCTTCACACCCGAACCCGTCCCCGGCCCCGACGCGCCGCTGCGGTCCGCGCTGCGCTACGGACTGATCGGCTTGGGCGTGCTGGTGGTCCTGTCGGTCGCGCTGGGCGCGGCCGTCTCGGGTGTCGCCGGCGTGTGGGGCGCGGTGCTCGGCGCCGCGATCGGCGGCGGCTTCATCCTCACCACCGCGGCCGTGGTGCTGTTCGGCGCGAAACTGCCGCCGAGCACCGCGGGGCTGGTCATGCTGGTCAGCTGGGTGGGGAAGGTCCTGGTGGCGCTGATCGTCGTCGGGATCCTGCACCGATTCGACTTCTACGACCGGGTCGTGTTGTTCCTCACCGTGGTCGGCGCCCTGGTGATCGTGCTCGGTGCGGAGACGTACGGCGTTGTCCGGCAGAAGGTTCCGTACGTGACGACGACCGACTCGGAACCCACGTCCGATACCCGCCAGTAACGAAAAACCCCCCACCCCCTACACGCTGTCGTAGATGACTTGGTAAAGTGTTGGTAAGCAAGCGACCAAGTCGGGGATCAGTGAGGGGTCACCGCCGAGATCCCCTGCATGGGCCGCTATGCTTACTGCCGTGCCGGGCTCCGAGGGGTGTTCCGGTTCTGCATGTCGACGAATGTCGCCGACACACGTACAGACGCCTGGTGGATTTCGAACCACCGCACAGCTGCTGACGAACTTCGAGCCGACCTGAGTCGACCCAAATTGATCGTCAATGTCCGATCGAACCGCGGGAATGACCGTACCCGCGGCCCGAACACGGGAGAGAACGCTGAGCGTCACCACTCTGGCGGCCGAGTTCCACGCGCCGTCGCTTACCGACTTCTTCCCTCCAGCTGTGCTGTTCGAGGGAACGCCGTTCGAACTCGATCGATTGATGCTGATCCGCATTCTGATGACGGCTGTTCTCTCGGTCGTGATGGTGCTGGCATTCCGCTCGCCCCGGATCGTTCCGCGCGGCCTGCAGAATGTCGCCGAAATCGGCCTGGTCTTCGTCAAAGAGCAGATCTGCGACGAGGTCCTCGGCAAGGAAACGGGACGGAAGTTCTTCCCGCTGATCGCGACGATCTTCTTCACGGTCCTCTTTCTGAACTTCTCGGGTGTCGTTCCGGGGTTGAACATCTCGTCGAACGCCCGAATCGGCATGCCGCTGGTGCTGGCCGTCATCGCGTACCTGGCGTTCAACTACGTCGGTATCAGGAAGTACGGCTTCTTCAACTACATGCGCAGCAGCATCGTCGTTCCGAACGTTCCCCCCGCGCTGCATGTGCTGCTGATTCCGATCGAGTTCGTCTCGACCTTCATCCTGCGTCCGTTCACGCTGACCGTCCGACTCATGGCGAACATGCTGGCCGGCCACATCATGCTGGTGCTGTTCTTCAGCGCGACCTGGTTCTTCCTGTTCGACGCCACCTCGTGGATGAAGGTGTTCTCGCCGTTCTCGCTGGTCGCGGGACTCGGATTCACGCTCTTCGAGCTGTTGGTCATCTTCCTGCAGGCCTACGTGTTTGCGCTGCTGACCGCCGTATACATCGGACTCGCACAGCACGCGGCCGATCACTGACCTGACCGACACAACTACCGGAAAACCTGCTACACCACGCCGACCGGCGGGTGAGCAACAGAAAGGGAATGGAAGACTCATGAGCCTCGCTTACCTGGCCCAGGAAGCCGCCACGAACGAGAGCACCTTCAAGGGCCTGGGCGCCGTCGGCTACGGTCTCGCCGCGATCGGCCCCGGCATCGGCGTCGGCATCGTCGTCGGCAAGGCCATCGAGGGCATCGCGCGTCAGCCTGAGCTGCAGGGCACCATCCGCACCAACATGTTCCTCGGTATCGCGTTCACCGAGGCCCTCGCCCTTATCGGTCTCGTCGCCGGCTTCATTTTCTGATTCCGATGTACGAGTCAGTTTTGCTCGCGGCGGCGGAGGGAGAGGATGTGAATCCTCTCATCCCCGAAACGTACGACATCGTCTGGTCGATCGTCTGCGTCGTCATCATCGCGGCCCTGTTCTACAAGTACGTGGTCCCGCGCCTGATGAAGACGCTCGACGAGCGCTCGGACAAGATCGAAGGCGGCATCGCTCGCGCGGAAGCCGCGCAGGAAGAAGCTCAGCTCACCCTGCAGCAGTACCAGCAGCAGCTGGCCGAGGCCCGGCTCGAGGCCGCGCGCATCCGGGAGGACGCGCGCACCCAGGGCCAGGAGATCCTCGCGCAGATGCGCTCGGAGGCCCAGGCCGAAGCCGATCGCATCATCGCGGCGGGCCACACCCAGCTGGAAGCACAGCGCCAGCAGATCCTGACGGAGCTGCGCCACGAGGTCGGCCGCACGGCCGTCGACCTGGCCGAGAAGATCATCGGGCAGTCGGTTTCGGACGAGGCCAAGCAGGCCGCCTCGATCGACCGGTTCCTCGACGAGCTCGACCAGACCGACGCAGGCATCGGGGTCGGAAGGTAACGACGCGAAAGTGAGAAGCATGTACGCAGCGAGCCGCGAGGCCAGTGCCCGGTCTCGGGAGGCGCTTCGGGCCGCTCTGACCGGAAGCGACAGTGCTGCGGCCACGACGGGCTCGGAACTGTTCGCCGTTGTCGCCGTGCTGGACGACCAGCGTTCGCTGCGTGTGGCGCTCGCGGACGTGTCGGTGCCGGGTTCCGTGCGCGCGGAACTGTGCGAGCGGGTCTTCGGCGGCAAGGTCAGCGCTGCCACGCTGGCAGTGCTGACCACCGCGGTGGCCCAGGACTGGTCGCGCACCTCCGACCTGGTGGACACCTTGGTGCTGCTCGGCCAGGAGGCGTTGCTGGAGTCGGCGGCCCAGCGTGGCCGGCTCGAAGCGGTGGAGGACGAGCTGTTCCGGCTCGGCCGGATCATCAGCGACAACCCCGAGTTGGAGCAGGCACTGTCGGATCGGTCGCAGCAGGCCTCGGCCAAGAGCGAGCTGGTCAACCGGCTGCTCGCCGGTAAGACGGAGCCCATCACCCTGACCCTGGCGGAGCAGGTGGTGACCAGGCAGCGGTCGGGCATCAGCGCCGCCTTCGACGAGCTGGCCGACCTCGCGGCGGCGCGTCGCGATCAGATCGTCGCGCACGTGCGCGCCGCGATCGGGCTCAGCGAGCAGCAGCGCGACCGGCTGGCCGCGTCGCTGCGGCGCATCTACGGCAAGGCGACCACGGTGCACATCCAGGTCGACCCGAGTCTGCTGAGCGGAGTCGTGGTGCGCGTCGGTGACGACGTGATCGACGGCAGCGCACTCGGCCGACTGGAGAAGCTGCGCCGGGCCCTGACCTAGCGCGCTTCCACCACCCCCGACATTCCAGACCCAGACAGCGAGAGCAGGAAGAACATGGCGGAGCTGACGATCTCCTCCGACGAGATCCGTAGCGCGATCGAGAGCTACACCAAGAGCTACACCCCCGAGACCTCCATCGAAGAAGTCGGTGTGGTCACCGACACCAGTGACGGCATCGCGCACGTCAGCGGTCTGCCTTCGGCAATGGCCAACGAGCTGCTCGAGTTCCCGGGCGGCGTGCTCGGCGTCGCGCTGAACCTCGAGGACCGTGAGATCGGTGCGGTCATCCTCGGCGAGTACGCCGAGATCGAGGAGGGCCAGGAGGTCCGCAGGACCGGTGACGTGCTCTCGGTTCCGGTCGGCGACAAGTTCCTCGGCCGCGTGGTGAACCCGCTGGGCCAGCCGATCGACGGCCTCGGCGAGATCGAGTCCGAGGAACAGCGCGTGCTCGAGCTGCAGGCCGCCACCGTGCTGGAGCGCCAGCCGGTCGAGGAGCCGCTGGCCACCGGCATCACCGCGATCGACGCGCTGACCGCCATCGGCCGTGGCCAGCGTCAGCTGATCATCGGCGACCGCAAGACCGGCAAGACCGCGGTCTGCATCGACGCGATCCTGAACCAGAAGGCCAACTGGGAGACCGGCGACCCGACCAAGCAGGTGCGCTGCATCTACGTAGCCATCGGCCAGAAGGGCTCCACCATCGCGGGCGTCAAGGCCGCGCTGGAGCAGCACGGCGCGCTGGAGTACACCACCATCGTCGCCGCCCCGGCCTCCGACTCCGCCGGCTTCAAGTGGCTGGCCCCCTACACCGGTTCGGCCATCGGCCAGCACTGGATGTACCAGGGCAAGCACGTGCTCATCGTGTTCGACGACCTGACCAAGCAGGCCGAGGCGTACCGCGCCATCTCGCTGCTGCTGCGTCGCCCGCCGGGCCGCGAGGCCTACCCGGGTGACGTCTTCTACCTGCACTCCCGGCTGCTGGAGCGTTGTGCGAAGCTGTCCGACGAGCTGGGCGCGGGCTCGATGACCGGTCTGCCGATCATCGAGACCAAGGCCAACGACATCTCGGCGTTCATCCCGACCAACGTCATCTCCATCACCGACGGTCAGGTCTTCCTCGAGTCCGACCTGTTCAACAAGGGTGTCCGCCCGGCGATCAACGTCGGTACCTCGGTCTCCCGTGTCGGTGGCGCCGCCCAGACGAAGGGCATGAAGAAGGTGGCCGGTTCGCTGCGCCTCGAGCTGGCGCAGTACCGCGAGCTGGAGGCGTTCTCCGCCTTCGCCTCCGACCTGGACGCGGCCTCGCTGGCTCAGCTCGAGCGCGGCGCCCGCTGGGTCGAGCTGCTCAAGCAGGACCAGTACTCGCCGGTGCCGGTCGAGGATCAGATCATCTCGATCTACCTGGTCGACCGTGGCCACTTCGACTCGATCCCGGTCGCGGACATCCGCCGCTTCAACGCCGAACTGCTCGAGGAGCTGCACCGCAGCGCCGCCGACGTGTTCAAGGCGATCGAGGGCGGCAAGGTGCTCGCCGGCGAGACGGCCGAGCAGGTCGAGGCGGCGACCAAGAAGTTCTTGGGAACCTTCCTCACCTCCGACGGCACCCCCGTGGTCAACGAGGCCGAAGCCGGCCAGCTCGACCACGAAGAGGTCGAGTCGCTGTCGGTGACCCGCAAGCACGTCGAGAAGTAACGCGGGTCGGCAAATGCGCTATTCGATCCGCGGCATGCGCGACGGGCACGAGGGTGGCAGCGACCACCTCGTGCCCGGCGGATGCCGCCCATCCCACGCAGCGAATGAAGGGAGTGTGAACCGCTGATGGCAAGCTTGCGTGAATTGCGCTCCCGCATTCGTGGTGTGAATTCGATCAAGAAGATCACCAAGGCCCAAGAGCTGATCGCGACCTCGCGCATCTCCAAGGCCCAGGCCAGGGTCGCGGCCGCGAAGCCGTACGCGGAGGAGATCACCAAGGTCCTCAGCGAGCTGGCGAGCGCGTCGAAGAACCTTTCCCATCCGCTGCTGACCGAGCGCGCCAACCCGCGCCGGGCGGCCGTGCTGGTGATCACCAGTGACAGCGGCATGTGCGGTGGCTACAACTCGAACGTGCTCAAGCGCGCGGAAGAGCTGATGACCACCTTGCGTGACGAAGGCAAAGAGCCGGTGCTCTACGTCATGGGCAACAAGGGCCTGACGTACTACGCCTTCCGCAATCGCTCGTACGTGTCGGCGTGGACCGGGTTCTCGCAGCAGCCGAAGTACTCCGATGCTTCGTCCGCGTGCCACCACCTGGTCGACGCCTTCATGGCAGGCTCCGACGGGGCGGTGCCCGCTCCGAACGGGACGGGTGACATCGCCGGTGTCGACGAGCTGCACGTCGTGTACACCCGCTTCGTCTCGATGCTGACGCAGACCCCTGAGGTGCGCCGGTTGGCGCCGATCCAGGTGAGCTACGTCGACGAGAACTTCGACCTGGGTGAGGACATCGTGTCGGATTCACCGACCGCGGACGTCCACGCGCAGTACGAATTCGAGCCCGACGCCGATGTGCTGCTGGCGGCGCTGCTGCCCAAGTACGTCAACACGCGCATCTACGCGTCGTTGCTCGAGGCAGCGGCATCCGAGTCAGCGGCTCGGCGCACCGCAATGAAGGCCGCCACCGACAACGCCAACGAACTCGCGAGCGTGCTCCAGCGCGAGGCGAACTCGGTGCGCCAAGCCCAGATCACGCAGGAAATCAGCGAAATCGTCGGCGGCGTGAACGCGCTGGCGTCGAGCTCGGACCGCGACTGAGCGCCACCAGCGGCCTGAGCGACGGGCACGTAGAAGGCCCCTCGAAGGCCGCACATCGACACGGAGAGAACCAACACCAATGACCGCAGCTGTCACTCAAGACAACACGAGCCGGACCGGCGGCGCCGCAGGCCGCGTCGTCCGGGTCATCGGCCCCGTCGTGGACGTCGAGTTCCCGCGCGGAGCCATTCCCGAGCTGTTCAACGCTCTGCACGCCGAGATCACCCTGACCTCGGTGGCCAAGACCCTGACCCTCGAGGTCGCCCAGCACCTCGGCGACAACATCGTGCGCACCATCTCGATGCAGCCGACCGACGGCCTGGTCCGCGGTGCCACCGTCACCGACACCGGCAAGCCGATCTCGGTGCCGGTCGGTGACGTGGTCAAGGGCCACGTCTTCAACGCCCTCGGCGACTGCCTGGACACCCCCGGCCTCGGCCGCGAGGGCGAACAGTGGGGCATCCACCGCAAGCCGCCGTCGTTCGACCAGCTCGAGGGCAAGACCGAGATCCTGGAGACGGGCATCAAGGTCATCGACCTGCTCACCCCGTACGTGAAGGGCGGCAAGATCGGTCTGTTCGGTGGCGCCGGTGTCGGCAAGACCGTTCTGATCCAGGAGATGATCACCCGTATCGCGCGGGAATTCTCCGGCACCTCCGTGTTCGCCGGCGTCGGCGAGCGCACCCGTGAGGGCACCGACCTGCGCCTGGAGATGGAGGAGATGGGCGTCCTCCAGGACACCGCCCTCGTCTTCGGACAGATGGACGAGCCGCCGGGCACCCGTATGCGCGTCGCGCTCTCGGCCCTGACCATGGCCGAGTACTTCCGCGACGTGCAGCACCAGGACGTGCTGCTGTTCATCGACAACATCTTCCGGTTCACCCAGGCCGGTTCCGAGGTGTCGACCCTGCTCGGCCGCATGCCCTCCGCCGTCGGTTACCAGCCCACGCTGGCCGACGAGATGGGTGAGCTGCAGGAGCGCATCACCTCGACCCGTGGTCGGTCGATCACCTCGCTGCAGGCCATCTACGTGCCCGCCGACGACTACACCGACCCGGCTCCGGCGACCACCTTCGCCCACCTCGACGCGACGACCGAGCTCTCCCGCCCGATCTCGCAGAAGGGCATCTACCCGGCCGTCGACCCGCTGACCTCGACCTCCCGCATCCTGGAGGCATCGATCGTCGGCGACCGGCACTTCCGGGTGGCCAACGAGGTGAAGCGGATCCTGCAGAAGTACAAGGAACTGCAGGACATCATCGCCATCCTCGGTATGGACGAGCTGTCCGAAGAGGACAAGGTGCTCGTCGGCCGCGCCCGTCGTCTGGAGAAGTTCCTCGGCCAGAACTTCATCGTGGCCGAGAAGTTCACCGGTCAGGTGGGTTCGGTCGTGCCGCTCGAGCAGACCATCGACGACTTCGACCGCGTCTGCAAGGGTGAGTTCGACAACTACCCGGAGCAGGCTTTCAACAGCTGCGGTGGTCTCGACGATGTCGAGGCGGCCGCGAAGAAGATCCTCGGAAAGTAGTCACCGATGGCGGAAATGTCAGTCGATCTCGTCGCGGTCGAACGACTGCTCTGGTCCGGCCAGGCGACGTTCGTCAGCGCGCAGACCACCGAGGGCCAGATCGGCATCATGGCCGGGCACGAGCCGTTGCTCGGCCAGCTGGTCGAGGGCGGCACCGTGGCGATCGTGGACACCGATGGTCAGCGGGTCGTCGCCGCGGTGCACGGCGGCTTCTTCTCGGTGACCGCGAACTCGGTTCGGGTGCTCGCCGAGTCGGCGGAATTCGCCGACGAGGTGGACGTCGAAGAGGCCCGCCGGGTGCTGGCCGACTCCGACGCCAGCGAGGAGCAGCAGCGAGCCGCTCAGGCTCGGGTGCGCGCGGTCGAGCAGAACGCGAACGCCTAGCAACAACCTGTCATCGAGAACGATCGCTGTCGGCGGTGAAGCTTCCTTCACCGCCGACAGCGTCTTTCAGGCGAGTCGGACACGGCCGGGGCATTTGTAAACTCGGGGCCGTGATTGAATGACCGCACGCGGTGTCAGCATCGGGCTCGGGGGCGAAAGCCCGCGAAACCACGAGAAGCTGGTACACCGCCAATCGAATGCCGTGGACGACACGGCGGCGGAGCGAAGGGACGTACGGCATTGCAAACCGGGATGGTTCTGCTGATCATTCTGGTGCTAACGCTCGTGTTCCTCGCCTTGGCCTCGACTTACCGCCTGATCATGTTGCGGCGCGGCGGAACTGCCGCGATCCTGCGCGTACTGCCCGCCCGCGGCGGTCAGGGGTGGCGGCACGGCCTGATCCGCTATGACGAGGATCGTCTCGTCTTCTTCAAACTCACCAGCCTGAAACTCGGCCCGGATTCCACCATCCGGCGTCAGGGCATCGAGATCGGCGATCGCCGCGGTCCCCGTGGCGACGAATACGACATCATGACCGACGACATCGCAGTGATCGCGGTGTCCGACCGCGCGGGCGACTTCGAGTTGGCCCTGGATCGCGACTCTTTGACCGCCTTCCTCTCCTGGGTGGAGTCCCGCCCCTCCGATCGCACCCGCCGGATGCCGGGGCTGTAGTTCCCGGTCCGACGGCTATCGGCGGCCCGAGCAGGCCGCGCCCGTTAGGGTTGTGCTGTGAGCGTGCATTTGACCCGGATCTACACGCGGACCGGCGATGACGGGACCACGGGATTGAGCGACTTCTCCCGGGTCGCGAAGACCGACCCACGCCTGGTCGCCTACGCCGACTGCGATGAGACGAACGCCGCCATCGGCGTCGCGATCGCCCTCGGCGGCCCGGACGAAACGATGCTCGCGGTGCTGCGACAGATACAGAACGATCTGTTCGACGCCGGGGCCGACCTCTCCACCCCGGTGGTCGCGGAGCCGAAGTACCCGCCGCTGCGGGTCACCCAGCCCTACATCGATCGGCTCGAAGCGTGGTGCGACGAGTTCAACGCCGGACTGCCTGCGCTCGATTCGTTCATCCTGCCCGGCGGTACCGCGCTGGCGGCCCTGCTGCACACCGCGCGTACGGTCGCCCGCCGTGCGGAGCGCTCGGCCTGGGCGGCGATCGAGTGCCATCCGGAGGACACCAACGCGCTGCCGGCCAAGTACCTCAATCGCCTCTCGGATCTGCTGTTCATCCTGAGCCGGGTCGCCAATCCCGGCGGCGATATCCTGTGGAAGCCCGGCGGGAAACGGCCGGGCGTCTGATCGCGTAGCACCCGAGGCGAGTACCCGAGCGATCACTGGGTATTGCCGGCAAGGTGACGAGACCACCTCGTCGATCGCAGTACGCCCATCCCGCGGCACTCGCTCCAACGGCGAAAACGTCCGGAGGCGAGGGGAGTCGTGGAGAGGCGGCACCGGAGTGCGCCGCCCCAACTATCCTTGCACCAACAGTGCGCCGAATACGCGGAGAGGCGGCATGGAACGGTTTTTGGTTACCGGCGGAAATCGACTCGTCGGTGAGGTCACGGTGGGGGGCGCCAAGAACAGCGTCCTCAAACTGATGGCCGCTGCGCTGCTGGCCGAGGGCACCACCACGATCACGAACTGCCCGGACATCCTCGACGTGCCGCTGATGGGTGATGTCCTACGCGGTCTCGGCTGCGACGTGACCATCGACGGCGGAGTGGTCGCCATCACCACGCCCGCCGAACCGAAGTATCACGCGGACTTCCCCGCGGTGACCCAGTTCCGCGCGTCGGTGTGCGTGCTCGGTCCGCTGATGGCGCGGTGCAAGCGCGCCGTCGTGGCGCTGCCCGGCGGTGACGCCATCGGCTCCCGCCCGCTGGACATGCACCAGGCCGGTCTGCGCCTACTCGGCGCGACCAGCGAGATCGAGCACGGTTGTGTGGTCGCCAAGGCCGACGAATTGCAGGGTGCGCGCATCCGCCTGGATTTCCCCTCGGTCGGCGCGACCGAGAACATCCTCATGGCGGCGGTGCTCGCCGAGGGCGAGACGGTGATCGACAACGCCGCGCGCGAGCCCGACATCGTCGACCTGTGCAACATGCTCGTCCGGATGGGCGCGCGGATCAGCGGCGCGGGCACGTCGGTGCTCACCATCCAGGGGGTCGAACGGCTCGAGCCCACCACGCACCGCGTCATCGGGGACCGCATCGTCGCCGCGACTTGGGGCATCGCCGCGTCGATGACGCTGGGCGACATCCGCGTCACCGGTGTGAATCCCAAGCACCTGTCGCTGGTGCTGGACAAGCTGCGGTCCGCGGGTGCGCGCATTTCGTTCGAGCAGGACGGCTTCCGGGTGGTCCAGGCGGAGCGTCCGCGCGCCGTGAATTTCTCGACCCTGCCGTTCCCCGGTTTCCCGACCGACTTGCAGCCGATGGCCATCGGGCTCGCGTCGATCGCGGACGGGACCTCGATGATCACCGAGAACATCTTCGAGGCGCGCTTCCGGTTCGTGGAGGAGATGATCCGGCTCGGCGCCGACGCGCGCACCGATGGGCACCACGCGGTGGTCCGTGGGATTCCGCGGTTGTCGAGCGCTCCGGTGTGGTCGTCGGATATTCGAGCCGGCGCGGGTCTGGTGCTCGCGGGCTTGGTCGCCGACGGGACCACCGAAGTGCACGACGTCTTCCACATTGATCGCGGATATCCGAATTTCGTCGAGCAGCTGCAGGCCCTCGGTGGCGATGTAAGGCGCGTCGGCGTCGCGGATTGAGTGCCGCGGCGTTCGGGTCGGTGGCGAGTTACCGAAAGCGTTCCGGAAAATGCGTGCTGACCAGGCGATTTGACATGGTGCACGCAGACACGTAACTTATTCCAAGTCAGAGCGACACGGACACCGACCCGGAGCCGAGAAGCTGAGCGGAAACGCTGAGCGGGAGGCCAGGGAAACGAGGTAGGACGAGGAGCGCCTGACGGTCACACTAGCTCGAACGAGACCTCAGTTTGCAACTGGGTTCACGGCTGAGCTAAGCTGGAAAAGTTGCTTCACCGATCAATCGGCTCAAACCGGGCGATGGTGTGTGCGTGTGTTCTTTGAGAACTCAATAGTGTGTCGATGAATGTCAGTGCCAAATATTTTTGGTTCCGGCCTTTTCACTCCCCGTGTGGAGGGTCGGACATTTAGTCAGCTAATTTCCGGCTGGCGGACA